>JBIIYD010000142.1:0-7768 GCA_044347005.1 Flavobacteriales bacterium | reverse complement strand
CGTCTCGCTGGCGAAGGGCAGCCCCGCAAAGTGTACCAATTCGACCTTTCCACCATCGAAGGGCTGAAGCATGCCGATCTGGTCATGGAAGGCGACGATATCGTATACGTACAACCCAATGCCGAAATCGCGCGCGAGCTGCTCAGCGACCTGACACCGATAATCACGCTATTGACGACCATACTGCTCGTCATCGGGATCGTGGAAGGATTCCAATAATCCGCGCTTCGACCATGCTCAGCGAGGATATCAGCCAACGGAATCTCAACTTCGAGAGCTATAAGGAGCGCATCACGAACTTCAGCAATGAGTTCGAGTTAGGGCTCTTCCTCTACATCATCCGCAGGAGCATCCTGTGGATCGTATTGTGCATCCTTACAGCGTTCGCGGCAGCTGCAGTATACCTCCGCTACACCGCTCCCATCTACGAGTCCAGGACGATCCTTCAATTGAGGGAGCGGAACACGGCCATGCAGGTGCTGAGCATGAGTTCCTTCGGCGAGGACAAGAACCTGCAGGCCGATGTGGAGCTGATGCGGTCGCGGTTCTTCCTGTCGAAAGTACTGCTTCGTATGCCCCTGGAAGTGAGCTACTTCAATCGCGGGCAGATCTTGACCGAGGAGTTCTACACGCGCTCGTCCTTCAAGCTGCGCGAGTTCACGGTGCTCGACAGGGCCATCTACGACCAACCCATATTCCTGGACCTTTCGAAACCGGAAGCGGTCACACTTTCCTACACGATAGGTACCCGCACCTATAAGCAGACCTTCGAACGCGGTGAGTTCATACGCATGCCCCACTTCAGTGGGATCCTGGAAATTGCGGAAACCGCGGTGACCATGGAAGGCGATGGAGGCCCGGCACTGTACTTCAAGATCAATTCGCTGGAGTCCTTATTGAGCAGGTACAATCCATTGGTACAGGTACGGATAGCGGACCCCAATGCGCAAACCGTGGAGATCGCCTGCAAGGATGAGAATGCCCTCCTTGCCCGGGATATGGCCCAAGCCATGGCCGAGACGTTCATCGAGTACGATGTGGAACGCCAGATCGAAAGTGCGGAAAGCATCATCCGATTCATCCGCACCCAGAAGGACACCGTATTCGAACAACTACGCGACTCGGAATACCGCCTACAGGCCTTCAAAATGGAGAACCGCGTAGCTGACCTCACCCAATTGACGCCCATCTACCTGGAGCGCAGGAAGAGCTACGAGGAGGAAATGGTCCGTCTCTTCATGGACATCGAGTTGCTGAAGGAGATCGAACGTGCCACGGACAAACCGATCCCGGAGGTGAATGCCATGGACCTGATGCCTTTGCTGGTAGGCACCCAGTTCGAGTCGACCCTCTCCGGGATGATCGGCACGCTGCACGAGTTGATCACCAAGATGAGCGGCCTGCGCTACGATGCAACGGAACAGAACCAGCTCGTGCGCACCTTGGAGTACCAGATCGGCACGCAGAAGACCATGCTCTTGGAGAGCATTTCCAATTTGCGCAAAAGGGCTGAAGCACGGAGGCAGGAACTGGACGACCAGCTGCGGACCTTCGAGGATGATTTCCTGCAGATCCCTGAGAAAGAGCTGCAATACGCGCGTATCGAGCGGGTATTCAACATCAATGAGAAGTACTACACGCAACTCCTAGAAAAGGACATCGAGTACCGGATCAGCAAGGCCGGGTCCGTATCGGAGAACCGGATCCTGGAGGACGCTTCGGTGGCCGGAAAACCGCTGAGCCCGAAAAAGAACATGATCTACAGCACCTACCTGGTCACAGGCATCGTGCTCAGCTTCCTGATCGTGCTCGTGCGCTACATCCTGCACGACAACATCACCTCCCTGCACGACATCGCCAAACTGTCCAATGCCAGCATCGGCATACTGGGCATGGTGCCGAAGTACAAGAAAGAGATCCCCATCTCCCAACTCCTCATCGACAAGAACCCGAAATCGCTGATCGCGGAGGCCTTCCGAAGCATCCGAACCAACCTGCAATTCATCGACAATTCGTCGGGGCCCAAGCTCATCGCCATTACAAGCACCATCTCCGGCGAAGGCAAGACCTTCGTGGCCATCAACCTGGCAGGCATCATTTCCTACAGCGGCAAGCGGGTCATCATCCTCGACCTGGACATGCGCAAGCCCAAGATCCACCTGGGCTTCGGGGTGGAGAACACCAGGGGAATGAGCACCCTCCTGATCGGCAAGGACGAGCTGATGCCATGCATCAACCACAGCGACCTGGAGGGGCTGCACTTCATCACCGCCGGACCCATACCGCCCAACCCCTCGGAATTGATCATCAGTGCACGAATGGACCACCTGCTCGACGAGCTCAGGAACATGTACGACGTGATCCTGATCGACAACCCGCCGGTGGGCCTTGTAACGGACGGGATCCCCATGATCCAACGCGCCGACTATCCCATCTACATTTTCCGGAGCGACTACAGCAAGAAACAGTTCGTGCAGAACGTGGACCGGCTCATCAACGAGAACAACATCTCCCGGCTGAGCACCATCCTGAACGGCGTCGACATCGAGCGCAACAAGTACGGCTACAACTACGGCTATGGCTACGGCTACGGCTATGGCTACGGCCAGGGATACGGCGGTGGGTACTACGAGGAGCGCGGCCATTCCGACAGCGAGCCGGGGGCCATCAACAAAAGGAGGGGTTAATGGAGATCGAACAGCTGGACATGCAAGGTCCTTTGCTGCTGAAGCCTCGGATCTTCAGCGATGAGCGGGGGCACTTCCTGGAAACGTTCAACGAGCGGTCCTTTCGCGAAAGGACCGGTGTCCGGGACCTGTTCGTGCAGGACAACGAAAGCGTTTCCCGGGCGGGGGTGCTGCGCGGGCTCCATTTCCAGCTGGAGCCGCACGCGCAAGGCAAGCTCGTTCATGTCGTCCGCGGCGCCGTGTTGGACGTGATCGTGGATATCCGCTCCGGGAGCAGCACCTATGGCCAGCACCTGAAAGTGAGGCTGGACGGCACGAGCAAACACCTGCTCTGGGTGCCACCGGGGTTCGCACACGGATTCGTGGCCCTGGAAGAGGAGACCGTTTTCGTGTACAAATGCACCAATTACTACCACCAACCCTCGGAACGCACGATCCGGTGGAACGACCCCGACCTGGGGATCGACTGGGGCGTAAAGGACCCCATCGTTAGTGCAAAGGATGGTGAGGGGCAAGCGTTCAAAGGCACCAGCACCTTGTGAATGAACGGATAGTTCCAGGCCATGTACAGCAATACGCAGCTCTTCCTCATTTACTCCGGGCTCTTTTTCGCTGCGCTGGTCTTTTCGCTGCTGGTCAATTCCCTGTTCATGCGATTCGCCCGCACCTTGGGCATGCGCGAACAACAGCCCGCCATGGAACGCTGGAGCAGCGCCTCCAAACCCGCTTTCGGCGGCATCGGTTTCTACATCATCTTCCTGGTCTGCTTCGCATTCTATGGGGTCATCTTTCCCGGTCTGGTGCAGGATGCCTTGCGGCCCGAGCTGCTGGGCCTGCTGGCGGCCACCTCGCTCGGCTTCCTCATGGGCCTTGCCGATGATGCCTACAACACCCGTCCACTCCTGAAATTCTTCGTGCAGCTGTTGTGCGGCGCGCTCCTGGTGGTAACGGGCACCAGCATCCATGTCTTCGAAACCTCCTGGGCAAACACCTTGATCACCATCCTCTGGGTGGTGGGCATGATGAACTCGATCAACATGCTCGACAACATGGACGGGATCACCACCGTGGTGTCCATCCCCATCATCGCCGTCACGATCATGATCATGACCGTCATCGGCCCCATGGACCCGGTGTACATGTTGCTCATGGTAGGCATCATGGCCGCCCTTTCGGGCTTCCTCTTCTACAATTGGAACCCCTCGCGCATGTTCATGGGCGATACGGGCAGCCAGTTCCTGGGCGTGCTCCTGGCCTTCGTGGGCATCCGCTTCTTCTGGAACGCGCCTTCCCCGCTGGGTGAACAGGAACCGATGCGCCAGTTCTTCGCCACCATTATCGTCTTCCTCCTGCCCCTGGTGGATACCACGGTGGTTTCCATCAACCGCATCGCCCGGGGCAGTTCCCCCTTCATCGGTGGCCGCGACCATACCACGCACCACCTGAGCTACGCAGGCCTAAGCGATGGGCAGGTGGCCTTGTCGTTCATCGGCGTAGCCCTGGTGAACGCCTTCCTCACCTATGTCATCTTCCGCTTCGTACCCGTTTGGGAGCTGCTGCACAGCCTGCTCTTTTGCGCCTACAGCCTAATTGTCTTCGGCACGCTATTCGCGCTTACCCGCCACACCCGGCCACCTGTGCAATGAACACCCCGAAGCCCATCTACCGCATTCTGCTGCGCACCGCGATCTGGTCGATCACGCTGGTGGCCGGCACGCTGGGCCTGCACCTCCTCACCTACTCCACCTCCGTGGTGGAAAGCGACCCCGAACACCAGCGGAACTTCAACGACGGCTACAAGGTATTCTCCCTGACGCTGCCGAACGAACTGGACTTCTGTGGCGAGGACGTGCCGCTGGACCGCTTGGACGTGCGCGAGCGCCTGGACCGCGAGTTGCTGGTGAACACCTACTGGCAGAGCAACACCCTGCTGGCCCACAAACGCGCCGCGCGCTGGTTCCCGCTCATCGAAGAAGTGCTGCGCAGCGAAGGGGTGCCCGACGACATGAAGTACCTCGCCTTGATCGAAAGCGGCTTCACCAATGCCGTGTCGCCTTCCGGGGCCACCGGTTTCTGGCAGTTCCTGGAGCAAACGGCCACCGGATACGGCCTTGAGGTGAACGGCGAAGTGGACGAGCGCTACCATGTGGAAAAGAGCACCCGGGCGGCGTGTGCCTACCTCAAGGAGTCGAAAGCGAAATTCGGCAGTTGGTCCATGGCGGCCGCTTCCTACAACATGGGCCAGGGGGGGGTGAGCAAACAGATCGGCCGCCAGCAGCAAACGGCCTATTACGACCTGCAGTTGTCCGAGGAAACCTCCCGCTACGTCTTCCGCATACTGGCCATGAAGGAGATCCTGGGCGACCCCGAGCGCTACGGTTTCCACATCCGCAGCAAGGACCTGTACGCCCCTTACGCCACCCGCTCGGTGGTGGTCAGCGGCCCCGTGCCCGATCTAGCGGCCTTCGCCCAGGGCCACAACACGACCTACCGCATCCTCAAGCTCCTGAACCCCGACGCGGGCTTCGACCAGGCGACCATCGTCCAGGACTGAGCCTTCATCGTACCCCCTCCTTTGGAAACACAGAACGCTGCGGACGTAAGGATACCCGACCACAGTACCGCCGACCAGATCGAAGTACTGGGTGCCCGGGTTCACAACCTGAAGGACATCGACGTACGGATACCCCGTGACCGGCTGGTGGTGATCACCGGGCTGAGCGGCAGCGGCAAGAGCAGCCTGGCCTTCGACACCATCCATGCCGAGGGCCAGCGGCGCTACATCGAGACCTTCAACGCCTATGCGCGCCAGTTCTTGGGCGGCATCGAGCGGCCGGACGTGGACCTCATCACCGGGCTTAGCCCGGTGATCGCCATCGAGCAGAAGACCATCAGCCGAAACCCGCGCAGCACCGTAGGCACCATCACCGAGATCTACGACCTGTTGCGCCTGCTCTTCGCCCGCGTGGCCGACGCCTACTCCCACGTGACCGGGGAACCCATGGTGCGCTTTACCGAGCAGCGCATCCTGGAACTGATCCGCGAGACCTACGACGACCAGGAGGTGCTGATCCTGTCGCCGCTGGTGCGCGGCCGCAAGGGCCACTACCGCGAGCTGTTCGAACAACTCGTGCGGCAGGGCTTCCTAAGGGCCCGGGTGGACGGGGAGGTGATCGACATTACCGGCAGGCCCCGGCTGGACCGCTACAAGGTGCACGACATCGAACTGGTGGTGGACCGCCTGAAGGTGAACGCTGCCGGGCAAAAACGCCTGGCCGAGACCTGCGCCACCGCGCTGAAACAAGGCAAGGGCAATTTGATGGTGATCGAAGCCAAGGGGGGCGAACCGCGCTACTTGAGCCGCCACCTGATGTGTCCCACCAGCGGCATCGCCTACGAAGAGCCGGAACCCAACCTCTTCAGCTTCAACAGCCCCTATGGCGCCTGCCCGCGCTGCAGTGGTTTGGGTCAGGTTACCGAGGTGGCCCTGGACAAGATCGTGCCCGACCGGGACAAGAGCGTGAAGAAGGGCGCCATAGTGCCCCTCGGGGCCTACAAGAACTCCTGGGTGTTCAAGCAGATCGAGGCGGTGCTGGAGCACTACGGGCACGACCTGAACACCCCGATCGCCGAAATGGAGGATGCCGTGCTCGGCGCCCTGCTCAACGGGCTTGACGACCCCATCCGGGTGCGCAGCGGCGTGGGCCTAAGCGACCGCACCGTGCAGTTCGACGGCATCATCCCCTTCATCCTGGAAGAGTCGGGGGAAGGCACGAAGACGGCGCAGAAGTGGGCTTCCAGCTTCACCCACATGATCACCTGCCCGGAGTGCCAGGGCAGCCGCCTGAAAAAGACGGCCATCCACTTCAAACTGGCGGGCAGGAACATCTTCGAGTTGACCAACATGTCCATTGCCGACCTGCACGCCTTCGCGGCCGGCATGCTCCAGCAGCTGGACGAAAAGAAGGCCGTGATCGCCAAGGAGGCGGTGAAGGAGATCACGGACCGCACCCGCTTCCTGCTGGACGTGGGCCTGGAGTACCTGACCCTGGACCGCAGCGCCCGCACCCTGAGCGGTGGCGAGGCGCAGCGCATACGGCTGGCCACCCAGATCGGTAGCCAGCTTACCGGCGTGCTCTATATCCTGGACGAACCCAGCATCGGGCTGCACCAGCGCGACGACCAGCGCCTGATCGGCAGCCTGCGCAACCTGCGCGACGGCGGCAACAGCGTGCTGGTGGTGGAGCACGACAAGGAGATGATGCTGAGCGCCGACCACCTGATCGACATAGGGCCGGGGGCCGGCGAACACGGTGGCCGCATCGTGGCCCAGGGCGACCCCCATGAGCTGGCCTTGGGCGACAGCAAAACGGCGCGCTACCTGCGCGGCGACCTACGCATAGCGGTGCCGCAACAGCGGCGCAGCGGCAACGGCAAGCAGCTGCGCATCCACGGGGCAAAGGGGAACAACCTGAAGGACGTGAGCGCGGCCTTCCCCTTGGGCACCTTCATCTGCGTTACCGGGGTCAGCGGCAGTGGTAAAAGCACCTTGATCGGCGACACCCTCTACCCCATCCTGAGCAAGCACTTCTACCGGAGCGAAACGCAGCCCATGGCCTACGACAAGGTGGAGGGGCTCAACCACATCGACAAGGTGATCGAAGTGGACCAAAGCCCCATCGGCCGCACGCCGCGCAGCAACCCGGCCACCTACACAGGCCTGTTCGACCACATCCGCGAACTCTTCGCGCAGCTGCCCAGTGCCAAGATCCGGGGCTACAAGGCGGGCCGCTTCAGCTTCAACACCCCGGGCGGGCGGTGCGAAACGTGCAAGGGCGCCGGCATGCGCACCATCGAAATGAACTTCCTGCCCGATGTGAACGTGCCCTGCGAAACCTGCCGCGGCAAACGCTTCGACCGGGAAACCCTGGAGGTGCGTTTCAAGGGCCATAGCATCGCCGATGTGCTTGCCATGCCCGTGGAAGAGGCCGCCACCGTGTTCGCCGACATCCCCCGCATAAACGACAAGTTGCGCACCCTGCTCGATGTGGGCCTGGGCTATGTTACCCTGGGCCAGAGCA
>JBIIYD010000140.1:0-7787 GCA_044347005.1 Flavobacteriales bacterium | reverse complement strand
GACCATCCCCAAGTTGGTTTCGCGAGCGTTCAACAACGGTGCGAAGCAGTTCCATGGCGTCGAACTCCCGGCGCTCCAGTCCCAACGACTCTTCTTCGGCACGGGTAGCCAGCAACACCTTGTCCGTCAGCAGGGCCAGTCGGTCGGCCTCGTTGATGGCGCGCGTGCGCAGGTCTTCGCGTTGGTCCGTGGACAGGGTGGTACGGCCGAGGGTTTGCAACTGGAGCTTGATGGCGGCAATGGGAGTGCGGAGCTCGTGGGTTACCGCCAGCAGGAAATTCCGTTGTGTGCGCGCCAGGTCGAGGTCCCGTCGGATCGCCCGGAAGGTGAAATAGAGGACCGCAAGCAACAGCACGAGAAAGACGCTGCCCTCGCCGACCACCATGAGAAAACTCCGCTGCGGGTCCACAGGGGTGGGTATATCGGCACCAAGGGCCTTCAGTTCCAGCATAAGGCCATGCACTTCACGGTCCTTGCGCAGGAGCAGCACCGCCCACCAAGCGAATTGAAGGACGATGTACGCCGTGAGCGCGCTGAAAAGAATGGCCGTGCGGCGATGTGGGTTCCGGCTCATGGTCCGGGCAAAGGTACAGGGTGGTCATACGGCCCACGCCGTATCTTGGCTCGCGTTCCGGAACCATGGATACCCAGCAGGCGAAGGCATACATCCTTGCGAAGCTCAAGAACGAGCTGCCGCCGGATCGCACCTACCACAGCTTCGAGCACACTTTGGACGTGTATGCGAGTGCGATCAGCATCGCCGAGGCCGAAGGGCTTTCGGGTGAGGAGCTGGAGCTCCTGAAAACAGCGGCCCTGTACCACGATGCGGGATTCTTGTTGCAAGGGCAGGACCACGAGGAGGCCGGGTGCAGGATGGTGCGCGAGTTGCTCCCCGGTTTCGGCTTCAATGCGGTGCAGGTGGAGCGTATCTGTGCCATGATCATGGCCACCCGGATCCCGCAGGCCCCTGCCGACCAGGCCAGCAAGATCCTGTGCGATGCCGACCTCGATTATTTGGGAAGGGACGATTTCGAAGCCATCGGGGAACTTTTGTTCGAGGAAATGAAGGCGTACGGTATGCTGCGCACGGAGGTGGAGTGGAACAACCTGCAGGTGCGTTTCCTGGACCAGCATGGCTACTTCACGGCCACCAACATGCAGCTGCGCGAGCCCGGTAAGCAGGCCCACCTTGCCAGGTTGAGGGATTGGCTGGCCAACTCGGGTCAATGAGAAAAGCCCCCCGCGACGCGGAGGGCCTTCCTTGTTTCGTGGTGCCTCCCAGAATCGAACTGGGGACACATGGATTTTCAATCCATTGCTCTACCAGCTGAGCTAAGGCACCATTACTTTGTCCGGAACCGTCAGCAGGTCCCTCGAACAAGGCCGCAAAGATAGACAAGTACTCGAACCATGGAAATGGAAGCCTTGGACCTTGTCCTGGATGTTGGGAATACCCGTACCAAAGCGGCGTTTTTCGGGGATAAGGGCATTGTGGACCGGGCCCATTTGCCGCAAGGCGACCTGGAGGCGTTGGACGAATGGATCGCTGGGCGGCCCATGCGCAGTGCCGTGATCGGATCGGTGGCAGCACGCGACCGGGCGTTGGTCGATCACTTGCGCCGGTCGTGTCCGGTATTCGAGATCGGCGGCGATACGCCCACTCCTCTGCGCAATGCCTACACCACCCCGCTGAGCCTCGGGGTCGATAGACTGGCCAATGCGGTGGCGGCTGCATTGCGCTTCCCGGATAGACCGGTGCTGGCCATCGATGCGGGCACCTGCATCACTTACGACGTGGTCGATGCCGATGGGTCCTATGTCGGGGGGGCCATAAGCCCCGGAATGCTGATGCGGGCCAAGGCCATGCACGCCTACAGCGCCCGATTGCCCCTGTCGGTGCCTTTGGAACAAGTGCCCGTATTCGGTACGGATACTTCCAGTAGCTTGTCGGTCGGTATCCATCATGGGATCGTCGGCGAGATCCGGGGCTTCATCGAGCACTTCGGGTACCATCGTCCCCACTTGGCCGTTGTACTCACCGGGGGCGATGCCTTGCGGTTCGTCCGCGCCTTGAAAAGTGGCATCTTTGCCCACCCTTTACTGACCCTGGAAGGACTTCATGCGATACATGTATTCAACCGCGCTGGCGATGCTCGTCCTGGTGGCCCTGGCACCCCGGACAGCAAAGGCACAGGGCCAGCAGGGCAGCGGTAGTCCTTACTCGGCTTACGGTTTCGGAGGGCTGGTGGGCAGCACCCAGGTCTCTCAGGCGCTCATGTCCGGTGCCTCCGTGGCGGTGTACGACCCCTTCAGCGTGATCCAGCTGAACCCGGCGTCCTATGCCTCCTTGGGCCGTCCGGTCTTCGAGATCGGCACCGCTTTCAGGGGACAGGAATACAGCACGGACTTCAAGCTACAGCGTGGTCACCGTACCGATATGCTCGGGCTTTCCTTGGGAGTGCCCTTCGGGAACGGCCGTTGGGGCCTGGCATTCGGCCTCAATCCGGTGAGCAAGGTGGGGTATCGCATCAGCGACCTGCGCCCATTGGGCGAAACCGGGAACACGGTGCGCATGGAATACACCGGCAATGGTGGTTTGGACCGCGCGTTCCTCGGATTCGGCCACAACTTCATACTGGATCGCGATTCGCTCGGCAATGGCAACAAGCTTGCGTTCGGCGCCAACGTCAACTACCTCTTCGGCTCGGTGGACGAACTGCGGAAAGCCTACTACCCCCGTGTCAATGGCTATGTGAACACCGCCGTCATTTCCACGCTCACCATGCGCGACCCCGTGTTCAGCATCGGTGGGCTTTACCAAGGCGATGTGATACCACGCAAGAGCCGTGCGGTGCAGGGCTTGCGCTATACCGTGGCCGCGTCGGTCGAAATACCCGCCACCATCGGTGCCAAACGAAGCGAACTGGCCTACAGTTTCGTCCTGGGCGGCCTCAATGTGGAATTCCCGGTCGATACCATCAGCGTGTCCCTGGGGCAGGAAGGCACCGTGACCTTGCCTCCCCAAGTGATCGTGGGTTTCTCGCTTTTCAACGACAAGTGGGCTGCTTCGGCGGAGTATCGCATCCGTGACTGGAGCGACCTGAGCGTGGATGTGGAAGGCGTGGACCTGAGGTCGGACCTTGGACAGAACGCCGCATACATCATCGGGGGCAGCTATCGACCCGCAGGAGAAACGCGCGGTACATTTTGGACGAGCACCGTATACAGGGCAGGCTTCCGCTACACGGACGACTACCTTGTGGTGGAGGGGCGCCAGCTCCAGGAGATCGGCATGTCTTTTGGCATGTCCATGCCATTGTTGGGTGCCACTACCCGAAGCCGCTTCAACCTGGGTGCGGAATTGGGTAGAAAGGGAACCACCGAGGACGGGTTGATCCAACAACGTTTTGCACACCTCTTCATCGGGCTTTCCCTCACGCCCGACCTACGAGAACAATGGTTCAAGAAACGTCGCATAGACTAATGAGCAAGCAACTTCGCAGCATAAGCGTGGCGATCACCATCGCCACGGCCATCACCGCCGGTGCACAAAGCAAGTACGGCGCCACCCCGGCGGACAGCGCCGTGTGCATCCAGAACCTTTCCCTGTACCAGGAATTCGTGAAACAGGGCTCCTACGGCGATGCCTACGCCCCATGGCGCAGGGTGATCGAGGTCTGTCCCGCGTCCAGCAAGGGCGTGTACCAGAACGGGGTCACCATGCTCAAGAACTTCATCAGCACCGAAAAGGATGCTGCCCGCAAGGCCCGGCTCATCGATTCGCTGTACCTGGTGCACGATCTGCGAATCGCCAGCTTCGGCGAACGGCCCTTCGTGCTTGGCCGCAAGGGCGTGGAAATGGTGACCTACAGCCCTGAAAAGTGCAAGGAGGCCTTGGACGTCCTGAACGAGAGCATCGAACTGGGTGGGAAACGTACGGAGGCGGGTACCATCAGCGCCTATTACCAAGCCTTGAATTGCCTTTACACCAAGGGCGAGGTGGACAAGGAGCGCATGCTTACGGATTACGTGCGCCTGATGGAGATCGTGGAAGGCAATCTTGCCGACCCCGCCTTGAAGCCTGCCGACCGTGAGTACATCGAGAAGGCGCGCGACAACGTGAACACCCTCTTCTTCAAAGTGGCCGAATGCGGTGATATCGGCCGTATCGCCGGAGACATGCTGCAGGCTAAACCGGACGATATGGAGATGAAGAAGCGCTTGCTGCGGGTGCTCAACGGCAAGGACTGCACCGATGAGAAAGTATATCTGCCCCTGGCCGAGCCCGTGTACCGCGCTGAACCCAACTCGGAGAGCGCATACAACCTGGCCATGTACCTGGTGAAGCGGAACGACCTTGCTGGTGCAAGCAAGTATTTGAAGGAGGCAGTGGACCTGTGCGAAGGCTGTGCGGACAAGGTCCGTTACCTCCTCAAGGCCGGTCAGGTGGCCAGCGCAGCGGGAAACCATGGCCTTGCACGCAGCTATGCGAACCAGGTGTTGGGCATCGAGCCCAAGAACGGGGACGCGATCATGCTTGTTGGCAATGCCATTGCGGCCCAGGCCGGTGGCTGCGAACCACCTGAAGCATGGGGTGCATACTGGCTCGCGTACGACTATTACCAGCGTGCCAAGACCCTCGATCCGTCGGTGGCTGACAAGGCGAACGAGCGCATGGCCTCCAGTGCGGCACGTTTCCCCACCCAAAGCGAGGCGTTCTTCCACCAGTTGACCGATGGTCAGGCCTACCAGGTGACGTGTGGCGGCCTCAACGAGAGCACCACCGTTCGTACCCGCAAATAAGCGGAACGTGCGCCCTTCGGTCCATCTACTTACGATCGGCATTCCCGCCCTGGTGGCGGGAATGTTCGTTTCGTGCAGCAACGATCTGGACCGGGTCGCCGCCGTGGAAGTGGTCAAGGCCGGCCCGGACCGGGTGACCACCAACGCCGAATACCTCTTCACCGATTCGGGTATCGTACGGAACCGCCTTCGTGCCGGGAGCATCGCCGAATGGTCCACGGAGCCCAAGCGCACCGAACTGAGCGATGGGGTCGAACTCGTGTTCTTCGACTCCGTCGGTGTCCAGGGCAGTGTGCTCAACGCCCGCCGTGGATCCCTCATCCCGAACGAGAAGCGCATGGAGGTCAACGAGCAGGTGGTCTTCATCAACCGGAAAGGCGAGCGCTTGGAGACCGAGCAACTGATCTGGGACCAGGACAGCGGTCGGGTCTCCACGGACCGTGCGGTGCGTATACAGCGCGGTGGCGATGTGATCCATGGCCAGGGGCTGGAGGCCGACGAGGACTTCGGCCGCTACACCATCCGGCGCATCAAAGGGGTCCTCGAGCTGGCGACGGATGATACCTTAGCCCCTCGTTAGTCCCGATCAACGAACCCTCGATCATGCGGAAACTGAATCGTTTCATGGAGCATTTCTGGTTGGCAGTGGCCATCGGCACCGCCATCGCCGCGCTCTGGATGATCGGTGTGGAAGGCTTCGAGCGCGGCAGCCAGTGGCTGTGGTTCCCGGTCATCGCCATCTCCATGTTCGTCTTCCGCAAGATCACCCGCAAGAAACTGGAAGCCATGGACGACCGCAGCCGCGGCGTGGGCAACTGAATGGGCGGCATCGTGGACCTATCTTCGCCGGGGCGCTGCTACCGCTGTAGACCGTGAACGGAACCGACCTTCTCCTCATCCTGGTGGCCATAGCGGTTTCGGCCCTTTGCTCGGGCTTGGAGATCGCTTTCCTGAGCAGCAACAAGCTTTACGTTGAACTGGAGCGCAAGCGCGGTGCCATCTGGGCCAAGCTGGTCTCGGGCCTGCTGAAAAGGCCGGGTCGGTTGATCGGCGCCCTGCTCGTGGGCAACAACATCGCCTTGGTCATCTACGGCCTTGTGATGGCCCGGGTAATGGAACCTTGGCTGCGGTCCATGATGTTGGGCGAGGTGTTCGTGCTCGTGATGCAGACCGTGCTCAGTACTTTGTTGATCCTGGTCGTGGCCGAATTCCTGCCCAAGACCCTCTTCCGCATCGACCCCAACGGATCCCTGAGCTTCTTCGCCATTCCGTTGCAGATGATCTATGTCGTCATGTGGCTGCCTACCATGGTCATGACCGGCATCAGCGAGCTGCTCCTCCGCATTTTCGGCATCCGCACCAAACCCGGCCAGGTGGTGTTCGGTCGCATCGACCTGGATGAATTCCTCAAGGAGATGAGTGCCAACAACCCTCGGGAAAACACGATGGACGCGGAGGTACAGTATTTCCGCAACACCTTGGAACTGAGCAATATAAAGGTGCGTGAGCTGATGGTGCCGCGGGCCGAGATCGAGGCCATCGATGTGGATGCACCGGTGCATGAGCTGCGGGACCGTTTCATCGAGACCGGCCTCAGCAAACTGCTCGTATACAAGGACAGCATCGACGAGGTCATCGGTTACGTGCACGGTTACGAGATCTTCAAACGCCCGAAGACCGTGCGGGCCATCATGCGCCCGGTCAACATCATACCGGGCACCATGCCGGCCGACGAGCTGCTCCAGGTATTCATCAAACAGCGCAACCACATCGCCGTGGTGGTCGACGAGTTCGGCGGTACAGCGGGAATGCTCACCATCGAGGATGTGGTGGAAACCATCGTGGGGGACATCGAGGATGAGCACGACGTGCCGGAAGACCTGGAGGAACGGCTCGGCCCGAACGAGTTCCTTTTCAGCGCTCGGAGCGAGGTGGAGCACTTGCGCGATACCCATGCACTGGCGATCCCCATCAGTGAGGAGTACGATACCCTGGCCGGCTTCATCCTGCACAGCACGGGCGACCTGCCCGAGCAGGGCCAGGTCTTGGATTTGCCACCGTTCCGGATCACAATCGCCCAAGTGGAGCATAGCCGCATCGACCTGGTGCGGCTGGAAGTGCTCGACCCCGAGCGGGGTTATCTTCAGTAGGCTCAACGCGGCAAGCCGCACTTGTCGGGCTGCGCCAATGGGCGCTCCGAAGGCCTCTGAAACGGACCTGTTTCAGCCGTCGCCCGGCGAACGGGGCATCCGCCTATATTTGCACCCCTATTCCCAGAGCCTATGGCAGTTATCGGTAAGATCCGCGAACGCAGCGGATTGCTTTTGGTGATCATCGGTGGTGCACTCGCCGCCTTCATCCTTACGGACCTCTTTTCCGGTCGTGGCAGCGGTCCGCAGGACCAGGTGCTGGGCGAGGTGGGGGGCGAGGAGATCAGCCTTCGCGAATTCGAGAGCCGCGTGAGCGACGAACTCGACAGTTACCGGAACGATTTCGGCCAACAGGTGAACGCCCAGATGACCGACCAGGTGCGTGGCACCGTGTGGAACGAGATGGTGCGCGAACGCGTGCTACTGGAACGTGTGATGGACGCCGGATTCGCCCTTACCAAGGCCGAGTACGACGACATCCGCTTCGGCAACAACATCCTGCCCGATTTCCGGAACCAGAATTTCCAAGGACCCGATGGGCAGCCCGATCGCGCGGCCCTGCAGCAGTACTTCAGCAACGTGCAGTTGAACGCACCCTTGTACCACGAGATCCAGAAGCGCCGCATCACCGAGAACCGCCTCTACACCAAGTACAACACCCTGGTGAAGAAAAGCGTATTCGTGAACACGGCACAGGCCCGCGATGAGTTCGTGGCTCGCGGCACCCGGGGCACCTTCAACTTCGTGGCACGCCGGTTCGACAGCGAACCCGACAGCCTGTACACCCCCACCGAGCAGGAGTTGAGCAGCTTCTACGACAAGAACAAGAACAAC
>JBIIYD010000139.1:0-7847 GCA_044347005.1 Flavobacteriales bacterium | reverse complement strand
GATCAGCATCGTTCCCCCAAGTCTACATTTGCCACCATTCCTACAAGAATGCTGCGATCAATGACAGGCTTCGGCCGTGCCGAGGGTGTGGTGAAGGACCGCAAGGTCACCGTGGAGGTACGCTCCCTCAACAGCAAGCAGCTGGATCTGCTGGTGAAGCTGCCGGGCGCATATCGTGAGAAGGAAGCCGAGTTGCGCCAACTGGCTGGCGAGCTGGTGGTGCGTGGTAAGGCCGAGGTGATCGTACACCACGAGCAGGGTAGCGATACCCGCCGCACCACCTTCGACCGAGAGTTGGTACAAGCCTACTACACCGAATTGCGCAGCATAGCCGACGCCGTTGCTCCTGACCACAGCACAGACCTTTTAGCCCAAGTGCTGCGCATGCCCGATGTGATGACCACCCGCACCGACGTGTTGGAAGAATCCGAATGGGAGGCCTTGCTCGCCTTGGTACGACAGGCACTGGCATCTTACGATGGCTTCCGCCTGAACGAAGGAGCCCGCCTGCTGGACGAACTCGAGGGCCGTGTGAAGCGGATCGAACAGTTGCTAATAGAGGCAGAGGCTCAAGATGCAGTGCGCACCGACCGGACCCGTGAACGCCTTCGCGCCAAGCTCGCCGACCTGCAGGTGAACGTGGATCAGGACCGCTTCGAGCAGGAACTGGTGTACTACCTGGAGAAGCTTGACATCACCGAAGAGAAGGTGCGCTTGCGGGCACATTGCACCTATTTCCAGGAGACCATGGCCGGCGATGATCAGCAGGGGCGCAAGCTCAACTTCATCGCCCAGGAGATGGGGCGCGAGATCAACACCCTGGGCAGCAAGGCCAACGACGCCGCCATCCAGCGCGTGGTCGTGCTCATGAAGGACGAACTGGAGAAGGTGAAGGAGCAGGTGTTGAACGTGCTGTAAGGAACGATGGACCAACGCGGCAAGCTCGTCATCTTCTCAGCTCCTTCCGGCGCCGGCAAGACCACCATCGTACGCCACCTGCTCGCGCAGGATTTCGGCCTCGCCTTCAGCGTAAGCGCCACCACCCGCCCACCGCGCGACCATGAGGTGCATGGCAAGGACTACTTCTTCATGACCGTGGACGATTTCAAGGGCAGCGTTGCCGCCGGCGAGTTCGTGGAATGGGAAGAGGTATATCCCGGCCGTTTCTACGGAACACTGCGCAACGAACTGGAGCGCATCTGGGCCGAAGGGCACCATGCCATCTTCGATATCGATGTGATCGGGGGACTGGACCTGAAGGAGGTGTACCAGACCCGCGCCCTTGCCGTTTTCGTAAGTCCGCCTTCGGTGGATGTACTGGAGCAGCGTTTGCGCAGCCGGGGCACCGAGGACGAAGCCATGTTGCGCACCCGGGTGGAGAAAGCCCTGCACGAAATGAGCTTTGCGGACCGCTTCGACGCAGTGATCACCAACGACGAACTGGAGGCCGCCTGCCGCGAGGCGGAGTCGCTCGTCAGACGTTTTCTGCACTGATGCGCATCGGCTGTCTCTTCGGCACCTTCGACCCCCCGCACCTGGCCCACGTGGCCATTGCGGAACACATGCTGCACGCAGCGCATCTGGATCAAGTGTGGTTGGTGGTCACTCCGCAGAACCCCTTCAAGCAGGACAATACCCTGGGTCCGGACAAGCACCGCTTGGCCATGGTACGCTTGGCCATACAGGGTCATCCGCGCTTGGTGGCCAGCGGGTTCGAACTGGACCTGCCCAAGCCCAACTACACGTCCTTGAGCCTGGAAGTCATGCGCTACCGTTGGCCGGACCACAGTTTCGACCTCATCGTAGGAAGCGATAACCTGGCCGTATTCCACCGCTGGAAGGATCCGGAGTCCATCCTGGAACATCACCGGCTTCTGGTCTATCCACGCACAGGGGTGGCGTTCCATATGGAGCAGGCCGTTTTGCGCGAACACCCGCAAGTTCGTGTGATCGCTGATGCGCCCCTGGTGGAAGTGTCCTCCACGGCCATTCGGGAAGACATCCAGCATGGACGTCCGGTGGAAGACCGCTTGGCACCCGAAGTGCTGGCGTATATCCGCCAGCACAGGCTCTACAACCCCTGAACAGGAAGAGGGTCCACCACACCGGCCGTATGCCGCAGGTGGTTGCCAAGCACTTTCACGGCCCGTTCGAAACTGCTCTCGTTCACCACGTGCAGGTCGCACAGGTGCCGGTAGGGCATCAGGTAGTTCCGGTAGGCGGGTAGCACGTGGTGCTCCCATTGGTAAAGCACTTCTTCCGGCCCGTACCCGCGGTCCCGCGCATCACGCAATAGGCGCCGGTCCAGCTGGGCTTGTTCGCTGGCTTCGATGAACACCCTTAGGTCGAACAATTCGCGAATGGGTTCGTGGTGCAGGACGAAGAGGCCTTCCACGAGGATGACCGGTGCCGGGTGCATTTCCACCAGTGTTGGCTCCTTGCCATCCTGGTTGAAGGTGTACTCCTTCTTGAAGATGGGGTCGCCCGCTACCAAAGTCTTCAGGTCTTTGGCCAAGCCGTCCAGGTCCACGGCGGAAGGCAGGTCGAAGTTCACCTTGCCGTTGGCGTCGATCGCTTGGGATTCGCGTGGGTGGTAATAATCGTCCTGGCTCACCAGGCACACCGAACCCTTGGGGAGGTTGTCGCGCAAGGCGCGCACCAGGGTGGTCTTACCCGATCCGCTGCCTCCGGCTATTCCCACGAGATAGGATCCGCGATGCATGGCCTCAAAAATAGGCCAGTCCATCGAACGGGTCCGGGCTTCTTCAGGAATGCACCAAGGCGCCTTCCTAAGGAGGTCTCTCGATTTGGGACGCGAGTTTGGCACGGCGTTGGAAATGGGGTCGGCAGGAACGAACCAAACCGACCACAGCCATGATGACCCCGACCGAATTCCATGCGATGCTCAAGCGCCGGGCGAAACGCCTGCTCTTGAAAGGTGATGTGCAGCGCTACTTGAGCACCTTGCGCGAACTGTACGAGCTGCGCCTCGCCGACAAGCGATCGATAGCCTGAAGGTCTTGGGTGGCACCCCGTCCGGGGCCGCTTCGGGCCAAGTGCCCGGGTTTTGGTGAAAGGACAACGGCGGGCTTCCGGGAGGAGGCCCGCCGTTGGTGTTCAAGGCCGCGCCGGATAAGGCTATCCAACAATATTTCGGATCCCGTGGATCCTTTTGCCGGGGAGTGCCGTAGAACGCCCCATGACGAAGAAGGACAAAATAGCCTTCATTAAGAGCAGCAAGCGCAAAACGCACGTGTACAACGACCTGGCGCGGTACACGGACCAGCAGCTGAACGACCTGATCCGCGAGATCGTGCATGGGCTTGTCCGCGAAAGCGAGATCATTGCCAATGCCTACATCAACGGATACAGGTAGGGATGTTGCAGCGTGCGCACTGCTGAAGGCCGGAAAGCCCACAGGTAGCGAGGCCTCGTACGAAAGTACGGGGCTTTGTTACGTTCCGGCCTGTCACCGACCGAATGCCGGGATATCGGTGGACCGTAGCACCGGAGGCTTGATGTCAGGCCTCGTCCCTGCGCAATGGGAAATGCATCGGAGGTTCCGACTTCCTTGCTTGGACTTGGGGAGCGGTCCATGGAGGAGTACACCTGATGCTCAGGGTGGTGCTTCCTCCCGCGCTATCTTAGGGCCATGAGCATGCCCGTCCAGAAACGATGGAAGTTGAAGACTTCTCCCGATCCGTCGGTGGTCGCCGGTTTGACCCACGAAAAGTGTCCCGAGCCCATAGCCCGGTTGCTCGCCCAGCGAGGTGTTGGATCACCCCAAGAGGCTTCGATCTATTTCAGGCCGGACCTGGGACAACTGCATGATCCTTTCCTGATGCAGGATATGCTGGCCGCCGTGATGCGGATAGAACGCGCTTTGGGAGAGAACGAGCGCATCATGGTCTATGGTGACTATGATGTGGACGGCACGACTGCTGTGGCCTTGGTCTACCAGTTCCTGCTGCGCTTCACCGGGAACATCACCTTTTATATACCCGACCGCTACGCTGAAGGGTATGGTGTTTCCATGGCAGGCATCGAGCATGCTGCGAAGGAGGGTGTGACCCTGATCATCGCTCTGGATTGCGGGATAAAGGCCAACGAAAAGGTGGACCACGCCCGTTCCAAAGGCATCGACTTCATCATTTGCGACCATCACCGACCGGGCAAGGAGCTTCCTGCCGCGGTCGCTGTGCTGGATCCCAAGCGCGATGATTGCCATTATCCCTTCAAGGAACTCAGCGGATGTGGCATCGGTTTCAAACTGATGCAAGGCTTCGCTCAACGCAACGACATCCCGTTCAGCGAGCTGGAGCCCTTGCTGGACCTGGTGGCAGTGAGTACCGCTTGTGACATTGTCCCTGTGAACGGGGAGAACCGGGTGCTGGCGCACTTCGGGCTTCGATGGATCAACGATGCACCGCGACCGGGCATCAAGGTGATGTTGGAGATGGCCAATGTCAAAAAGCGTCTTTGCGTTACCGATCTCGTATTCAGCCTTGGTCCACGGATCAATGCGGCAGGCCGCATCGAACATGGAAGACAAGCGGTGGAACTGTTGCTGGCGCAGGACGAGAAACAGGCCCAGGACGTAGGCCGGCGGGTGGACGGCAACAACAGCCATCGGCAGGAATTGGACAAGGAGATCACCCGCGATGCGCTCGATCAGGTAACGACACATCCGGAGGTGAGGAATGCCTGGAGCACGGTGGTCTTCAATGAGGCCTGGCACAAAGGGGTCATCGGTATCGTGGCGTCACGGTTGATCGAACAGCACTACCGACCTACCGTGGTCCTCACGGAAAGCAACGGCAAGGCAGTGGGTTCCGCGCGAAGTGTGAAAGGGTTCGATGTGTACGAAGCGATCAATTCCTGCAGTGACCTTCTGGAGCAGTTCGGAGGGCACATGTATGCGGCCGGCCTTACCATGCCCCTGCAGAACGTGGCAGCTTTCCGAGCGCGATTCGAAGAAGTGGTGAGGGCCACCATAGAACCCGGACAACAGGTGCCGGAGGAGGAAGTGGACCAGGAATTGGGATTCGACGGGATCATCCCACGGTTCGTGACGATCCTGCGGCATATGGCACCCTATGGCCCTGCCAACATGCGTCCCGTATTCCTGACACGGGGTGTGGTGGATACGGGTATGGTCCGCGTGTTGGGCGATGCCCATTTGAAGATGACACTCGCCGATCCGCGTGATCGGCAGCGCACCTTCCCGGCCATTGCCTTCAAAATGGCGCATCATGAGGAACTGGTACGTAGCGGTAAGCCGTTCAGTGTCCTCTATACCATCGAAGAGAACGAATGGCAAGGGCGGACCACCGTCCAACTCAACATCAAGGACATCAAACCGGGCGTGAAGGACCTATTGGTACAGGACCCTGTCCGGGAAGATGCCATGATCTGATGGTTTGCGCCAACAGCGGCCTATATTCACATTCCTAACACCCTTCCCATGAGGCATGCTACACTGCTGTCGACGTTATTATTGGTAGCTGGTGCTACAGCTCAGACGCCCACCTGGAACGAGGATGTTTCCTGCATCGTGTACACCCATTGTACGCCGTGCCATCACGATGGCGGAGCGGGCCACTTCAGCCTTACCA
Organism: Flavobacteriales bacterium; assembly: GCA_044347005.1. Classification (GTDB taxonomy): domain Bacteria; phylum Bacteroidota; class Bacteroidia; order Flavobacteriales_F; family PHOS-HE28; genus PHOS-HE28. Next base: position 2,232 of record JBIIYD010000139.1, on the reverse strand, counting down.
GCTATACCGATGGTTACTTCTGGCGCAATGAAATGCGTGCCGCTACGCAAGTGCGTTACATGCCGCCCTGGCCACCGGATCCGGCTTATCACCCGCTGGCCCATGAGCGTGTGTTGAGCCAGGAGGAGATCGACATCATAGCGGAATGGGTGGATGGCGGTGCTTTGGAAGGTGATCCGCTGAACGCATTGCCCGCACCGGTCTACGACAACGGTCCCGCAATACAGCAACCGGAGATCTCGGTGGTCATGGACGACTATACGATCCCGCCATCCACGACCGACCTCTACAGGTGCTTCGTGTTGCAGGTGGACAATCCGCAGGACAGGTTCATTACCGGGATCGAGGTTGTTCCGGGGAACACCTCCATGGTGCACCATGTGCTTGTTTTCCAGGACCCCACCGGGCAAGCCTTGCAGAACGACTTGAACGACATCGGTCCCGGTTACACTTCGTTCGGTGGTATCGGTGTTCCTGGAGCAAAGTTGATCGGCGCCTGGGTGCCCGGCATGCAACCCATGTTCACAGCGCCCGGCATGGGTATCAAATTGTTGGCCGATGCCGATATCGTGATCCAGGTGCACTACCCACCTACCAGCGAAGTGGAGGTCGACAGTACACGTATCAATCTTCGGATGAGTTCAAGCACGACCCTGCGTGAGTTGGCCCTTGAACCTGTCCTGAGGCATTCCGCCCCGGTGCTCCAGAACGGCCCATTGGTGATCCCTGCCGGCCAGGTGAGGACCTTCCACACGAAGTACACCGTGCCCGTTGGCATAACCACCACGGGCATTGCCCCACATGCCCACCTCGTTTGCACCAGCATGAAGTCGTTCGCGGTATTGCCGGGTGGTGATACCATTCCGTTCATCGATATCCCCGAATGGGATTTCAGTTGGCAGGGCTTCTACAGTTTCCGCAATCCGATATTCGTGCCTGCGGGCTCCGAAGTGCATGGATACGCCACCTATGATAACACGGTGAACAATCCAAGGAATCCCAACTCGCCACCGCAAACGGTATCCGTTGGAGAAGCCACCACGGATGAAATGATGCTCTTCTACTTCGCATACACACCCGGCACGGCTGCGGACGAGGCCATTGTGGTGGACGACGGTTCAGGACCGGAGTATTACATGGACTGCCAGAACGGGATACCCACCGGGGCGTTGGATGGCATGGGCCGATCGGACTTCCGTGTCTGGCCTTCGCCTGCAACGGATGTCATCCATGTGGAGGGCATGTCGGTGACATCGCGGATAAGGCTCATCGACCTGGGCGGAAGAACGGTCCTGGAGCAGGTCGCGCAACAGGATCGCCACCGGATCTCCGTCTCCGGTTTGTCCAAAGGTTTGTACGTGGTAGAAGTGCTGGATCCCGTATACCCTTCGATAAGGCGTTCGAAGATCCTCATCGAATGATCGAGCCTTACAACGACGAGTACTTCATGAGGCAGGCCTTGCGGGAAGCCGAGCAGGCCTTCAAAGCCGACGAAGTGCCCGTGGGCGCGGTGGTCGTTTGCGGTGATCGGGTGATCGCCCGGGCGCACAACCTTACCGAGCGCTTGAACGATGTGACCGCCCATGCCGAGATGCAGGCCATTACGGCCGCGGCCAATGACCTTGGCGGTAAGTACCTCAAGGATTGTACACTGTTCGTTACCCTTGAGCCCTGCGTGATGTGTGCGGGTGCTTTGCAGTGGGCCCAGGTGGGTCGCATTGTTTTCGGGGCATTCGACGAAAAGGCCGGGTACCGAAGGATCGGTACACGGATGTTGCATCCGAAGACGCAAGTGGTCGGCGGGGTGCTTGAAGCAGAATGTGCGGACCTGATGAAGGCGTTCTTCCAGCGGAAAAGGGCACTGTAGGACCCGGCTTCACCGGCGACGCCTTGCTTGCTTCAATGCCTTGCGTTCTTCGCTGAGAAGCGAGGCTTCCGCGATCAACCGACGCAAGGCGGGTTCATTCATTCGCGACGGCGGCTCGGGCGGTAGGTAGTGCCGGATCGATCGGTGATCGGTGTGCGCGAAAAGTCCTTCGGCGTCAAGCAGGTCGATGCCGTCCACGAATCCCAGCACCAGCTTCTGTTTCTGGAGGCTCAAGTAGCACATCCAGCGGCCGTTGCAATAGAACGGGGTATTGTACTTCCATTCTTCCCGCATGGCCGGAGAGGCCTCCAATAGCAGCGTGCGCAGCCGTTGGGCGCGTTCCTGCCACAGGTCGGGAAGGGCTT
>JBIIYD010000009.1:0-25291 GCA_044347005.1 Flavobacteriales bacterium | reverse complement strand
GGACCTTCCGCCCCGTCAGCACTTCAGGGCGGTGTATGACATCTCCCAAGGACCAGCATTCGTCACTCCGCCCTTTGCATACCCGTTCGGATGGCGTATCTATGCGGTACAAACCTACATGCCCATGGATCGTTCACTACTCTGTATTCTCGCTCTGGGTACCATCACCCCGGCCTTTGCCCAACCCACCTTGGACTTCCCTGCCAGCGCCCCCACTGCCGGCACATCGTTCTTGGTGAAATACGGTGCCTACTCGGCCGTTGGTGCCGGTGGCACCGATCAGACTTGGGACTACGCCAGCCTGGTGGCCGATAGCACGGCCTATGTATTCGTGGAAGACCCTGCTGCCACCCCAGGTGCTGCACAATTCCCGAGCGCCACTGCAGCCGTTGTCGCACCCAGCGGCACGGAGTATTTCCAAGCTTCCAGTTGGGTGCTCGAACTGGTCGGCCCTTCCCTGATCGGTCAAACGGCACCCTTGACCAACCCTGCGAGCTACCTGCCTTTCCCATGCACCTACCAAAGCAGCTGGGAGGATGATTTCGCCGGTGCCATCGATGTGATGGGCTTCGCGATCGAAGTAACCGGCAACGTCATCGGGGTAGCCGATGGGTACGGCACCCTCATCCTTCCGGAAGGAACGGTGAACGATGTCCTGCGTGTTCGTCGTGTTACCACCACCTCCCTGATCACGGCGTTCGGTAACGGTGAGATCGAAGAGGACGCCTACGCTTTCTACAAGGTCGGTCTCGGACTGCCTATCCTGGAAGTGTCCGCCACCACCGGCGACCTGCCGCTGCTGGGACCTCTGGACATCCAAAGCCTCGAGTGGACGGATGTGAACAGCGTTGGTTTTGCCGACCTGTTCTCCGATGCCATCGGCATGGAAGTGTTCCCGAACCCCGCAACGGACATGGTACAGGTGAACTTCGGCCTTTCCGGCGGTCGCACGGTAGCCATCGAATTGATGGACCTCAGCGGTCGTGCTGTGCGCACCGTGGGTGTGAACACGGCCAACAGCGGCGTACACACCAGCATGGTCGACCTCGCAGGTCTGCCAGCCGGCATGTACATGCTGCGCATCACCGACGACAACGGTCGCGTGGGTACCAAGCCTGTGCAGGTACTCTGATCAAGAACGGATCCACGGAAAGCCCTGGCCTTTGGCCGGGGCTTTCCTCTTTCTCATCGATCAGGCAGCGGATCCATGTGCGTTCAACGTCATAATGCAAAACAGCTGATCATGTACCCACGCTTCGCATTGGCCTTGTTGATCGGGCTGGCATATCCCGCCCTGGGCCAGACCTACTTCTACATCGACCAGATCGCCGTTCAACCCACTCCCACCACGGACCAGGACCAGGTCACCATCGCGCTCACCGGTGGCCTGTCCAGCACCGGCGCCTACGTCGTGAGCGCCTCCGCATCGGTGGTCGGCAACACCTTGACCATCTCCATCGCAGCCGCGGATGACGGAGGAGCCACCGTCATCGTCCCGCACACGGAGGTGGTCCCCATCGGGCAGTTGGATGCCGGGGATTACACGATCGTGATCGATGGGCAGAACGTGGGGGACTTCGCCCCTGCGCCACAGCACCAGTTCACCGTGAGCGGAAGTGGTTCACCTTGCGATGGTCTCGAGTTGGTATCCGTCCGTTGGCATGCCTTCTCGGACACCGCGATCGTGGTGCACGTTTTGAACACAAATACCGTGAGCGAACTGTTCGATTATCCGAACTTCATCCTTTTCGACACCAATGGCGATACGCTCGCCAAGGAGACGGTCTTCTATTTCGGCATCGGGCAAGAGAGTTACCACACCTTGCGCATCATGGACGGTGTGACGTTCCCCGTGAACACCTTCAGCGCCACGCTGGAATTGTGGACCGGTTTCACCACCTCGCTGGCCTGCACCTGGGAACTTGAGGTGGACCTTTGCCCGCCAGCGCCCTGCACCACCCTGATCCCCAACATCCAGAACCTCGGCGGAGCCATCACCACAGGCACGTTCAACTGGGGGATCCTCTCCAATGGGGTCGTTGTGGTCAGCGGCAGCTTCATCCTGGACGCGGAGAACCAGTACGATGCCGATACGATCTGCCTGCCACCCGGTGTCTACACCATGCTCGCCGGTTCTGATGGTGGGCCGCTAAGCGGACAGCCGTACTGCAGTGCTTCGGTCCCGGGAGGGTTCAGTACGGATCCCAAACCGGTCGGTGACCTGGTGCCCGAACCCCTCGCTTTCCGCTTCTACGAACCCTGCTTCGACCCCTCTCAAAGCGTGCGGCAAACGAACGGCTCGTCCGACCTGGAACTGCTAAACGGTTCAGGGGAATTCACGCTCATCAATTCGCAAGGAGCGCTGGGCACCGTGCGCATCTTCGACGGCACCGGAAGGCTCGTTCACCAAGCCAGCACCGTGTCGGACCGCCTTGTTGTCGGCACCCAAGGTTGGTCCACCGGCATTTACAGTGTGAGCGTCAGCACCCCTAATGGGAACAGACTATCGATCAAGGCCTTGATCGCTGAGTGATCGCTTCGTGCTCACGCCGATCGATAGGCCACCTCGTGGTAGGTCTTCACATGTGGACCCAGGAACACCCGTGCGTAGATCCGTACCAAGGCCAGGCCGTTCAGCACGAAGCTGAGGGCCACCAGCGCCGCCAATACCAGTTGGTCCGGGTGGATGTGCGAGAAGATGAGGTCCTCACCCAGGAAGGTGGGTGTGATGGGGAAACCCGCCAGCCCGAGTGCCGAAAGCAGGAAGAGCAGCGCGATGCGCGGATGCTCGTAGACATGCCCGTGGAAGCGGCCCAGGTCCACGTTACGCTCCGTGCGCCGCAGTGCGTTGATGGCGTACACCGCGAAAAAGCCGGCCACCACCACGCCCGAGAGGTAGATCAGCATATGCACCCGGTCGAAATGCTCGTTGAAGGAAATGGCCAGCGCCACCGAGAAGTGGCCCATGATCACCATGGCCAAGCACAAGTACCTCTTTCTGGATGGGCACGAATACAGCCTCGGGCCCAAATTCCTGGTGACCCTTCCGGACCGCGTGCTCGATGGCATCGTGTTCCCGGACTTTTCGCTGGGCCTGAGCTATCCGTTCCTGATCGCGGTGGTGAGCATCACCCTGGTGCAGGGCATCGAATCGTTGCTGAGCACCAAGGCCGTGGACAAATTGGATCCCTGGAAACGGCAAAGCGATCTGAACAAGGACCTGAGCGCAGTGGCCGCGGGTAGTTCCATCTCCGGCATGATCGGAGGCCTGCCGATGATCGCGGAGATCGTGCGGAGCAGTGCCAACGTGAACAACGGCGGCCGAACCGGATGGGCAAACTTCTTCCACGGCCTCTTCCTGTTGGTCTTTGTCTTGGCCTTCCCCACGCTGATCCACAGCATCCCGCTGGCTGCTCTGCCGCGATACTCATGTACACAGGCTACAAGCTCGCCGCTCCCCACCACTTCAAGCACACACTGCACATCGGCACGGAGCAGCTGGCCATCTTCTGCACCACGCTGGTCATCACCCTGGCAACGGATCTCATCATTGGCTTTTTTAGCGGCATCCTGCTGAAAATGATCATCCACCTGTTCCGCGGCGCATCATTGCGCAAGCTCTTCAAGCCTACCGTGGCCGTGCACTACGAATCCATCGCGGACCGCTTTCTCGTCTCGGTCCATAACGTGGCCATCTTCTCGAATTACCTTTCGCTGAAGAAGCAATTGGACAATATCCCCAAAGGCAAGGACGTGGTCGTGGACTTCGACAATGCGACCTTGGTCGACCATACGGTGATGGAACACCTGCACAGCTACAAGGAACTCTACGAACGGGAAGGCGGTACCTTCGAGTTGAAGGAAATGGGCCACCTCATCCCACCATCGCAACATCCGCTGGCTGCTAGACGCACGTCGCGCAAGCGGGACCAGGTCACTGCATGAGCTCTTGTTGGATCAAACAACTCGCGCTGGTGGTCGGGCTGGCCGGTCTTGCCCGTCCGAACGCTTCGGCCCAGGCCCAGCGGGTCACCGACCCGAACGCGAACCGGTGGGTATCGCACTGGGGCGATCAGCGTTTCCACGACCGGTGGAGCTTCCATACCGAGGCGCACTGGCGGCGTGCCGACCTGGGTGTGAACTGGCAACAACTTCTAGTACGCCCAGCGATCAACTTCCACCTGAACGACCAGGTGATGTTCACGCAGGGGTACAGCTACTATTTCAACTACCAATACGGTGAGTATCCCATCCGCTTCCCGAACTGGGAACATCACCTCTTCCAGCAGGTACAACTGAACCAGCCGATCGGCCGTTGGCGCTTTGCCCATCGTTTTAGGATGGAGGAACGTTTCATTGCGCGCATGTTACCCTCCACCGACGCTCCATCCATGGGCGTGCAGGATGGCTACACGTACCAAAGCCGATTCCGTTATCGAGTATGGCTCACCGTACCACTGGGTGCGCAGGATAAGGTGGAGCCCGGGGTCTTTACCGCCAATTTCTACGATGAGGTCTTCCTCAACTTCGGCGATAGCCAGCGCCTGGACTATATCCATCAGAACAGGATCTCGGCGCTGCTCGGCTACCAGGTGAACAGGCCGTTCAGCGTATTGCTGGGCTACCTCTACCAGACCATCCAACGGCCCGGAGCTGCCAACGGTGCGGACCTGATGGAATTGAACTCGACCATCCACCTGGCTTTGGTGTACAACCTCGACCTCCGGAAACCCACGACACCCTGAATAGGCGAAGCCCGCCTTACGGGGCGGGCTTCTGAGTATCCTGAATCTCCCGGCTTACGGGCCTGGACAGGGGCTTTTAACGCCGCTGGGCTGATGCCCCCTGTGATCAGGTATGCCTACGGGCTTGCTTACCCAAGCCTTCGATCCCTGTAACGCTGGTCAGGTCGCAAATGTTGCGCTCACCCGTTGGCCGTGGTCCGATCCGACTCGTCCAACAGCGCTTCGGCCTCTGCACGCTTCAGGTCGCTGGCCTTGCGGTCCACCGTGCTCAGCCGATGGGATTCGGCCAGCATCGCCTTGTAGCGCTTCATGACCTCTTCGCGGGGATCCTTCTTCTTGAACAGGCCGAACATGGGTTGCAGTTTGGTAGGGGAACGCCTTCAAAGGGCGATCGGTTCACTTCAGGGCCGATGGTCGAATGATCTCACGCACTTGGTTGCGTGGAGCGTAGCTCTTCTCCTCGAAGGCTACCACGCCCTGGTGGTCCACGAGCAGCACCGTGGAGCAACGCGTACCGTAACGATCGGTCCGGATATGGATGGGGCTAAGGACACGCTCCCATTCCAGGCCGATCCCGGTATCCGGCAGCTCGTCATCCGCCGCGGGCGTAGCATCTCCCAGCAGTTGGAACAGATCTTCGGGGTCGATCGAACCAGAGCCCAGCAGGTCGGTCAACTGTTGCCTTGCCCGTTGCACCTTGGGCCAGGGAGTATTGAGCAGGTGGTTGCTCAGCCCATGTATACCAGGAGCAAGGATCGAATGCGCACCATCGACGTTGGAATGGTACATCAATTCGTCCACCCTGCCGTGCAGCAGATTGAATCCTTCATAAACGGAGGTATCCACGCCTTCGATGCCTGTTTCCAACGCCTTTCGCACCAGGTCGCCGCGTGAAGGTCCGGACACCGGGTGTCTGCGTAGATCGCGGTGATTGGTCAGTGCCGCGAAGCGCCCGCCTGTTGTTACCCCCAGCCAGGTGCCACCGGCTCGCAGGTCACGGCCGGCAAGGATGTGTGCCGCATCGGGCCAGTATTGCGCTACCGCTGTGGGTCGATCCAGGAATTCGTCCCGGTTGGCGGCCACGATAAGAGGATAAGAAGGATGGACCTTATAGGCCAGGACGATCAGGCACATGGCAGCCCAAAGCTAACCTACGGCCGGACCCTCTTCAGAAGATCGCCTCGCCCTTCAGGAAGAGTACGAAAATGAAGGTCATCAGAAAGTGATGGAACAAGAGCATCGTGGTAGCCAGCGTAAGAACCGTCTTACCGCTTTTGGAAAGCTCCGGGAAGAGTTTCTTGCTGTTCACTGCGATGATCGGCAAGGGCACCGTGGCCAACAGGAAGGTGACCGCAAGTGTCTTGAACAGGACCACGTTGTCCAACAGACCGAAGAACAAGTGGGCATAGTAGAACAGGAACCCGGCAAAGGACAATAGTCCTAAGCGGACGAACAGCCTTGCTTCTGCTACCATTTTGGGCTTTGTTTCCATTGCAAAAGACGCACGATATGTACGCCATGGATGCGCCCAGGGTTGCATACTTATCCACAGGTGCTGGGTGAACAGGCGCGGTGTGAAGCAATTCGTCCGCTATTCGAAAGCCTTGGATCGGGTCGAAGCAAAGGGGAGGTTCAATGGTCGACGCCACAACATCGGGCTGCGTTCATCCGGATGGATGCGCAACAGCCGGACAGAAAACCGTGCGAAGCGGGCGGGTCTCAGTGCGTGGAAAATGCGGCAAGCACCGCCCCGATGACAACGGCGATGAACCGGGCGCGGTCGATCCGATGCTCCGGGGCACTCTCGAAGATGATCGTGGTGCCGATGTGCAGGAGCATCCCGATGGCAAGCCCCAACATGCGATGGAGGAACAGACCGTCCATGCCCCCGCCGCCGAGATGGCCGACCAACATACCGAACGGCGCCGCAGCAGCGAAGATCAGGAGCATGCTCCATGCCGGGAAGCGGGACACACTGGAGCGCTGCAGTACGGAAGCCAATGCGATGGCCATGGGCATCTTGTGCAATAGTACCCCCACGAGGAACGGCAGGTTGGAGGCGACCCCGGGATCGGCAAAGGGGATACCCTCGACGAAGGAGTGTATGCAAAGGCTCAACAAGGTCAGCCAAGGCAGCGAGTGCCCAGGACTTCCATGCAGATGCCCGTGCTCTATGCCCTTGCTGAAGAATTCGAGCACCACCTGGAGCAGGAACCCGCCAAGCACCCAGACCCCAAGGTCCGCACCCACTTCGGCGTACAACTCCGGAAGCATCTCCAGGAACACCACGCCCAACAGGAATGCCCCACCGAACGAAAGCAGCAACAGCAACCACCGGCCATCGGGCCGCAGGATCCGCACCGCACCGCCGGCCAGCAAAGGCAGCATGAAGAAAAGTAGGGGGACGAGCAACGTCATTCCAGGGGTCTCTTGAGCCAAAGTACATAGCGACCCGATCGCAAGGGATCGTAAGGAGCAGGGTCCGGCCCATCGGTGCGGGCTTCCACTTCGAAGCCCTCCTGCACGGCCAAGCCTTCGATCACTTCCGGAAGCAGGGCCAGCACCCGCTCCTCGAAGCGTTCGATGCGATCACCGTCGAACACCACGATCGACTTGATGATGATACCATTCTCCGATCGGCGGGCGATCTCGAAACGGACACCTTCCTTCTCCATGGTTTCCTGCGCCACCAGTTCGGAAAGCACTTTCGGGGTGTTCATGAAATCGATGACGAGACGCCCGCCCGGAACCAGCGCATGGTATGCCGAACGAAGGACAGCACTATCGTCGGACAGGTTATCGAAATAGCCCAGGCTGGTGAACAGGCAGGTGACGCCGTCGAACCTGCCTTCTGCGAACGGCTGCCGCATATCGTGCACATGGAAAGGCACTTCCGGGTAGCGCTCCCGGGCTTCTGCGATGCTCTGCGCAGAGAGGTCGATCCCTTCCACCTGCATCCCTGCGGCCTGGAAACAGCCGGCATGTCGACCACGACCGCAGGCCATGTCCAGGATGCGGCTACCCGGCCGCAGCCGCCATTGCCGCATGATCATTTCCACCCATGCACCGGCATCGCGCTCATCGCGGTGCCCGTACAGGAGCGCATAATAGCGCGTACCGAACCATTCTTCGAACCAACCCATGGCTTTGCCCCTTCGCAGAAGGGAGCGCGAAAGTAACCCTATACCCAAGTTCCTCGGGTTGACAATTCCGTGAATAACTACTTGAGGAACGGCACGAGCATCGGCGATGGACGCCGTTGATTTGTGCATTGATGTGCCAGGCGAACCTACTCAAGCGCCACGAATGATCGAACAGATCCACGACCTTTATGACTCGCTGGAAAAGCAGCGCATACTGCTATCCTTCAAAGGCGACCTATCGGCGGAACTGGTGACCGCCCTCCTCGGTCTTGTGGAACGAAAGATGCAGCACATCGAAAGCGATGCACGGGCGCGCAAGCGTGTGTTCAACGTGGTCATGGAGTGCCTACAGAACCTTTACCACCACAACAAACAGCCGATCACCGACGCCCAGGGGGCACCTTCGCTCCGCGATCCGCACGGGGTGGTCATGATCGCACAAGCGGAAGACGGCTATTCCATCCTGACCGGTAACTTCATGGCCGGCAACGATGTGGTCCGAATGAAGGAACACCTGGACCGGATCAACGGAATGGACCCGGACGAGCTGCGCGAGTTGTACAAGTCCACCCTTACCAATGGGCGCTTCAGCCCAAGTGGAGGTGGCGGATTAGGCATGATCGACATTGCCCGGAAGAGTGGCGGCAAACTGGAATACGGCTTCCTGCCGTACGACGAGAACAGTGCGTTCTTCAGTCTGAACGTGAACGTGACAACCTAAGAAAAGAGACCCATGGCAATGCTGCAATTGGAAGGTTCGGGCAAGACACCACATGTCCTTTTCGACCCCGCTACCGGGAACCTGGAACTCAAGGGACGATCCATCCCGGAGAACTCGATAGATTTCTACAAGCCCCTGATCGACTGGGTGGACCGCTATGGCCGTGCACCCCAGGCGAAGACCACGCTGCACGTCCAGCTGGAGTACTTCAATACCAGTTCTTCCAAGTGCATCCTCGACCTGTTCAAGAAACTGGAGACGATCCGTGCGGCGGGCAACGAAGTGGTCGTGTTATGGCACTACGAAGAGGATGACGAGGATATGCTCGAAGCCGGAGAAGACTACGCCGGCATCATCAACGTGCCCTTCAAGATGATCCAGATCGAGGAGGTCGACGGGAATTAGGCTCGTTTAGACCGCACTGTTCAACGATGCTCGCCGAACTTGACGAGGCGCGATAGCTTCGGGAACAACTCGAAGTAGAGCGCCAGGCCGAGCACAACGGACATGGCCCACAGCATCAGGGTGTTGGCCCAGCCCGTGGGTACAGGGCTTCCGAACAGGTTCTTTTGCGGAGCATAGAACTGGGCACCCAGATAGGCCGCATTGGCATGCACCTGGTACACCGGGTCGCTCTTCTGCACCAGTTCGCCGCGGTACTCCACGATCACGTTCACATCGTTCTTGTTCGTGACGATATCCGCTAAACTCTCGTTCCGCTGCCCATCGAGCAGTGCGAAGTAGGCCTTTCTCTTCTCCGGGTCCGCTGTAAGCTGTGCGATACGTTGCTCCTTCTCCTGCTCTGCGCTACGATAAACGTTCCGGTAGTGCCGGGTAAGCCGTTGCAACACCTCTTCCACCTCGTCCAGCAGCGCCGGTGAAACCTGTTCAGGCACCAATCGATCGAGGTCCAATTCTTCCAATCCCTTCAAGCGCGCGCGCTCCTTGATCAACTCATTGCGCAGCAATGCCAGGTCGCGCTCCATGTCCAGCCCTTCCGCCCGGCCATCCAAGGCCTGGCGTATCTGGGATACGCGGTTGGAAAGGTCCTTCACCCACAGGTCCTTCTTCCAGTTCGCCGATTTCATGCGCTGATCGAAGGCATAGAACTCCTGCTCGTAAGCGTTCTCCGTGAACTGCGTTACGGCCAGTCCTTCGTATGCCCAGCGGGACGCCATTATGTTGCCGATCCACGGTACGCTCTTTTCCGAGGCGAACCAGGGGTGCAGCTTGTCGAACTTGACGATGATGCCACTGAACAGCAGTTGGGGGATGATCAGCACCGGGATCATGATGTAGATCACCTTGGCGCTGTTGAAGCTCGCGCTCACGTTCAACCCGAGCACGTTCGCGAAACACGAGGTACTGAACAGCAGCAGCCAGTACCAGAAGGTCATTCCTTCGATCCCGAGCACACTGTTGCCCACGAGCACGAAGAACAGCGTCTGCAAAGCGGAGATCCCGAAGAGGATGCCGACCTTGCTCATGAGGTAGGCGGACCAGCTCAGGTCCAGGAATTTCTCGCGCTGCAGGATCTTCCGATCGCGGATGATCTCCTCGGCACTGACGGTGAGCCCGAGGAACAAGGCCACGATCACGGAAATGAAGAGGTACTGCGGGATGTTGTCGTTGGCCCGGTAGATGTAGTCCCCTGCTTCGCCGTGCCCCACCTTGTGGAACTTCAGGAAGAAGGCCATCAGGTATGCCAGGGCCGGGGCTTCCAGCAAATTGATGAGCACGTACTGCCGGTTGGCGAGTTTGCTCAACAGGTCACGCTTGAAGTAGACCTCCAACTGCCGCAGGATCGGCGGCAGTGCGAAGGTGCTCTTCGGCAGTTCCAGCTCCTCGGGCACCTGCGCCATGCGTCGTTCCATCTGTGCACGGAACACTTCGTTCCACGCCTCCGGACTGATGCGCCGCTGGTCCGTCTCGTTGCCGTACTCGTCCACGAGCTTGGCCTCGAGTATATTGAAGATCTGTTCGGGATTCACGTTCCCGCAGGCATTGCACTGGCCCACTTCGCTGTTCACCTGGCCCGTCACCCGCTTGAAGTACACCACGGCATCCACAGGGTCACCGTAGTAGACCGGATGCCCTTCCTGGTCCATGAGGAGCAGCTTGTCGAACAACTTGAAGATGTCCGACGAGGGTTGGTGGATGACCACGAATACGAGCCGGCCCTTGAGGGCGAGCTCCTTCAACAGGTCCATGATGTTCTCCGAATCCCGCGAACTCAATCCGCTCGTCGGTTCATCGACGAACAGCACGCTCGGTTCACGGATCAGCTCCAGGGCGATGTTCAAGCGCTTGCGCTGCCCACCGCTGATGGTCTTTTCCAAGGGGCTGCCCACCTTGAGGTCCTTGGTCTCGTAAAGGCCAAGGCTCTGGAGCATGCGCAACACACGCTCGGTGATCTTGTCGTGGTCCAGATCGCCGAAACAGAGTTTGGCGTTGTAATAGAGGTTCTGGAAAACGGTAAGCTCCTCGATGAGCAGGTCGTCCTGACTGACATGGCCGATGACCCCTCGGATACGGTCGCGGTCGCGATGCACATCGACCCCGTTGATGGTCACCGTTCCGCGGCAGGGTGCAAGGTTCCCGTTCAGGATGTTCAACAGCGTGCTCTTCCCGCTACCACTGCCCCCCATGATGCCGATGAGCTTACCACCGGTCTCCGCCATGTTCAGCTCGTGCAAACCCAGGCGTCCGTTCGGGAAGGCATACTCGATGCCGTCCGCCCGGAAAACGATCCTCGGCCTGCCCGCCTTGCTCATGAACGACGCGAGGATGTCGCTGTAATAGATCGGCACACCGTGCGGTGGACGCACACTGGTGCCGTTGCTCAGCACATAATGTTGGCCGCGCACCATGGACTGTCCGTTCAACAGCACGTCCTCCTCGCCGGTGTAGCGCATCACGTACAGGTTCACACTGGGTACGTGCAGCACCCGCAGGTCGCCTTCCATGCCGTGTGCATGGATGTGCTTGGCCTTGTTGAAGGGGCTCTCGGCAGCACTGTCGATGTACAACAAATGGGGTTCGTCGATGCGCTCCGACATGGCGCGCTCCACGAATGCCCGGCAGCGCTGGAAATCCTCGATGCCGATGTTGAAGGTCTCGGCCACGGTGCTCACGAATTCGAGTTCCTGTCCGCTTTCCACCCCATCTGAATGGATGAATTCGATCAAGTGCACCAGCACCACGAACTTCTGGCGCTGGGTGAGTTCTTCGTTCACCTGGGTGCAGATCTTGAGGACCTTCACCGAGTTGAGGGATGTGCGTTTGCGGCCATTGCGGCTTTGCCCTCCGCTGGTGTGGAACGCCTGCACGAACACCTGGTAACGCGCCATGTGTCGGGCGGCCATCTCGGGACTGAACTGCTTGCGGAGGAAGCGTTCCAGGATGGACGCGTTCTCCGGCCGGGCACCGTCCTGCACACCATCGCCCTTGGCGATGATCGCGAACAGTTGCAGTAAAGCCTTGAGTATCTTCTCGCTCATGATGGGATGTATTCCCGTGGGTCCGGGAACACGAACGCCCCTCTATACGAGAGGGGCGTCCCAAGGTTGCAGGGAGAAGTGGTCCTTGCCTATTTCTTGAATCCGATGAGCATTACGGCGCATCCGCTGCCTGCTTTGGATGCATCCAGCGTGGCCTCCATGGTGACGTCGATGGTGTTCGCTATGGCGAGGTCCCAATAAGGAGCATTGCCATGGGCCGCGTTGCTGAAGAGCAGGTTGCGGTCCCGGTCGTACACCTGGAATACGAGGATACCGTCCGTTTCGCCACTGCAGGCGGCTACCCGGTAGGTGGTCCCCCCGAAGAGGGTAAGACCGAACTCGGCCATTTCATCGCCTTGCAACAAGGCCCGGTAGAACTGGCCGTCCGGTATGTAGTTGGCTGCTATGTGCGCTTCGCACCGGTCCGCGATCGGCCCACAAATGGACTGTGCATCGACGTTGGAAATGGCCAACGGGAACAACAGAGGGAGGAGTATCCTGCGCATGGGATCAGGCGAGCAACGTGGAACGGATGGCGGCGACCTTGGCCACAATGGCACTGAGCTTCTCGGGGGTGATGGTCACCTTGGAAGTGCTGTTGATGTACGTGGTACGTGCCTCGCGGTCCGTAACAGGCTCTTGGTAGGTGTAGCTGGTGGACACCGACCGGAATTCGCCCTGAAGCTCGCGCAGGGATGCCACCAAGGCGGCCGTGCGAGCGTCTTCCGAATGTAAGGACAACAGGTCCACCAAGCCGTCCAAAGTGGAGCGTTGTTCGCCGACCCGGTCGATCAAGGGCTGCGAACTTGCCATTTTGGGGTCGGCGAGGGAAAGGTGAAGGGCTTCGATCCATCCGCCGGCAAGCACCAACGCGCTTACATCGTCCCGGTCATTGGTCTTCAAGTATTCGTCGGCCGCACGGAAGGCGGTACCGCTGAATCGAAGGAGGCTGTCCTCGTTACCCACGTTGTTCCGGAATCGTTCGAGCAGGGCCTTGTCGAACGCATTGCTGAGTTCAAGTCGCCCGCTCAGCTTTTCAATGGCTTGTAATATGGCCAGCGTGCGCTGTCCATCACGATGCACCGTGGCGTAGGCCAGGTCTGCACCGTACATGCCCAAGGCGAGGGCCTGGTCCGTGCGCCCGGCCAGGCTTTCACCGCGCTCCAAAGGAAGTGTGGCGGAGCGCTGATAAGCGATACCCGCATCGCGGAGCGCCAGGGCCGAAAGAACCGGAGAGGGTACGCTGAAGGCACGTCCACCAACATTGAGAACCTGGTTCTCGGTACCGTTGGTGGCGGTGGGATCCACGGGTACGGTATCGGCTCCATCGTCAGGGCTGGAGCCGCTGCACGAGAACAAGACAAGCCCAAAGGCAAGGCCAAGGGAAAAATTAACGGTTGCATGCGCTGCCATCAATGCGCTGGTTTACAAGGTTCGGAGCCGAAGGTAGACCGGCCTTGTACGGAAGTGGAGCCCGAAAGGCTTCACTTTTCAACATTTCGTTGGGAGCGGAGCGCTGACCAACGCCTCCAGCGGAAGCCTGCGAGGGCATACCAGAGGATGAATACGTAGCCCGGAAGCAACACCCGATAGCCTGCCTGGGCACCCCATGCATCGGCCATGGCGGCATACAGCAAGGGCATGATGGCACCGCCCGCGATCGCCATGATCAAAAGGGCGCTGGCCACTTTGATGTGCCGACCGGTATCCGCGATGGCCAGTGGCCAGATGGCAGGCCACATCATGGCGTTGGCGATGCCGAGCAAGGCCAGCAGCAGCGGCGACATAGGCACCATGGAATACACCATGCCCCAGGAACCCATGTCGAAGAACGGCAACAAGAGGCGTGCATCCGGATCGACCAGCACGGCTCCCAGCGACAACCCCGTTCCGATGACGGCCGAGATCGCCAACGCGGTCGACTGCCGAACGAAACGTGGAATGGTCGCGATACCGATGAGATAGCCCATGACCATCCCGAGCAAGGTCCAGCTGCCGTAGAACTTCGCTTCGCTCAAGGGCACCCCCAAGGCGTTCGCATAAGGGCCGATGGTATCCACGGCGACCACCTCGACGCCCACATAGAGGAACAGGGCCAGCACGCCCAACACCAGGTTCGGGTGACCGAAAACGGACCCGCCTACTTCCGCGGGCATCGGGCCCTCGTCCTTGGGTTCCACCTCGGGTAATGGTGACCAGCGGACAAGCACCGCCAACACCACCAAAGCCAAAGCCATGGATGCATAGGGCATGATCGAGCGCCGCGCCAGTTCGTCCAAGGTGGCTTCCAACGCCGGCCCGGAAAGCGTGGGGATCAAGGCCTCCAACCGATCCGCATCGCCCAGCACCAGGGCGCCCAGCACCAATGGCGCCAGCACCCCGGCCAGCTTGTTGCAAATGCCCATGATACTGATCCGCCGTGCGGCACTTTCCAATGGCCCCACGATGGTGACGTACGGGTTGCTCGCGGTCTGCAACAAGGCCAGTCCGGACCCGATCACGAAGAGGCCAAGCAGGAACAGCCAATACGCACGGGATAGGGCAGCAGGGATGAACACCAGAGCCCCCAGCGCCATGACGAACAGGCCCACGGACATCCCTCCCTTGAATCCCGTGCGCTGCAACACCGCCGACGACGGCAATGCCATGACGAAGTAGCTGATGTAGAACGCCAACGTGACCAGATAGGCCTGGGACGTGGTCAACTGGCACGCCAGTCTCAAGTAAGGGATCAACGTGGCGTTGAGCCAGGTAACGAAGCCGAAGAGGAAGAACAGGAGACCGATAAGCAATACAGGAAGCCAGTTACCCTTTGTTGTGTTCACAGGTGTGCGTAAGACCTGAAGGGGTCATTCCGCAAAGGTGATGTGCGTCCGAACTCGGGACCTACCCATCCCGCCACCGTGATTCACAACCGATCGTGAATGAGCGGAATTTGGCTGGATCAGAAGGCAATAGGCTTGTCCGCGTATCGAAGTCCCTCGATCCTTTCCGCTTCACGCAGTGCATTTTGCACATAGGGTGACCGGGCGATCAACCAGAATATCATCTTGCTCAAAAGACTCAAAGGGAACGGCAATTTTCTGACTATGTCCATGAACAATACCACACGAACCTCCTCGCTCTGGTTGTACGCTTCATGCAAGAATGTGTCATCGAACACGAGGCTTTTTCCTTCTCCCCAAGCATATGGCCTCCCATCGACAACCAAGCGGCAGTTTTCAGTATCCTTTGGGACGATCAGACCAAGGTGATAGCGCAGAACCCCTTTGAATGGACCGTAATGCGGGGTCAATCTGCTGCCTGGGGGTAAGATCGAAAACATTGCCGAGGAGATCTCGGGAACACCACGGACCAATGAGGCGGTCACTGGACAAGCCTCCATGTGCTCTTCGAATTCGACGCCATACAGAAGAAAAACATAAGAGCGCCAATGTGCTCCATTCATCATCGAAGCATGCTCCTTGAAAAACTCCTGAACATCCACATCCTGCCCGCGAGTAATGATGGCCATCGCCTCTTTCCGGATATCGGCCCAATTCTCTTCGAACCGAGTTGTGAAAGGAAATTGGGCCGACTCAATGACCGGCACTCGACCGACCACGAGTCCCACCAACCGACCGAATCCTTGAACCAGACCCAAGCCCAACCACCGGGTTACTTCGTAACGAAAGGAGCGATATTTCACAATACGAGCTTAGCCTAATGGGATCCAAGGACGAATCTAAAATACGTCCTTTTCACTATGACCATGACCATGTTAGCCCGGTCCATCATATTCACCCGAGATCGAGGTGGAACGTTCTACCAGTTCAACTCCTTCTTGTAATAGCGTGGGAACTTGATGGTCTTGCGCACCTGCCGATAATACTTCTGCCAAAGCGGGGTCGCCATGATGTAGACATACTCCTCGGGTGCAGCCTTCGGAGCAGATGGTTCGGGCTGTTTCATTTCTCGTGCCATGCCCCCCATGACAAGTTCTGTCGGTGTTTTGTTGCACGTGTTCCGGGTCGGCGAATGATCCATACAGTTCCATGACAGTTGCACAACCTGCATTGTGCCGCTGGGAAGAGGTACCGAAGGATCAACTTTGCATCCTTCACAGTGTACGCGGACCTCATCCTCCCCCTGGCCGTACCCGGTCTGTTCACCTACGCCGTTCCTCCGGCGCTGAACGGGGTGAAACCCGGTATGCGGGTGGCTGTTCCGTTCGGGCGTGGCCGCAAACTGTACAGCGGTCTCGTGCGCCGGGTCCATGACCGGCATCCGGGGTATACCGATGTCCGCAGCATACTCTCCGTGCTCGATGCCACACCCGTGGTGACCGCCGAGCAACTGGACCTTTGGGAGCGGATCGCAGAGCACTACTTGTGCACCTTGGGCGAGGTGATGATCGCCGCGTTGCCCGCGCAATTGGCACTGAGCAGTGAAACGCGACTGGTCGCTACGGCACAGGGACCGGGGGCGTCGGAAGGTCATGGGCGCGCCGGGTTGTTGTTGGAGGCTTTGCGCATCCGTGAAGTGATCACCTTGGCGGAAGCGGGCGAGATCCTCGGTCTCAAGGACCCGATGCCAGCGGTGAAGAGCCTGATGGAACAGGGCGCCCTGCAGCTTGAAGAGAAGTTGACCGATACGTGGAAACCACGCATGGTCACCTATGTCGCATTGCGGCCCGAAGCCTCCACCGAGGACGCTCTTCACGCCTGGTTCGACCGACTGGAGAAAGCGCCCAAGCAGTTGCACATCCTGATGCGCTACATCGAACTGAGCCGCTGCCTGAGCGATACGCCGCGCGAAGTGGAACGCAACAAGCTGGTGCATGCCAGCGGATGCACCGCCGCCATGGTCCATAAACTGGTGGAAAAGGGCCTGTTCGATACCTATGAGCGCGAAGCGGGCCTACCCTCGCAAGCCTTGACGGAGCGTCCCTCCCCCCTGCTCTCCCAAGCGCAGCAGGAGGCCTTGGAGCGTGTGCGGGACGCCTTCGTGGACAAGGACGTAGTGCTGCTGCGCGGCGTAACGTCCTCGGGAAAAACGGAGTTGTATTCCGCCCTCATGGACGAGGTGCTCTTGCGCGGCGAACAAGTGCTCTTCCTACTTCCCGAGATCGCCCTCACCACCCAGATCATCGGGCGACTGCGCGCACGCTTCGGGGACCGTATCGCGGTATTCCACTCACGCATGCCGCAGCATGAACGCACCGCCTTGTGGCTACAGTGCATGCAAAGCGACAAGGCACCGAGCATCGTGGTGGGCGCTCGTTCGGCCATGTTCCTTCCGTTCCTGAAATTGGGATTGGTGGTGGTGGACGAGGAACACGACCCCAGCTACAAACAGAACGACCCGGCGCCTCGCTACAATGCACGGGACATGGCCGTATTGCTGGCCGCGCCGTTCAAGGCCAAGGTGCTGATGGGCTCCGCAACGCCGAGCATGGAGACCATGCACAACGCGAAGTCCGGCAAGTACGGGCATGTGGAACTCCTGGTGCGCTTCGGCGAGGTGGCGATGCCTTCCATCCTGCGTGTTGACCTGCGCGACGCGGCCCGGCGGAAGCTGATGCGCGGCCATTTCACCGGCACGCTCTTCGAAGCGATCGAACTTGCGCTGGCCCATAAACAACAGGCCATCGTGTTCCAGAATCGGCGTGGCTATGTGCCCGTGTGGCAGTGCGAAACATGCGGATGGGTGCCGGAGTGCGACCATTGCGACGTGAGCCTTACCTACCACAAGCACGACCACCAATTGCGCTGCCATTACTGCGGCAGGCACTACCCACCACCCACCTCATGCGGCCACTGCGGAAGCAACCGCCTGCGCATGCTCGGTTTCGGCACCGAAAAGATCGAAGAGGAACTGGGGGAACTCTTTCCCGAAGCCCGGGTGGCACGCATGGACCAGGACACCACACGGGGCAAGCAGGCTTTGGAGCGCATCCTGACGAACTTCGGTCAAGGCGCTGTGGACATCCTCGTGGGCACACAAATGGTGACCAAGGGTTTGGATTTCGACCGTGTCAGTGTCGTGGGCATCCTGAACGCCGACCGCCTGTTGAAATTCCCCGATTTCCGTGCCCATGAGCGGGCCTTCCAGTTGATGGCCCAGGTGGCTGGCAGATCGGGGCGGCGGGACACTCCGGGTACGGTGATCATCCAGGCACAGGACCTGCACAACCCGGTACTCGACCTGGTGGTACGCAACGATGTGGACGGCATGTACATCCGCGAAGCGGAGCATCGGCAGGCACACGGCTATCCACCGTACACACGGTTGATCGAACTCACGTTGAAGCACCGCCACGAGGATCGTGTAGCGGGCACGGCGGCAGCGCTCGGCATGGCATTGCGCGAAGGACTTGGAGAGCGTGTGCTCGGGCCCGAGATCCCGGTCGTATCCCGCATCCGCGACCGCCACCTGAGAAAGCTGCTTGTGAAGCTTCGGCGCAGCGCTCATGCCTCCGAGAAAGCCTTCGTGCGCGATACCATCGACCGGGTCTTCAGTGACAAGCAGCACGCGGCCGTGCAGCTTGTCACCGATGTGGACCCGCAGTAATACCACTGCCGGTCAGCGCCTCCTCAAAACCGTCATTGTTCCGGATGCGGCCTGTAGCCCGGAAAGGACGACACGTGTGCAGTCCCGTAGGGACGATATATGGGTAATCCCCCCATTTGCAGGTACGGTCGTATCAGTTGGATCGACCTTCATTTAGAACTGCGCGCCCAGCGAATGGACCGACCTTGCGAACACATTGGACCAACGCGAGGAAGCCTCCCCACAGGCTGTGGGGAGGCTTCTTCGGACTAACGGATATGGACCGGATCACTCCAGTACGACACGAACGGTACTGCTACCTTCATCACCCATCAGATGCAGGACGTAAAGTCCGGCAGGTGCCTCAGGCAATTCAAGGAATCCCTCGCCATAGGACACGGCAAGGTTGCCGTCGGAGACCAGACGGCCATCGGACGCGTGCAAAGCCCAACGCACGTTGTGGCCCATGCCATCCGAAGCCGTGAGACGGATGTTGTCACTCGCAGGATTGGGGTATACGCTCCAGACGATGGACGGCCTTTCGTCGATGCCGTTGAACTCACAGGGGAATTTCTGTGTATCGAACCAGTTCTTGGACGAAAGCAGTGCGGGGAATGCACAGTCCTGGTGCTCGAATCCGGCACCGGCACTGACAGCTTGGACGGAGGTGGCACCGTTGGCGATCATCGCATCGCGGCACATGATGCTGTTCTGATAGGACACGTGGCTGTCGCTTTCGCAATAGCCCATCCGCACCGGGGCGGTCGGCACCCAATCGTAGAGGTCATTGTCACGCAGTGCAACGCGGAAAAAGTGGTTGGGGTCGTTGGTGAAATCCTCGAGCACCTGGTCCACCAATATCTCGCGAGGCACCACGGGCATCACCGCATCCACAGGACCCGATCCATTGTTGCCTTCGAACAAGGGAGGAAGCAGCACGTCGTACGGCTCCTTGAGTACTTCGCTGATATCGTCCACCAGGTTGTAGACGTAATTGTACGCAAGAAGTATATAGGGCAAGTAATTGGGTGCTGGGTAAGGATCAGGGGAAACGATCACCTCGGCCTGAACGCCGCTCACATCGTGAGGACCACTGCATGGTGCACTGGCGGTCACATTGAACTCTTCCGAAAACTCTTCCTGGATCATCTTGTGTGTTGCCATGCACGCATGACCACCTTGGGAATAGCCGATGAGGAAGACCTGCCCATTCAATTGCACGCTCCGTGCAGCACAGAATTCCCGTGCGGCACGCATCATATCGATGGAGGCCGTCGCTTCCGATTCGGCATGGATGTAAGGGTGCATCCCAGGGCTATCACCCAGGCCCAGATAGTCAGGAAGCACGGCCACGTATCCCGTACCGCCCAGGAAATAGCCAACGATGATCTCACCGCTCAGGCGGGAGGGGACACCTTCCCGTTCCAGGATGGTGCCGTGCATGTAGGCGGCCAAGGGGTGGTAACACGCCGGTGTGATCGGCAGCACCAAGGCTCCGCTGGCGATGGTCGGCTGACCGAACGGATCGATGGTGGCATAGCGCAGCTTGTACACCTCGATGTCGTTCTGGGCATTTCCCACGCCCAGGTCGACAAGTTCGGCTGCGGTGTAGGATTCCAGCAAGGAATCACTTAGGAGCACTTGCGCACGAAGCGTGGTCAGTGAAAACGCGGCGATCAGTAAAACAGCGTAGCGGTTCGTCATGGGCGTTCGTTGGGTTGAAATGGTGAAGAAGGCCCTTAATCTAGACCTTGCCGCGCAAAAAGCAAAACAAAGCTTCCTGCCGTGCTCAGGATCGGAGCTTCACAGAGAGCATTGCCCGCCAGATGGCACCGGCAGGAACAGGAGCTTCAACGGTCACGGGAGCAGCGGTCACGGGATGGACGAAGCTCAATGAACGTGCATGGAGTGCGATGCTCCGGTCCTTTTCACCGCGCCGCGCGCCGTATTTGACATCGCCGCGGATGGCGTGGCCCGCAGCACCCAACTGCGCCCTGATCTGGTGGAATGCCCCTCCCTCGGGCACCACCTCAAGCAGCGAAAAACGATCGCCGATCACGAGCACACGATAGCGCAATCGGCTCGGCACCCTTGACGGGTCTGCACGTAAAACGGCCTTCTTTCGTTTGCCATCGCGGTCCAGTTCATGCTCCAACAAGGTCCACTCGGCCGAGGCTGTGCCCTCGACCCGTCCTTCCACGATCGCCCAGTAGTGTTTGGCGATCGCCCGCTCGCGGAATTGTTCGTTCAGGTCGCGAAGCACCTCCGGATCACGAGCCATGAGCACAACACCGCTCACCGGTCTGTCCAAACGGTGCACCAAGCCCAGAACGGCACCACCCAATTGGCGGGATAAGATCCCGATCAGGCTGGCATCACCGGTGGCATCGGGCTGCACCGGCATACCGGCCGGTTTCAGGACCACGCACAGGTACGCGTCCTGGAAGAGCACCTGCAAGGGGCTGTGCCCTTCAGTACTGCTCATCGGCGTTGGGGAAACCGCGGGACCGCACATCGGCGATGTATCCCTCCACCGCCCCGTGGATCACGCCATGGAGATCGGCATAACGACGCAGGAAACGAGGATTGAATTCCTTGTTGATCCCCAACATATCGTGCAGCACGAGTACCTGGCCATCGACCCCGCCACCCGCACCGATACCGATGATGGGGATACTCACGCTCGCGGCCACTTCCGTGGCGAGCTTGGCGGGGATCTTTTCCAGGACCAGCGCAAAGCAGCCGGCCTGCTCCAGGAGCTTGGCATCCTCGCGCAGGCGCTCGGCCTCCTCCTCTTCCTTGGCCCGCACCACGTAGGTGCCGAATTTGTAGATGCTCTGTGGGGTAAGCCCCAGGTGGCCCATCACCGGGATCCCAGCGGTGAGGATCCGCTCGATGGAACCGATCACCTCGCGCCCACCTTCCAATTTCACGGCGTGGGCACCGCTTTCCTTCATGATCCGGATGGCCGAATTCAAGGCCCCCTTGGTGTTCCCTTGATAGGTGCCGAAAGGCAGGTCCACCACCACCAAGGCGCGCTCCACGCCCCTGACCACACTACCGGCATGGTAGATCATCTGGTCCAGGGTAATGGGCAGGGTGGTCTCGTGGCCGGCCATTACGTTGCTGGCACTGTCGCCCACCAGGATCACATCGATGCCCGCAGCATCGACCAACCTGGCCAGCGAATAATCGTAGGCGGTGAGCATGGCGATCGGCACACCGCCGGCCTTCATTTCCAACAAGGTATGCGTGGTCACACGCTTCACGTTCTTCAGGCTGGTGCTCATGTGCAGGAATGCCCCCGTATCGGACGGTCGCGGGCCAAAGCTAACCGGTGCGTGGCAGGATGATGATGCCCTAGCCAGGACGCCGCTACCCGTTCCAGCAGGACCGCTCCTTGCACGCGCTCGACGCGCAACGCCATTGCGCTATCTTTGACCGCCCTGCGAAAGACCTTGACCTTTCACGGCACCGAGTATTCCATGAAACGTTCCCTGCTCCTGTTCACCATTGCGGCCACCATGCTGGGTTGCAGCACCGATCTGGACATCAACGCGCCGTACAAGGACAACACTGTGGTCTATGGCCTGTTGAACATGCGCGACACGGTGCACTTCGTGAAGATCAACAAGGCTTTCCTGGGCGAAGGGAGCGCATTCACCTACGCCGCCATCCAGGATTCGAACGAATACCGCAACGAGGACATCACACGGGCCATGGTCTACCGCAGGGTGAACGGCCAACGGGTGGATTCCTTCCCGCTGCGCGATACGCTCGTGACCAACCGGGAACCGGGCACCTTCTACTCGCCGGAACAAAAGCTCTACTACTTCCGGGAGAACAACGTGTATAATCTTCCACAAAGCCAGGTGCCTGTTTATCTGTCGCAGGACAGTGACTACGAACTGGACCTGGTGGTGCGGGGCCAGCAGGTAAAGGCCACGGCGCCTATCGTGAACGACTTCTCGATCTTCTCCGTCGTCCAAAGCCCGCTCAACGAAGTGAACCTGGTCTCCTCGGTGACCGGATACGGTGCCTATGAAGTGAAGTGGACCTCGAACCGCGATGGCAAGCGCTACTCCGTCTCTTACCGCTTCAACTACACCGAGGTCCGGGGAACCGATTCCGTATACAAGAGCGTGACCCAGGCCGTCGGTTCGCGCGTTACGGCCAACTCCCAAAGTCCGGAGCAGCTCTCTGTGATCATCGACGGCCAGCTGTTCTATAGCACGCTCGCCACAGTGATCCCTGCCGACCCCACCGTCGACAAGCGCATCTTCACCGGGCTCGACTTCCTGATCTCGGTGGCCAACGACGAGTTCCACACCTTCCTCACCCTTTCCGAACCGGTATCGGGCATCGTGGAAGAACGGCCGCCCTACTCCAATGTGGAGAACGCCTTCGGTGTGTTCGCCAGCCGATACAACAAGGACGTTATCGGCAAGAAGCTCAATCCGGCCTCCCTCAACGAGCTGATCAACGGCCCGTACACCGGCGCATTACGCTTCTGCTCGGCCTTCAACTCGGGTCCTCCCTATGGCTGCGACTGACGCATTGCTGCCTTTTTGACAGCGAAAGCCCGCCCCTCCGGCGGGCTTTTTTGCATGCCTGACAGAAAATGTCCGCGATCGAGGAGGTGGCACGGAGGTTGACCACGGGGCCTCGCCGTGCAATACGGCACAACGCACCCAACGAAAGACCACGACACCATGAGCAAGATCATCGGCATTGACCTAGGCACCACCAACAGCTGCGTTTCCGTAATGGAAGGCAATGAGCCGGTGGTCATTGCGAACAGCGAAGGAAAGCGCACCACCCCAAGCGTGGTAGCCTTTGTGGAAGGCGGCGAACGCAAGGTGGGAGACCCCGCCAAGCGCCAGGCCATCACCAACCCCACGAACACCATTTTCTCCATCAAGCGCTTCATGGGCAACTCCTTCGACGAGTGCACCACGGAAGTGGGCCGTGTGCCCTACAAGGTGGAGCGAGGTCCCAACAACACGCCCCGCGTACAGATCGGCGACCGCCAATACACCCCGCAGGAGATCAGCGCCATGATCCTGCAGAAGATGAAAAAGACCGCCGAGGATTACCTCGGCACCACTGTGAGCGAAGCCGTGATCACGGTGCCCGCTTACTTCAACGATGCCCAGCGCCAGGCCACCAAGGAAGCGGGCGAGATCGCCGGCCTCAAGGTGCGCCGCATCATCAACGAACCCACCGCTGCGGCCCTGGCCTACGGCATGGACAAGAAGGGCGTGGACCAGAAGATCGTGGTGTTCGACTGCGGAGGTGGAACGCACGACGTGAGCGTGCTCGAACTCGGCGATGGTGTCTTCGAAGTGAAGAGCACCGACGGCGACACGCACCTGGGCGGCGACGACTTCGACCAGGTCATCATCGACTGGCTGGCCGATGAATTCAAGAACGACGAAGGCTTGGACCTGCGCAAGGACCCCATGGCCCTGCAGCGCCTGAAGGACGCCGCCGAGAAGGCCAAGATCGAGCTGAGCAGCACCACCACCAGCGAGATCAACCTGCCGTACATCATGCCCGTGAACGGCATACCGAAGCACTTGGTGCGCTCCCTCAGCCGGGCCAAGTTCGAGCAACTCGCCGATAGCCTCATCAAGCGCACCATCGCACCTTGCGAAAGCGCGCTCAAGAACGCAGGCCTGAAGACGACCGACATCAACGAGGTGATCCTCGTGGGTGGCAGCACGCGCATCCCCGCTATCCAGGAGGCCGTGAAGAAATTCTTCGGCAAGGAGCCCAACAAGGGCGTGAATCCGGACGAAGTGGTGGCCGTTGGCGCCGCCATCCAAGGCGGTGTGCTCACCGGCGACGTGAAGGACGTGCTCCTGCTGGACGTTACCCCACTCAGCCTCGGCATCGAGACCATGGGCGGTGTTATGACCAAACTGATCGAATCGAACACCACGATCCCCACCAAGAAGAGCGAGACCTTCAGCACGGCCAGCGACAACCAGCCCAGCGTGGAGATCCACGTGCTGCAAGGTGAACGCCCCATGGCCGCAGGTAACCGCACCATCGGACGCTTCCACCTGGACGGTCTCCCTCCTGCCCCACGCGGTGTGCCTCAGGTGGAGGTGACCTTCGACATCGATGCCAACGGCATCCTGCACGTGGCCGCCAAGGACAAGGCCACCGGCAAGGAGCAGAGCATCCGCATCGAAGCAAGCAGTGGATTGAGCAAGGACGACATCGAAAAGATGAAGAAGGAGGCCGAAGCCAATGCCGATGCCGACAAGATCGCCCGTGAGCGTGTGGACAAGTTGAACGCTGCCGACAGCCTCATCTTCCAGACCGAAAAGAGCCTGAAGGAATACGGCGACAAGATCCCAGCTGAGAAGAAGCAGCCCATCGAGGATGCCCTTACCCGCCTGAAGGACGCCCACCAAGCCCAGGACGTGGATGCCTGCGACAAGCTCGTTGCCGAGTTGAACACCGCATTCGGTGCAGCCAGCGAGGAGATGTACAAGGCCACCCAGGACAACCAGGCCAACGGCGGTGCACAGGCCAATACGAACACCACCGCGGACGCCGACGTGACCGATGTGGATTTCGAAGAAGTGAAGGACGCCAAATAGGCACTGCAAGGCCGACATTTAACTTCGAATATTGAGC
>JBIIYD010000138.1:0-7977 GCA_044347005.1 Flavobacteriales bacterium | reverse complement strand
GCCGATGGTTCCCTGCACACCCTGCCCGCCCAGCATGTGGACACAGGCATGGGCTTCGAGCGCCTGTGCATGGTACTGCAAGGCAAACGCAGCAACTACGACACGGATGTGTTCCAGCCGCTGATCCAGGAATTGGCGAAGCAGTGTGGAAAGGTCTATGGCAAGGAAGAAAAGCCGGACATCGCCATGCGCGTGATCGCCGACCACCTGCGCGCTATCAGCTTCGCGATCGCCGATGGACAATTGCCCAGCAACACCGGTGCGGGCTACGTCATCCGCCGGATCCTGCGCCGTGCGGTGCGTTACGGCTACAGTTTCCTCGGTTTCAACGAGCCTTTCATGCACAACCTGGTGCCTGTGCTCGTAGGCCAGATGGGCGATCAGTTCCCGGAACTGAAGAAGCAGCAGGACATTGTGAAGAACGTGATGCTGGAGGAGGAGAAAGCCTTTCTGCGCACGCTGGAACAAGGCACCAAACGCATCGAGCAGGCGCTTGCCGAGAGTAAAGGCGTGTTGAGTGGGGACAAGGCCTTCGAGCTCTTCGATACCTACGGATTCCCCATCGACCTCACGCAACTCATGGCGCGCGAACAAGGCCGCGAGGTGGACATGTCCGGTTTCGACGCCGAATTGCAGAAACAGAAGGAGCGCTCCCGCGCCGCCACGGCCGTCACCACCGGCGACTGGGTGGAACTGAAGAAAGGGGAGACCGAATTCATCGGCTACGACGAGCTCAGCACTACCGCCCACATCCTGCGCTACCGCAAGGTCAGCGGGAAAGGTGGTGACCAATTCCAACTCGTGCTCGACCGCACGCCATTCTACGCCGAAGGCGGCGGCCAGGTGGGCGACCAAGGCTGGCTCATCCAAGGCGCGGATCAAGTGGAGGTGATCGACACCAAACGCGAGAACCAACTCATCGTCCACTTCACGAAGGAGCTGCCGAAGAACGTGGATGCTGCGCTCACCGCCCAAGTGGACACTTCGCGTCGGGCGCTCACCGCACGCAACCACACCGCCACTCACCTGTTGCACCACGTGCTGCGCAAGCACCTGGGCACGCACGTGGAGCAGAAGGGCTCGCTGGTGGCACCGGACCGCCTGCGCTTCGACATCAGCCATTTCGCCAAGGTGACGCCCGAGGAGCTGGCCACCATCGAGCACGAGGTGAACACCATGATCGCCGAGGACATCGTCTTCGAGGACAAGCGCAACGTGCCCATCGCCGAGGCGAAGGCCATGGGTGCCATGGCGCTCTTTGGCGAGAAGTACGGCGACAACGTACGTGTGGTGAAGTTCGGTCCGAGCGTAGAACTATGCGGTGGAACGCACGTGTCGCGCACCGGTGTCATCGGTCCCTTCCGCATCGTGAGCGAGAGCGCATTGGCCGCGGGCATCCGCCGCATCGAGGCCATCACCAGCGTGGAGGCCGAACGCATGATCAACGAGAAGCTCGCGAAGTTGGAGGCCCTCAACGCCTTGCTGAAGAACCCTTCGGACATCGTGCAAGCAGTGGAGAAGCTCATGGAGCAACACGCGTCCATGGGCAAGGAATTGGAGAAGTTCGCCAAGGAGAAGGTGAAAGGCCTCGCCACCTCATTGCCGGTGAACGCCAAGCCCAACAGCAAAGGCGTGAAGTTCCTGGTGGAACGCCTGGACCTGGATGCCCAAAGCCTGAAGGACCTGGGCTACCAGATGCGCGAACAGCACCCGGACCTGGGCTTCATCGCCGGTTCGGTGCTCGATGGTAAACCGCTGTTGGCCGTTTCGTTGGGTAAGACCTTCATGGATGCCTCCGGACTGAAGGCCGGTGAGCTGATCAAGCTGCTCGGTCCACTGATCAAGGGCGGTGGTGGTGGCCAACCCGACTTCGCCACGGCCGGCGGAAAGGAACCCGGCGGCATGGCCGAAGCGCTGAAGAAGGCGGCGGAGTTGTTGAGTTGATCAGTCCTTCTTCACTTCCGGGATCGGCCGCAGCCGGATGTTCACGTAGCCATCCGCCGCGTCCAGCCGAACGTTCGTGCCGGTGAGCGAGGGGTCCAACATCACGCGGTAGGGAACGGCCAGTACCTCGCCATCCTCGAGGTAGTCCGCCACCTTCTGTAGTGAGAGCTCGGAGTACAACTTCAATCGGATGGGACCTCCAGGATCGCCTGTGATCAGGTCCTCGAACTTGAACAATCTTCCCGCCTTTCTCACCCGTTGGGACCAGGTCAATGGGTGGTCCATTCGGACCATATTGGCAAGAGTTTCCCAATGGAGTTCTGCTTCAGGTCCTGTTTGGAACACTTCGCCGGCCGCCAGGAACATGGCCGTGAGCAATTCATCGTTCAAGCTGTCGATGGCCGTGGTGGAGATCCGGACGATAGTATCGCTGAGGAGCTTGCCATTCGGCGCATAGATGGCCGCTGAAAGCCGTGCGTTGCGTGCCTGCTCGGCCCGCTCGAGGCTATCGCGGCGTGCGGCATCGCGATGGGCAGCTCGTTGAGCTTCCTCCTTGGCCTCCCAGGTTTCGTGTGCGCGAAGCGCATCCGTGCCTTCCTGGATCAACGCTTCCAACACGGAAGCACAGCCACAAGCGTTCGGGGGAAGAGTTTCCATCCGGCTGCCGTTCCGCTCGAACGCACGCCTGCATAGTTCACGCTCGAGGTTGCGCGCTTCTGCAAGGGCCTGCTGCTGTTCCGCGGCCGATGGGTAGCCGTCCACCGGCCCCATCGCCACCATCCGTTCATAGTTCCTGAACCCCTGCTGAAGCCCACAGGTGCCATGCCCGGTGATGCGTGCTTCATGCACGTAACACAGGAAGTTCAGGAACAGCGCTTCTCGCTGGCTGGCGAGGCGCGTGGGGTGCCGTTGGCGGATGTCCACCGGATCGGCTGTATCCGGTAACTGACGCCGCAGTTCAACAATGGCGCGAAGCTGTTCGCTCGCATCGGCGTTGTGCTGGATGCGGGTGCGGTAGAAGGTGCGGCGGTCGGGGCCGGGTTGGGCATGGATCGCGGCGGCAATGCACAGCTGGAACACCAGAATGCAAAAGGTCCTCCAGAAGAGGCCTCTAGATCTGTTTCGGGGAGGAAATACAAGCATGGTGTGCTCTACACGAATGACCCTGAAAGTATCTGTTCCGTTACAATACAGATGCCGGAACATACCGGGTTGCACAAAGCTCGCTTCACATGGTCGTTGAACGTCGATGTGAGGGGCATGAGGCCTACCGCACAAGTCAGGTCGCTATTGTAAGCACAAGCTTGATAAGCCACAGACGGCGGCAAGGAACCTGGCGGCATGGCCTATGCATTGAGCAAAGCGGCAGAGCTTCAGGGCTGATCGATCGCCTTGTCCAATCGCTCGATCATCCGCTCTGTCGCGATACGTTGTTTCTCCAGTACGACCAACGCGATCTCGCTGAGGACACCACGTTGCTCGATGCTCTCGTAGATCCGGAAGCGGTCCTGGCCGCTGAGTTCCACGTTCGTCTCCAAGTTTCCACGCGCATCCCGGGAAAAGCTCGTGGCATTGCTGGCCGCGTTCAGGCTGAAGAGTTCATCGATCAGTCGGTTGTTCGTGTTCACCACCTGGGTGGTGTAGTCCAGTTGCTGGTGATAGCGCATCAGGTCGGTGCGTAGCCGTGGGTCCCCGATCAGGTTCATGCCACCGGTGGAAAGCAGAACCTTGAAGGTGGCATCGCTGGCCACGAAGGTCTTGCGCCAACCCAGCTTCCGACTGCCGTAGAGCCTGCGCTCCAGGTCCTCCAGGCTCATGGTGCCGGAAAAGAAGTTCATCGCCGTATCCGCACGGTGGATCATGCTGGAGTCATGCTCGATCTGGGTGTGGATCACCTCCAGTTGCAATTGCAGGTCCTCCCGAAGGTTCTCCAGGTGGATCTTTTCCGAGGCCCGGTCGCGCTGGTCCGCTTTCCACGTGTTCAACTGCAACGCGATAAAAATGCCGAGCACCACCAGGATGATCTCCCCCGCAGCATAGACCAGGTAGCGCTGGAGGCGGCCCTCATCGAGCAGGCGTTGCCGAACCTTGTTGAAGACCTTCATAGTGATCGGCAAGATGCGCAATTAGCGGCGGTGCGGTGGAAAGAACCCATTTGAAGGCTTGAAACACAAAAGGCCACCCGAGGGTGACCTTTTGCCATGCTTGACCAAGGCCTGTTCAGGCGGCCAGTGGCGACGCGGAATGGTTCTTCTTCAAGGAGCGCGGTGGGGGCGGAGCCTTCTGCTCGCCGTGCACCGGGCCGAGGTAAATGGTGCTTTCGTCCAATGCCAGGTTCAGGATGTACAAGCCGTTGAGCAGGATCACGAGCACGTAGTCGACGATGCTGCGTTTGCCGAAGCTCTGGCACACCTCGATCCACACTTTAGGCATGAAATAGAGCTGTCCGTAGATGGGGATGAGGAACAGGAACCCTTGCACCGCCGGGCGGCCTACGATGCGTAGGAACACGATCACGTTCCAAACGGGCACCAATGCAGCGATACCGGGCTGGCCAGCTTTCTCATACAGGCGATATTGTGCCAGGAGGCCGATCACCGCGATGAAACCCAAGGCGTAGTAGAACGCCGTGCCCATCAAGGCATAGAAATAGTCGTGGATGGAGATGATGGTGTCCATGGTCGGGAGTTTTTTGGTCCAAGGGCCTACCCTCTGCTCGGAGCGGTCCTGTATCCATGACGCCTATGCCATGGCATGGTTGCCTATTAGCATTTCAAGAAGGGCGCGCAAGGGCCTCCGGGACGGTCATCGGCAGGTCCGGGAACAGGAACGGCATTATTTCCACTGCCCGGTCCGGGCCGAGGTGCGGTCGGAATGCCTTGATGCCGGTTCTTCAGCCTCTCGGCACTGCGTAGGCCTTCACATCACCCTCGGTGATCTCCTTGCCGCTCAGGATCACCAAGCGCTCGATCACGTTGCGGAGTTCGCGCACATTGCCGGTCCAGGGCAGCTTCTGCAGCTCCTTCATGGCCTTGTCGGCGATCTTCTTCGGAGCGATCCCTTGTTCGGTGCAGATCATCTGGATGAAATGCTCGGCCAGCAGCGGGATGTCGTCCAAGCGTTCGCCCAAGCTGGGCACGTGGATGGGGATTACACTCAGCCGGTGGAAAAGGTCCTCCCGGAAGTTCCCGGCCGCGATCTCCTTCCTCAGGTCCTTGTTGGTGGCAGCGATCACCCGCACGTTCACACTGATGTCCTTGTCGCCGCCCACCGGGGTGATGCGCCCTTCCTGCAAGGCCCGCAACACCTTGGCCTGCGCTGCCAGCGCCATGTCGCCGATCTCGTCCAGGAACAGGGTGCCGCCATCGGCCAGTTCGAACTTGCCCTTGCGGTCCTTGATGGCGCTGGTAAAGCTGCCTTTCACGTGGCCGAAGAGTTCGCTCTCGATCAGCTCGCCCGGTATGGCGGCGCAGTTCACTTCGATGTAGGGTCCCTGGGCACGCTGGCTCTTTTCGTGCAGCAGTCGGGCCACACCCTCCTTGCCCGCACCGTTTCCGCCGGTGATCAGCACCCGGGCGTCGCTGGGGGCCACTTTCTCGATCATCTCACGGATCTCGTGCAGGGCCTTGCTTTCGCCGACCATCTGCACGCCGTTGCCCTTGGCCTTGCCCACCTTCGTTCGCAGCACCTTGGTCTCCTGCACCAAGTTGCCACGGTCCAGCGCGTTGCGCACGCTCACCAGGATCCGGTTGATGTCCGGTGGTTTCTGGATGAAGTCGAAGGCGCCCTTTTTCAGCGCATCCACGGCGGTGTCGATGGTGCCGTGCCCACTGATCATCACCACGGGCAGCTCCTCGTTGTGGGCATGCAGCTTCTCCAGCACCTCGATGCCGTCCATTTTGGGCATCTTGATATCGCAAAGCACCAGGTCGAACTTGCCCTTCTTCGCCTTGTCAAGGCCCACAGCGCCATCCTCGGCCTCTTCCACCTTGTGACCTTCGTGCTCGAGGATCTCGCGCAAGGCGTAACGGATCGCTTTTTCGTCGTCTATGATGAGGATGGAGGCCATGGACTTGAAGATTGAAGGGGTAAAGATCGTTCCCTGCCCTCAATGCGCCCTGCGCTTCCGCAGGATGCCGGCCTTCACGTCCTTTACCGGGCTTTGCACTACGAAGGCGTCGGGGTCGATCTTCTCCACTTCGGCCAGGAAGCGGCCCACCTCCAAGCGGGTGAGCACGCAGTACAGGATGTCCACGTCAGCTGCCTCGGTGCCCTTGGTATAGCCGCGCTTGCCGTTGTACACGGTGAGGCCCCGCCCCATGTCGTTCGCGATCATCAAGCGGATCCTCTCGTGGTGGGCACTGATGATGGTGATGCCGGTGTATTCCTCGATGCCTTCGATCACCAGGTCCATGGTCTTGCTGGCGGCGAGGTAGGTGATCATGGCGTAGAGTGCGGTTTCCACATCGACCAGTAGGGCGGCTGCGCCGAAGATGACCACGTTGACCAGCATGACCACATCGCCGATGGTGACACCGATGCGCCTGCCCAGTGCCAGGGCGAGCACTTCGGTGCCATCGAGCACACTGCCGCCGCGCACCGCCAGCCCGATGCCCGCACCTACGAAGAAGCCGCCGAAGACCGCCACCAGGAGCTTGTCGTGGGTCACGTCCGGAAAGTCGACGAAGGCGGTCATGAGCGCCAGCCCGATCACGCTCAACGTGGCCTTGGCCGCGAACTGTGGGCCGATGAGCCGGTAGGCCAGGGCCAGGAAGGGAACGTTGATGAGCACCAGGAGCACCGGAAAGGAAAGGCCCGACAAGCGGCTACCCAGCAGCGCTATGCCCGTGGCGCCACCGTCCAGGAAGCCGTTCGGCAACAGGAAACCCTCCAGGCCGAAGGCGGCCGAACAAATGCCGGCAAGGATGAACATCGTCTCCTTCACGCCACGCGAAAGGGTCGCACGTTCACGGGGTACCGAATGCGAAGTGGAAGGTGTTCCGGCGCGTGTCATACTCTCGGGGCGGCGCTTGCGCGGTGGCCGAATCTACACCGCCAACTGCGACGCTGCGCCTTCCTTCAGCGCATACCGGCTCCACGCCAGGTCGCGGATGCCGCCTGCCAGCAGCACACGTTCGATCTGCACCAGCGCGTAATTGATCGTGTCCACGCGGTGCTCCGGCAGGCCGGGCACGGCAAGGCGTTCTTCGCGCGTCATGCGCATCAGGCGGTCCTTCAGTTCACCGAAGGTGTGCGCGTCGAAGGCCAGGGTCGTGGCGTCGTCGGCGAGCAGGGTGCCGGAGTCGGCGGCCACCATGGCTGCAAGCGTGTCGAAGCTGCCGGCGCTGCCGATCAGCAGGTGCGGTTCGTGGCGCTCGATCACCGCGTACAAGGGCTCCAGCTGACTATCCAGGTGCTGCGCGATGCGGGTCTCCTCGTCCAAGGTCATCGGGTCGCTGCACGGGAAGCGCTCGCGCAGGCGGGTCACACCCAGCTCGAAGCTGCGTTTCCACATCAGGGCTTTTTCGGTGGCCAGGATGAATTCCGTGCTGCCGCCGCCGATGTCCATGATCAGGGTAGGCTTGTTGCCCAGGGGCACTGCCTGGCGCACGCCTTCGAGGATCAGTCCTGCCTCTTCGTCGCCGGCGATGATGCGGATATCGATGTCCAGTTCTTCCTTGGCACGTTGCACGAAAGCGACACCGTTGCGCGCATTGCGCAGGGCCGATGTGCCGAAGCCACGTAGTCTGTTCACACCATTGGCCAGCGCTGTTTCACGGAATGCGCGCAAGGCCTCCAAACCCCGCTCGAAGGCGTCCGGTGCGATCAGGCCTTGCTCGATGCCGCCCCGGCCCAGGTACACCGGCACCTCTTCGCGATGGATAACGCGCAGGGTCCCATCATGTCGCTCGCAAAGCAGGAGCTTGAAGGTGTTGGTACCGAGGTCGATGATGGCTGCGTGTTGTTTCATGGAATGCGCCATTGGCTTTTGGCCATTGGCCTCTGGCTACTTGCGCTTGCTCTACAAGTAGC
>JBIIYD010000136.1:0-8002 GCA_044347005.1 Flavobacteriales bacterium | reverse complement strand
CACGGGCACCATCATCGTACACCTGGACGGCAACGAATCCGATGGGCTGCAGTTGCTGATCGGCGACGACGGCGTGGGATTGCCCGACCGCAACAGCTGGAGCAAACCGCAGAGCCTGGGCATGGAACTGATCCATACCCTGGCCGGCCAGCTGGACGTGCGCGTCGACCTGACCAATGCCCCCGGCACCGTGTACTCCTTGAGCCCGGAGCAGAAGCAGTACCGCAAGCGGGCGTGACCCGGGCACTCCTTCGTCACTGAAAAGTGCTGGTCGTCCCTCGGGGCGGCACCGATCCACCAGCGGCACATACCTTCGGATCCTGACCGGTGGCCTTAACCACCGGCCACTGGAACCATGCAGAAACCTGTCCTCCTAATGCTCCCGGTCCTCCTTGCAGCACTACAATCCTGTGGAGAGCCCGAACCTGAAATGACCGCAACACCGATCGAATATCCGCAGACCCGCAAGGACAGCCTTGCCGGTGACACGTTGCATGGCACCTGGATCGCCGACCCCTACCGCTGGTTGGAGAACGACACCAGTACCGAAACGGCGGATTGGGTGAAAAGGCAGAACGAGGTGACCCAGGCGCATCTCGGTAAGATCCCTTTCCGCGATGGCGTGGCCAAGCGCTTCGAGGAGTTGTACAACTTCCCCAAACTGGGCGGGCCCATGAAGGTGGGCGAACTGTATTTCATCTGGAAGAACAGCGGCCTGCAGAACCAGTTCGTGATCAATGTGCGCAAAGGGCTGGACGGTGAGGACCAGGTGTTCATAGACCCCAATGCGATCGACCCTGCCGGCACCACCACCTTCAGCCCATTGGGAGCGGACAAGACGGACCGATACATGGCCGTAGGTGTGCAGAAGGCCGGCAGCGACTGGCAGGACATCACGGTGTACGACCTGAGCACCATGAAGCAAACGAGCGATGTGCTGAAGTGGGCCAAGTTCAGTGGAGTGGCTTGGTACAAGGACGGATTCTTCTACAGCCGCTACCCCGAGCCTGTCAAAGGCACCGAGCTTAGCGCGGCCAGCAAGTTCCAGAAGGTGTACTACCACAAGCTCGGCGACCCACAAGAAAAGGATGTGTTGGTTTGGGAGAACAAGACCAATGGCGACCTGTACGTGGGTGCCGGTGTCACCGAGGGCGAAGAATTCGCCACCCTGTACGTAAGCACCGGTACCGACGGCTACGAGATGTACTTCCATGACCTGCGCACCGGTGGCATGCCCAAACCCGGCACCAAGTGGGTTCCCTTACAGACCGGCTTCGAGCAGAAGACAAGCATCGTGGATCTCGTGCCCGCCACCGGCAAGTTCCTTGTTACCACCACGGTGGATGCCCCCAACTACCGCCTGGTGGAGGTGGACCCGAAGAACCCGGGGAAAGAGAATTGGAAGGACGTGATCGCCCAGCGTGACTACTTGCTGGAAAGTGTGAGCACCGGCGGCAAGTACCTCTTCGCCAGCTACCTGAAGGACGCCACCACACGCATCCACCGGTTCGAACTGGATGGCAGCAACGAGGTGGAGATCCAACTGCCCGACCTCGGCAGCGCAGGTGGGTTCGGCGGAAAGCGCGATGCCACCTTCGGCTTCTACAGCTTCACCAGCTTCACCGATCCCGGTTCGATCTACAAGTACGACTACGCCACGGGCAAGAGCGAGGTGTTCTACCGCCCCGAGCTGAAGTTCGACCCCACGGAGTACGTGACCGAGCAGGTGTTCTACCCCAGCAAGGACGGAACGAAGGTGCCCATGTTCATCGTGCATAAGAAAGGCGTGCAGATGAACGGCAAGAACCCCACGATGCTATACGCCTACGGCGGATTCAACGTGAGCCTGAGCCCCAGCTTCAGCACCAGCCGCATGCTGTTGTTGGAGCAAGGCGGTGTGTTCGCACAGCCCAGTTTACGCGGAGGTGGCGAATATGGAGAGGACTGGCACAAGGCCGGCATGAAAGAGCAAAAGCAGAACGTTTTCGATGACTTCATCGCCGCGGCCGAATACCTGATCGCCATGAAGTGGACGGACAAGCAACACCTGGCGATCAACGGTGGAAGCAACGGTGGCCTGCTCGTTGGCGCGGTGATGACCCAACGCCCCGATCTGGTCCAGGTGGCCTTCCCCGAAGTGGGCGTATTGGACATGCTGCGTTACCAGAAGTTCACCGCAGGTTTCGGCTGGGTGCCGGAGTACGGTAATGCGGACAACAGCAAGGAGGAGTTCGACTACCTGATCAAGTACTCACCGCTGCACAACACCAGACCGGCCAGCTACCCGGCCACCATGGTATTGACCGCCGACCACGATGACCGCGTGGTGCCGGCGCACAGCTTCAAGTTCATCAGTGCGTTGCAGGAAGCGCAACAGGGCGATGCGCCCGTGCTGATCCGTGTGCAGACCCAGGCAGGCCACGGCGCAGGCATGCCCACCAGCATGATCATCCAGCAGCAGGCCGACAAATGGAGCTTCATGTTCCACCATGTGGGCCTGACACCGACCTACTCGAAAACGAAATGAGCAACAGGCACCGAGCCAACGCTTGGTGAAAAGGAAGCCCCGGCCGCACCATGGTGGTCGGGGCTTTCTGTTCGCTGACCGGGCATCGTGCCGATGGGCGGCAAGATCCACACCGACCACTGAGGACCGTTGAGTTCCGATCGCGGTGGCGGTAGTTGTGCAGATCTGTCGGCAAGGCGGGGTCCGGAATGAGCAATACCAATTCGCACTAAGGTCTAGACCGATCTACTCGCGCTTTTTCCGCATGGCTTCTCCGTCGTGATCGTTCCATAGCTCTGGCTATGCAACGACCCCGCCGTATCGCCCTGCGCAAAAATCCCTTCGCATCTCTAGCCTACACCTTAATGCGAAATGGTATAAGGGAACGATCGAAAAGAAGCAAACGAACGCAGGCCGGCGAGTGCCCCATGGGCCCTGGTGCTCGAACAGGAACAGGGCCATGCCGTGCTATCTTTCACACGATGTAGAAGCCGCTCATCGCACTTTGCATCCTACCTACCATGGACCGCTTCTACCGGTTACTGTGCATGATGCTCCCTTTCCTGTGGGCATCGAGCGCTGCCGCCCAGTGCGGATTCACCTACGAGTTCTACCAGACCGGCAACTGCTATTTGATCGGGTTCGACATCGGCGTGGTCATCGGTGGAGGAACGGGGCCCTATTCGATCACGTGGTACGCCTCGGGCAACCAGGTAGGAACGGACAGCCAGATACCGGTGGAATGGACCCTGAACAGTGCCGAGGTGACCGTTGAAGTGACGGACGCGATGGGTTGCACGGAAAGTGGCACCCAGTTCTGGATCGACCCAGGTATCCCCGTAACGGCCGACGTGCTGGTGCAACCGGACCCGCTGGACTGTTCGAACAATGTGGTGACCTTGCAGAACGTGAATGCGACCGGGTCCTGTGGCGGTGTGTTGGTCGCTATCGACTCACCGACCGGGGAGATCGGCGACTACACCCAATCACCCATCGTGATGACCGGATTCCCGCCGGGAACCCATTCCCTGTTCCTGGTGCCTACCTCCGGCACATGCGGTCTTTGCCCAACTGTGCTCACCATTGAAGTGCCGAACACCTGTGGACCGAATACGATCTCCGGCAAGGTGTACCTGGACAACGACAATTCGTGCGGCTACACGACTGGCGAGCCATCGATACCCGGGGCCTTCGTTCTTGCCAACGGCGTGCAGTCCCAACTCGTTGGCTCGGGCAGCAACGGGAACTATACAGCGCACCTGAACACGGGAACCTACACCGTGGGGATCCCCAATTTGAACAACCTGTGGTCGGTGAGTTGTCCGATCGGCGGATCGTATACCGTGAACATACCTCCGAACACCACGGGACTCGACTTCGGGCTGTCGCCTGTGGGTTCGGTGAACGACCTGGAAGTGTCCATGACCGGCACCGGGCCATGCCGCCCCGGATGGAACACACAAGTGGTGATCACGTGCAGGAACGTGGGCAATACCTCCCAGGGGGGAACGCTGCTCTTCGCCTTTGACCTGCTGCTCGGCTATGTCTCATCCTCCCCCTTGGCCGCCTCGCAGAACGGGAACAGCATCACCTGGAACGTGCAGCTGTTGCAACCCTTCTCCCAAGCCTCGTTCACGGCATCCCTTTCGGTTCCACCGACGGCAACGGCAGGAACACAACTGAGCTTCATGGCGGACCTGACGGCTTCCGGCACGGACGAACACCCGGCCGACAATAACGCAGCGTTACAACGGATGGTCACCGCCAGTTTCGACCCCAACGACAAACAGGTGATGCCCGAAGGCGACCTGATGATCCAGGACGCACTGGCCGGGCAAACGCTGGACTATGTGGTCCGTTTCCAGAACACCGGCAACGATGTGGCCATCGATGTTCGGATCGAGGATGAGATCGACCCGCTGCTGGACCTGGGGACCTTTGAAGTGATCGGTGCCAGCCATGCCTGGACGGCGGCGATCACGGAACGTTCAGCGGTCTTTCGTTTCGACAACATCAACCTTCCGGACAGTGGAAGCGACTTCGATGCTTCGCAGGGCTTTATCCGCTACCGCATCGCCCCGGCCCAAGGTGTGATGGTGAACGATGTGATCACCAACACCGCCGCCATCTTCTTCGACTACAATGAGCCTGTTATCACCAATACGGTGAGCACCACGCTGGTGGACCTGACGACAGCGACGCCCTACCATCAGGGTTCGGAACTGACGGTCCTGCGCCATGACGGATCAATGGTGCTCCGCTCCGATGCAGCCATTGGATCGGTGGATGTGCATGACATAACGGGAAGGCTGGTGGGCACCCTGCCCGGTGGCGACCGAGGGGAAGTACACGTGCCGCTGGACGGCAGGGCCGTTGCTGTGTATATCCTGCGGGTATACCAAGCGAACGGAATATCGACCATTAGGGTCGTACCATGACAAAAGCCGGGTACGCTTCACCGCTCGATCGCCGGTGACCGGTCGATACCCGAATACACTACAGGTCCATCACGAGCATGACCGATTTCATCCTCCGCCCCTTCCGTGCCGACGACCTACCGGCTCTGGTAGAACATGCCAACGACCCGAGCGTGGCATCCAAGCTCACCGATACGTTCCCGCACCCCTATACGGATGCCGATGGCAGGAGCTTCCTTGAACTCGCGATCCATACGAACCCACCACTGCGCCGCTGCATCGAGGTGGATGGCGAATGCGCTGGTGCCATCGGCCTGCACCCCAAGACCGACCTGTGGCGCAACAACATGGAACTCGGTTACTGGCTGGCGAAGGAACACCGCGGCAAGGGCATCATGTCCGCCGCCATCGGGAAGATGGTCCAACTCGGCTTCGACACCTTCCCCGAAATAACGCGCATCTACGCTTCGCCCTTCGGCAGCAACAGGGCCTCGCAACGGGTGCTCGAGAAGGCCGGGTTCATCCTGGAGGCGAAACTGATCGGCACCTTGATCAAGAACGGGAAGATCGAGGACGAGTGGATCTACGCCGTGCGCAGGGATGGGCTTTGTGTAACTTCGGAAGAATGAACAGCCGCGCCGCGTTACTGCCGATCGCCGTTGGCCTGGTCCAGGTGCTGAATGCCACCAGTTGGCAGGTAGGACCCGGCCAGACCTACACCGCACCCAGCCAGGTGAGCACCTTGGTGGGCAACGGCGATACGGTGAACATTGAAGCGGGCGTGTACCCTAGCGACGTGGCGCGCTGGCAGGCCGATGATCTTGTGCTGCGGGGCGTTGGCGGAATGGCCCACCTGGAGAGCAACGGCAACGCGTGGGGTGGCAAGGCCATCTGGGTGATCGAAGGCGATCGCACCACCGTGGAGTGGATCGAGTTCAGTGAATGCGCCGTGCCCGATGAGAACGGTGCGGGCATCAGGCAGGAAGGCAGTGGGCTCACCGTGCGGCGTTGTTCTTTCCACCACAACGAGAACGGTATCCTGGCGGGCACCGTGAACCCCAGCACCATCCGCATCGAACACTGCGAGTTCGCCTACAACGGTTTTGGCGACGGTCAATCGCACAACCTCTACATCAACAACATCGACTCGTTGATCTTCCGATTCAACTACAGCCACCACGCGCACATCGGCCATGAGCTGAAGAGCCGTGCGCAGGTGAACGTGATCGAATACAACCGCTTCAGCAACGAGGCCGATGGCGATGCCAGCCGCGAGATCGACCTGCCCAACGGCGGCACCACCTACCTCATCGGCAATGCGATCCAACAAGGTCCGCAGGGCGAGAACAGCAACCTCGTCGGTTTCGGCCTGGAGGGCTTGAGCAATCCCGGTCCGCACGAACTGTACGCGGTGAACAACACCTTGGTGAACGAGAAGAGCGTGGGCAGTTTCTTCCAGATGCCGGGCACGGTGTATTTCAAGGCCTTCAACAACATCCTCGCTGGTGGCGGCAGCTTTGTAACGGCCTGGCCCGCGACCATCGATACGCTCGCCAACCTGCGTCGCACGGACATCAGCAGTTGCGGCTTCATCACTCCAAGTAATTACGACTACCGGATCGATACGGATTCACCGGCGCACAACCTGGGTATACCGGCAGGGCTTGCGAACAGTGGCTATCCGCTGGTGGCCTTGTGGGAATACGTGCATCCTGTGGAAGGCATCTTGCGCTGCCAACACGCGCTGCTCGATGCAGGCGCTTTCGAAACCTGCACGACCGGGATCAACGAGAACGGTTCATCCGGGCTCCTGCTCTTCCCGAACCCAGCGCATGAGCAGCTCTCGATCCGCTCCACTGCAGCGATGAGTAGCGTTGAATTGATCGACGCGCAAGGCCGCATCGTGCGGCAGATCATGACCAACACGGGCGAGGGGTTCGTCGTGGAAATTCGTGGACTTGCGCCGGGGCACTTCACCGCGCGCGTTTCGACCGCGGGCGGGGTTTGGCAGCGGGGCTTTGTGAAGTTGCCTTAGGTTTCCGGCAACTATTCCTGCCCGATCCAACCTGAATACCTCAATCCCACCGCGCGATCGTCTCCTGCGTGCGCTGGTCCAGCTCGGCGAAGAGTTCGCTTTCCAGATCGCCGGTATGACCGCGGTCGAAGGTGCGTGCGATGCGTCCGCCTTTGAGCAGGTGGACATGGTCGCAAAGGGCCACCAAAGGCCCCAGGACATGGGAGGTGATGATGACCGTGCGACCGCGCTCAGCGAGTTTGCGCAGCACGGCTTCCACCACACGTACGGAAGCGAGATCGAGGCCGTTCATCGGTTCGTCCAACATCACCAGCGGTCGGTCGAGGTGCAAGGCTCCCAGGATGGCCAGCTTGCGGCGCATGCCGGTCGAATACGTGCTGATCAAGGTATCCAGCGGCACTTCGAGCAGCTCGTTCAACCCATGAAGACCCGTGTGATCGCCTCCGGGCATGAAGAGGTCCAGGTATTCCCTGCCCGTGATGCCGGGGTGGAAGTAGCTCTCGGCTTCCTGGAACGCGGTGTTGCGATGTCCCATGTCCTCGCCGTTCCACAACACCCGCGCTTCCGTGTTGCGCCCAAAGCCGTAGAGCGCGTTGAGCAAGGTGGTCTTACCCGCCCCGTTGAGCCCGACGATGCCGTGAACGCCTGGCGCGAGCCTGAAGTCGGGCACCTCCATGACCAGCTTGTCGTCGTATGCGCAGCGGAGATCAGCGATCGTGAGCATGGAAGTATGCGTTGAGGTTGGCGCAGGCCTTGGGCCATTCGGTCAGCAGCATCACGAGCGGCACCACGCCAAGGCCGGGCAGGACGGCGAAGAGCGCGGCCACGGACACATTGGCTCCGTTGGCCTCCAGGCGCATGTTCGGCCGGTAGTTGGCGTACTTCAGCACGATGGCGTAGCCCACAAGCACCAGCATGCCCACGCCGAAGAGCGCATGGATCCACCACCATTCGGGTCGGAAGATGGTGGCGCCGATGATGACGGGCAGGACCATGATCATCATGATGCGCATCGAACCGAAGACCTTCATCCGCAGCAACGCA
>JBIIYD010000008.1:0-25637 GCA_044347005.1 Flavobacteriales bacterium | reverse complement strand
GAATTGGAAGGGGACCGAGTTCGGCATCGGGTGGGTGCCTTTCGGAGGCTATGTGAAGATCAGCGGCATGGTGGACGAGAGCATGGACAAGGCCCAGATGGCCAAACCTGCCGAGCCCTGGGAGTTCCGCAGCAAACCGGCCTGGCAGCGCCTCATCATCATGGTGGGCGGGGTTACGGTGAACCTGCTGCTGGGCATGGCGATCTACATCGGCATCCTGTTCACGTGGGGGCGTGACTATCTGCCCTTGACCGAGGTGAAGTACGGCGTGCACCCGAGCGAAGTGATGAAGGAGGAGGGTGTGCAGGAAGGGGATGTGATCCTGGCCATCGAGGGGCAAAGCCCGCGCACCTTGGAGGAGGTTTCAAAGGCCATACTGATCGATGGTGCACGTAAACTGTCCATTGAGCGCAATGGTGTGCCGATGGAAGTGCAGCTGGGTCCCGAGATCACCGACAAGATCCTGGACCGGAGCGAACGGATCCTCTTCGCTCCACGCGTTCCATTCTATGTGGATACGATATTGGCCAATGGGACTGCCTTGTCGAGCGGCCTGAAAAAGGGCGACCGTATCCTTCAGGTGAATGGTGAGCCGGCGGCGTATTTCAACGACTTCCGCACAGCGGTGGCGGCCCACAAGGGCGAGGAAGTGCGGATCCTGGTGGATCGTTCAGGAACGGAGCTGACCATACCGGTACAGGTGAACGATGCAGGGCTGATCGGGATCGGTAACCGGCCACCTTCGGCCTACTTCGAGTTGGCCCAGGAGCGATTCGATATGTTCACCGCCGTGCCTGCAGGGATCGAA
Organism: Flavobacteriales bacterium; assembly: GCA_044347005.1. Classification (GTDB taxonomy): domain Bacteria; phylum Bacteroidota; class Bacteroidia; order Flavobacteriales_F; family PHOS-HE28; genus PHOS-HE28. The sequence continues at coordinate 24,829 of JBIIYD010000008.1, read as the reverse complement.
TACGGCTTGGAGACCTTGGGCGGCTATGTCAGTTCGCTCAAGCTCCTGTTCACCAAGTCGGGAGCCGGGCAGATCGGAGGCTTCGGTTCCATCGGTGGGCTCTTCAGCCCTACTTGGGATTGGCAGGTGTTCTGGAACATGACCGCCTTCCTCAGCATCGTGCTGGCCTTCATGAACATACTGCCGATCCCTGCGCTGGACGGCGGGCACGTGGTGTTCCTGGTGTACGAAATGGTCTTCCGCCGTGCACCGAACCAACGCGTGTTGGAAGTGGCGCAAATGGTGGGTATGTTCCTGCTCCTGGGACTCCTGTTGTTCGCCAACGGGAACGACCTGTTCAAGGCGATCACCGGCGGCAACTGAGCATTGAACCGAAACTAGGTTACCCGGCATGGCAGCGCTAACGGAGACGAACAAGCAACTCACCAAGTTCGCGTTCATCGGCGGGCTGGCGGTGCTTACCGACCTCAGTGCGTACTGGCTATTGCTCAACAGTCTTCCGGAGAATGTGCTGCCCGGCACCTTGGGCAACGAGGCCCTGGCCAAGACCATGTCCTTCCTGTGCGGGCTCATGGTCACCTACCACCTGAACAAACGGTGGACCTGGCGTCGCAAGGATCGATCGCACCGCAGGTTCGCCAAGTTCATGTTCATCTATGGCATATCACTGGTGTTGAACGTGCTTATCAATTCCGGCCTGTTGCAACTGCTCCATGGACAAGCCCTCTTCGCGGAGGTCCCGTACAAGTACTTCTTCGCATTCGCCGGAGCCACTGGTTTCTGTGCCTCGTTCAATTTCGTGGGCCAGAAATTCTGGATCTTCAAGTCGCCGGGCCCGCTGGGTCGGTAGTTGCCACGCGATCCGGATCGTAAGTTGCTGCACGACGCGGTCCCTGCGTGAAAGGAGATAGTGCGTTGGTGTCGCGGTTCCCGGTATTGTCCACTGGCCGCCGCGATCCATCTTTGTGGCGAACGTCCCCAGCGCCATCGTGAAGTACGGATCCTTCTTCGAGCATCTGGCGCATGAATTCGCGCTGCCCCTGCAGAATCCTGTGCTGGTCTTCTGCGTGATCCTGTTCATCATCCTGCTGGCACCCTTGGTGCTGCGCCAGTTCCGTGTTCCGGGGGTCATCGGGCTCATCATTTCCGGGGTCATCATGGGGCCGCACGCCCTCAACGTGCTGGAGAAGAACAGCGCCGTGGAACTCTTCAGCACCATCGGCTTGTTGTACATCATGTTCATCGCGGGTCTGGAGCTGGACATGGACGAGTTCCGTCGGAACCGCAACAAGAGCCTGCTCTTCGGCCTGTTCACTTTCGCCATACCCATGGCCATCGGCTACCCGGCCTGTCGCTACCTCCTGCAATATGGCGAAAGCGCCAGCCTGCTCACGGCGAGCATGTTCGCCACGCACACGCTGGTGGCCTACCCCATCGTTTCCAAGTTCGGCCTCAGCAGGACCCAGGTCGTGGCCGTTACGGTGGGCGGCACCATCCTTACCGACACCGCGGTCCTGCTGCTTTTCGCGGTGATCATGGGTGCCGATGCGGGGGGGCTGAACAGCGATTTCTGGATCCGCCTCGGCAGTTCCATGGTCATCTTCCTGATCTTCATGTTCGCGGTATTGCCGCGCATCGCACGGTGGTTCTTCGGCCGTTTGGAAAGCGAGAAGACCTCGCACTATGTGTTCGTGCTGGCCGCTGTGTTCTTCGCAGCGTTCATGGCCGAGGTGGCGGGAGTGGAGCCCATTATCGGCGCTTTCGTGGCAGGGCTGGCGCTGAACCGCTTGATCCCCCATTCCTCCGCGTTGATGAACCGCCTGGAGTTCGTGGGGAACGCTTTGTTCATTCCCTTCTTCCTGATCAGCGTGGGCATGATCGTGGACGTGCGGGTGCTGGCCAAGGGTAACATGGCACTGCTCGTGGCCGGTGTGCTCACCGTGGTGGCCCTGGCGGGCAAGTGGTTGGCCGCGCTGCTCACCCAGCTCGTATTCCGGTATACCGGGGCACAACGCCAGCTTATTTTCGGGCTCAGCAGTTCGCACGCCGCAGCAACGCTGGCCATCATCCTGGTCGGGTTCCAAGCGGGGATCATCCATGAGAACATCCTGAACGGAACGGTGATCCTGATCCTGGTGACCTGCCTCATCGCCAGCTTCGCCACCGATTCCGCAGCGCGCAAGATCGTAATGGCCGGCGATGGTGATCAGCAAACCTTGCACGACAAGGATGAGCTGGACAAGGAGCGGATCCTGATACCCTGCGATGAACCCGCCGCGTTGGGCCCTTTGCTCGACCTTGCCGTAGTGCTGCGTGACCGCACATTGAACCAGCCGCTGACCTTGGTGAACGTGGTGGAGAACGACGAGCGCGCCCAGTCACGGGCCATGCGTGTGCGTGGCCAGATGAACGACCAGGTGCGCTACGCTTCGGCCAGCGAAACCCCGGTGAACACGGTGGTCACCATCGACAACAACATTGCCGGGGGCATCATCCGCATTGCCCGGGAGACCTTCTCCAATGTCCTGTTGCTGGGCTGGAGCGATCACGTGACCCTCTTGGACAGGCTCTTCGGGCCGAAGATGGACAGTGTGATCCGCAACTACGATAAGCTGGTGCTGGTCACCCGGATGAACAAAGCGCTGACAAGCCACCGCAGGATGGTGCTACTGTGCCCTCCGCTGGCCGAGCTGGAGGCCGGTTTCGGTCAATGGCTGGGCATGGTGCATCGCCTCTCACGCGAGCTCGGCTTGCGCGTTGACCTGATCGCCCAGCCAACCACCCACGCCGCCATAGTGGCCAAGGCACGCGAAATGAAGCTTTCCTTCGAACCGGGTCTGGTCCCTCTGGTCGAAGACGGGGATCCGGCCCAGTTGCTCGCCGACCATGCCACGCCGAGCGACCTGATCGTACTGGTCAGCGCCAGACCCGGCTCCCTGTCCTACACAACGGGTCTGGACATGCTGCCACGGCGCATGGACAAGCAGTTCCAAGGCTATTCCGTGGTGCTTATCTACCCGGCCACCATCGGCCACAGCGAGAGCATCCTGGAACTGACCTGAACCCCAGGGCGTGCCAATGCGTAGGAGGGCCGGTAAGTACAGCCCTCCGTATGCCGCATGTGATCATCATCGAGGACGATGCCCTTGTCCGTAAGCTGCTCGAGAAGCGCCTGGTGACCGCCGGCTGGCGTGTAACCGCGCTGCGCGATGGCCGCTCCCTGGCCGAACTGGTAGCGCTGGACAAGGCCGACCTGATCGTGATGGACCTTGGATTGCCGCATGTGGACGGGCTTTCCTTGGTGGAGGAGTTGCGTGCCGCCGGCGTGGAAACGCCGGTGCTGGTGCTCACGGCCTACGACCTGCCGCACCTGCACGCCACCGTGCGCGGTACCGGTGCCAACGACCTGGTCCAGAAGCCCTATGACCAGGAGGAACTGTTGCTCAGGATGGCGCGTTTGCTGGCCGCGTGATGCGACCTTCGCACCGTGCAATACACGCATGATGCTCTTGTCCTGGGCCGCGGGATAGCCGGTGCTGTGCTGGCCGAAATCCTGTTGGCGCGCGGCCTGCGGGTGCATGTGTTCGATCGGAAGCAGGCCGGTAACGGATCCATGGCCGCTGCCGGCGTGGTGAACCCGGTGGTGCTCAAGCGGGACGTACCGAGTTGGCGTGCCGCGGAATTGCTGCCCCTGGCCATCGATCATTACACCGCCATGGAACGGCGACTTGGGGTGTGCTTCTGGCACCCTTTGGAATTGGTGAAACTGTTCCCGACGGAGCGCGAAGTGCTGCAATGGGAGCGGGCCATGCTGGACCCAGCGACCTCCGCCATGCTGGACCTACGTGCACAACCGAGCCTCGACGAAGCGCCGCTGCATGCGCCTCACGGCCACGGTACCGTGCTGGGTTCCGCATGGCTCGATGTCCAGGCCATGCTCGATGCGCAACGGACCTGGTTGCTGGCGCACGATGGGCTTACGGAAGAGTTGCTGGCACCGGGCATGATCGAGGCAGCGCCGGACGGCGTGCGCATTGGGAACAGGTCCGCGCCCTGGCTCATCCATTGCACGGGTGCCTTCGCGTCGTTGGGTGGCCTGGTACCGGTGAAGGGCGAGGTGCTGACCGTGCGGCTGCCGGGCCTGCACGTGGATCGCATGGTGCACCGAGGGGTGTTCCTGCTGCCGGTGGGCGATGACCTGTACCGGGTCGGATCGACCTTCGCATGGGACGGCGTGTGGGGCGGGCCGACCGAAGCTGCGCGTTCCTGGTTGCTCGAAAAGCTGGGCAAGCTTACCTCCGTGAAGCCCGAGGTGGTGGATCAATGGTCGGGCGTGCGTCCGACCACATCCGATCGCAGACCCATACTGGGCAGGGTCGGCACCCACGAAGCGGTCATGAACGGGCTTGGTTCCCGTGGGGTGCTGCAGGCGCCGTGGTGTGCACAGCAGCTCGCTGCACATTTGTTCGACCATGCAGCGCTAGACCCCGAGGTGTGTCATGATCGCCCGTTCGCTGCGCGATGATCGCATTGCTCTTCGGCGATGATATCGACCAGGGAGCGCCGGTGGAATTTCACGCTGAAGCCGTCGTAGCGTAAACGCACATCGGGATTGGTTTCCTTGGATAAAGCGCTCAGGTCCCAATCCAGCTCCGGATGGCGTTGCACCAGGTCCGCCAGCTCCTCGTTGGTCACGAACTCCACGTGCTCGAATCCTTCTTGGTAGCGGCTTTCGGTCGTGGAGGCGCTGATCTTGGGCGAAGGCAACTCGAGCACTTCGATGACACGTCCGTTGGAACGAACCGGTTCGTTCAGCCGGAACGTGGCGATGGGACGGCCGCCCACCACCGATTCGATCAACAAGTGGTCGCGCTGGGCAAGCCTGTCCCGCAGCTCGGTGTAGCGTTCCCGGCGATCCACCCGGTAGCAGATGTGGTCGAGTTCCAGGTCCGCCACATCCACCCCGTCGTTGTGCAGGGCTGCGAACAGGTGCTCCAGAAAGGGTTCGGGATCGGGTAACATGCAAGCTCAAAGTAAACGTTGAAAAATGGAGTCGCTTGCAAGCGTAAGAAAGCGACCGATGCGTATAGTGGAGCGGTCACTCGGCACCAGCCCATAGGCGACAATGTGCGGAACGGCGTGGGCCAAGCCCGTTCGAATACGAGCTTTGTCATGGATGCGTTCATCAGTCCCATCCCTGAGCCATGACCCACGCCGCGCGCCGATCCACCTTGCTGCTTTTTCTGTTGATGGCGTTTACCGTGCTCGGCCAAACGCTTGGAACCAAGGCCGCGGCAAAGGCGAAAGGCGATCCGCGTTGGACCACGATCGATTCGTTACAAGCGAAAGGCCTTTTTGCATCGGCTCTGGAACGCACGAATGGGCTGCTTGCCGAGGCCCAGCGGTCCGGTGATCAACGCATGGAGTTCCGTTGCTGGATGTACCGTGGTCGGCTGCTGACACTTACCGGTGGGGAGGCGAAGGACCTGTTCCGGGAACTCGAGGCACGCGTATCGGCCTTGTCGGACAGCACCTTCCGACCCCCGACGGCCGAGGAACGATTCGCTGGTGTTGCCCGCGAATACGACGCCTCGAACCTGCCCTTGCGCCCCTTGCTGCATTCGGTGCTGGCCGAGGGGTACTGGCGGTATTACCGAATGGAACACTGGCTCATCCTGGAGCGCACCATGGTGGACGAACCCGGTGACGACGTCGATACCTGGGACCAACGTGCCTTCATGGCGAGGATCATGGCCCATGCCCAGGCTTCGCTGGCGGCCGGCGACACCTTGGGCACGATGCCCGCCTTGGACCTTGGGGAACTGCTCTCGGACCCCTACGCCGACATGCGGCCGGCGACCAAGGGGCCGCCGACCCATGAACGCAGCGGGGAATTCGAGGACGCCACCGTGTTCGACGTTCTGGCGCGCCGTGCTTCGGTCCTTTTCAACGAGCCCGAAGCGCGGCTGGCCGAACCCGCTTGGCGCTTTCGACTGGACGATCCGCGCCTCTTCGACCTGTACGATGGTTTCGCACGACGGCCCCTGAAGCACCGAGACAGCACCGCATGGGAGTTCCTTGCCCTGCGCACCTATCAGGAATGGGAGCGCAGTCATTTGAGCGACGATGATCCGATCGCCCTTACCGACATCAGCATGGCTCGGCTGGCTTTCGTGCACCTCCACAGCACGCTCCCGGAGAAGGACAGCCTCTACTACGCGGCCCTTGGCATACTCCGGACCCGGGTCACCGAGCTGCCCATCTGGAGCGAGGTCACGGTGGCCATGGCGCAGTGGCGTATGCTACGGGCGGACCGCTACCAGCGGCTGGGCGATCAGCGGTTCAAGTGGGAACGCAAGGCGGCTGTCGAACTGTGCGATGCGGCCATCGCCCATGCCCCCGGATCTTTCGGTGCAAGCAATGCCCGGGCGCTGAAGGCCCGTGTGGTACTGCCCATGGTGTCCATCGAAGCGGAAGAGGCGGTGGTACCGGAAGCGCCGTTCAAACTGGCGTTGTCCTACAGCAACGTCTCCCAAGTGTGGTTGCGGGTGGTGCAGGATCATTGGCATCCTACTTCGGAATGGTATTCGGACCGTGACCCTGTAGCGCAGTTGCTGAAGCAGCGCCCCCTTCGCCAATGGAACGTGGCCCTGCCCGATGATGGCGACCTGAACCGGCACCTTGTGGAATTGCCTGTGGACGGCCTGCCGACCGGACGCTACGTGGTGCTGGTGAGCAATTCGGCATCGTTCAATAACGGTATTGACGCTATGGCCTTTGCCCGTTTTCGGTCTACCCGGATCTCCGTGGTGGAACGCCGAAACGACCAACAGATCGAACTCTTGGTGCTCGATCGCGAAAGTGGTGCACCGTTCGTGGGTGCCAAAGCGGAGATGTTCCTCCGGGACTACGCAACCGGAGCGGAGCGCTTCGTGAAGATGGCCGAGCACACCACCGATGGGGAAGGCCGCGTGCTGAACCCGTCGCCGGAGAAGCGCGGTTCCCTGCGTTGGCGTGTGAGCCTTGGTGCCGACGAGTACTATTCCGACGAACGCTGGTGGTACGAACATGGAAATAGCTCAGGTCCCGATACACTGCGCACCTTCCTCTTCACCGACCGGGCCATCTACCGACCGGGCCAGCCGCTGTACTTCAAGGGCATCGTCACCGTGAGACGCGGCGGTACTACCGTGGTAATAGCCGATCATGCTACCACGGTGATGGTCCACGACGCCAACAACAGGGTGGTGGACAGCATTCAAGTGGTCACCGATGCCTTTGGTGCGTTCCATGGCATCGGCAAGGCCCCTGCCGGACTTACGGGACGGATGCGCCTGCAGGAGAAACATGGCAGTATCGGCTTCCAGGTGGAAGAGTACAAGCGTCCCAAGTTCGAAGTGACCTTCGATCCCGTTTCGGCAACACCCAAGTTAGGCGAAGAGGCGGAGGTAACGGGCATGGCCAGGAGCTATGCCGGTGTTCCGGTGAATGCAGCGGCCGTGCGTTGGAGCGTGTTGCGCAGGGCAAACATGCCGTGGTGGTGCGGTACCGCCTGGCAGAGCCATGCCGCTTGGGGCCAACTTACTCAAGTGGCATCCGGCACGGCCGAAACGGACGGCCTGGGGCACTTCACGGTACGCTTCACCGCCGAGCCCGATCGCAGCCTGCCACCGCAAGCCGATCCCACCTTCACGTACACCGTGGAAGCCTCGGCCACGGACATCAACGGCGAAACGCAACAAAGCAGCACCGAGTTGAGGGTCGGTTACCGCAGCATCGACATCGATCTGGGGTTGAACGATGCCTTGGACCGTGCAACGGCCGACAGCTTGCTGCTGGTGGTCAGGAACCTCAGTGGCCAGCCGGTGGACCTGCCGATGGACGTGCGCATGGTCCGCTTGCAGGCACCGGCCCGTCTGCCCCGGGAGCGGTCGTGGGAACGTCCAGATCGCTTCGTACTGGACAGCAGTGCGCATGCACAACGCTTCCCGAAGGACGTATACGATGCCGAGGACGACCCCCTCGGATGGCCGGTCGAGGCTGTTGTTCTGGACCTGAATGAATGGCGTTCCCAAGGGAAAAAATTGCCCCTGCCGGAAGTCGGCCAGTGGCCAACGGGAAGCTACCGGATCGAGGTGCTGGTGCGCGGTCCCGAAGGCCGGGAGGCCCGAGTGCAGCGGACCTTCACCCTCTTTGCTCCGGAAAACGGAAAGGACGCCTTCCTGGCGCCATTCCGCGTGGAAGCGATCCTCGATCGAGTGGAACCCGGGAACAACGCGGTGTTGCTCCTCACTTCCGCTTTGCCCGAAGCCCGGATGTTGTTGGAGGTGGAGCGCGAAGGCAGCATCACCGAGCGGCGCACGTTGGTCCTGCACCAGGACCAACAGCGCGTCGAGATCCCGGTGATGGAGAGCGACCGTGGTGGTTTCATCGTCCACCTGTTCGCCGTGGCCGAGGGCCGGGTTTTCAGCAGCTCGCAGCGCATCGAAGTGCCGTGGAGCAACAAGGAGTTGAAGGTGGATTGGATGAGCTTCCGTGACAAACTGTTGCCCGGTGCCAAAGAGGAATGGCGTTTGCGCATCAGTGGCCCCAAGGGCGACCAGGTTGCCGCACAACTGCTCACCACGCTGTACGACGCCTCGTTGGACCGCTTCGTGCCGCATCGCTGGGCGATGTTCCGTTGGCCCGAGTACTATGGGCGAATGGCGTGGGGGCGGCCGGAGCCTTTCGACCTGGCCAATGCGGAGGAGGTCTATCGGGACAGGATGAAGATGCCGAGCGACACGGTGCGCAGCTATCCGTGGTTGCGCACCTACGGCGCGTTCGATCAATTGGGCGATGGTTGGTATTGGAAGAACACCGAAAGTCTCGATGTGGCCGAGGCGGAAACAGGGACCATGGATGGAAATACCCGGAGTACGGGCTACCGAGGAGGGAGAAGACGAAGAAGTCCCATGTCGGCCATGCCCATGGCTGGTGATGGTGATGAGACCATGTTATACGAGAAGGACAACGCCGGAGCGGAGGGTATCGACAAGAGCGATGACACCGGCGCCCAACCCGTCCGCACCGACTTCCGCGAAACGGCTTTCTTTTTCCCGGACCTGCTCACCGACCGTGATGGCAGCGTGGTGCTGCGCTTCACCATGCCCGAGGCGATCACGCGCTGGAAGCTGATGGGCCTGGCCCACACGCCGGACCTGAAGCTGGCGCAGTTCGAGCGGGAGACCGTGACCCGTAAGCAGCTCATGGTGACACCCGACCTGCCGCGATTCCTACGCGAAGGCGACCGCATTGTGCTGAAGGCCAAGATCGATGTGTTGGAGGGCGCAGAGCTGAGTGGCACCGCGCGATTGGAGCTCTTCGACCCGCACACCAACAAGCCCTTGGAAGGCCGCCCTGGCAAGGCGATGCCGGTGCGCACCTTCACCGCCAAGGCAGGCGAGAGTGTGGTGGTGGCGTGGTCCGTTATGGTGGAACCCGGGGTCGGTGCGGTCGCTGTACGCATTACCGCCACCGCCGGAAGCCTGGCCGATGGGGAGGAGCGGGTGCTGCCCGTGATCACCGATCGGGTGCTGGTGACGGAGAGCCTGCCCATAACGATCACCCGAGCGGGCACCCACAGCTTCGCGTTGGACAAGTTGAGGACAAGCAACAGCAGCACGCTTCAACATCAAGGCCTCACGCTGGAATTCACGCCCAACCCGGCCTGGTACGCGGTGCAGGCATTGCCGTATCTGATGGAGTTCCCGCACGAATGCGCGGAGCAACTGTTCAGTCGCTATTACGCCAATCGTCTTGCGGCCAGTGTGGTGGAAAACCGTCCCGCGATCAAGGCCATGTTCGCAGCATGGAAGGCCTCCGCGCAGAGCAGTGACAAAGGCAGCTTCCTCGCCACCCTGGAGAAGAACCCCGAGCTGAAGTCGGTGCTGTTGGAGGAGACCCCATGGGTGGTCCAGGCCAACAGCGAACGCGAACGCCGCGAACGACTGGCCCTGCTTTTCGACCTGGAACGCATGGCCACCGAAGAGGCCACAGCCCTGCGGAAGTTGCAACAGCAGCAGTTGTCCAACGGTGCGTGGCCCTGGTTCGCGGGCATGCAGGCTTCGCGCTCCATTACGCAGCACATCGTGGCGGGTATGGGGCATTTGGAGCGCTTGGGCGCTGCCGATCTCCGCGCCGATGGACCCGGCCAACAGATGCTGCAGAAGGCCGTTCGCTGGCTGGATGCCGAGGCCGACAAGGACCACAAGGAGCGCTTGCGGCGCTTGAGCAAGGAGGAACTGGCGAAGTACCGCGTGGGCTACGCCGAACTGCACTACCTGCTCGCCCGCAGTTACTTTCCGCGTTGGCCAGCAATCGGCGGAACCGCCACCGCGCAGCAGTTCCTGAAGGATCGACTGGCCGCCGAATGGCTGGGTTATGGTCTACAGGAACAGGCCATGATCGCCTTGGTGCTTGAGCGCATGGGGGACAGGACAAGCGCACAGGCCATCCTCGCTTCGCTGAAGGAGCGCGCCACGCAAAGTGCCGAATTGGGCATGTATTGGAAGGGCTTCACCCGGGGCATGGACTGGAACAGCTTCCCCACGGAGACCCATGCCCTGCTGATCGAGGCCTTCCACGAAGTGGCGGCGGACAAGGAAGCGGTGGACGGCCTGCGCCAATACCTGCTGAACCTGAAACGCAGCACCGACTGGGGCACCACCAAAGCCACCGCCGAGGCCTGCTACGCCCTGCTGCTCACCGGCGACGACTGGCTGGAGCCGAAGAGCCCGCCGCAGATTACAGTGGGTGGCGAAGCGGTGAAGAGCGATGCACAGGAGGCGGGCTCCGGGCAGTTCCAACACACTTGGAGCGGCCCCGAGGTGAAGCCTGCCATGGGCGAAGTGCGGATCACCACCACCACCGATGGACTGCAATGGGGTGCCTTGCATTGGCAGTACCTCGAGCAGATGGATAAGGTGACCGCGCAGGAAGGCCCCTTCAGCATTCGGAAACAAGTGATGTTGAAGGAGGCGGGCGACAGCGGTCCGCAACTGGTGGCGCTGGACAAGGCCGGACCATTGAAGCCCGGCGACCTGCTCAGCATCCGGATCGAACTGCGCACCGACCGTTGGTTGGACTTCATACACCTGAAGGACCTGCGTGCGGCCGGATTGGAGCCGGTTGAGGTGCTGAGCGGCCACCGCTACCAGGGCGGACTCGGCTATTACCAGAGCGTTCGCGATGTAGGCATGCACTTCTTCTTCGACCGTATCGCGCCGGGCACTTACGTGTTCACGTACGACCTGCGGGTCACCCATGCGGGGGAATTCAGCAATGGGATCGCCAGTGCGCAGTGCATGTACGCGCCGGAATTCGGATCGCACTCGGCGGGGCTGCGCATCACGGTGGAATGAGCCGCTAACTTCGCTGACCATGAAGAGCTACCTGACCCTCCCGTTGTTGCTCCTGCTGTTCGCCTGTGGTGACGGCAAAGCCGATGCCGCCCGCAAATTGGCCGAAGCACAAGCCCTCGCCGATTCAGTGGCCGCCGCCACGGCACCCTACCTGCTGGACCTGCAGGGCTTCGATATGCCCCTGGTCGTTTCGCTGCCGGAGAATGCCACGCCGGATGCCGATTCGACCTACGGGCAGGCGATCTGGAACGAGGAGTTCGGTCAGTTGAGGGTCAGGGCGGGCGAACACTTCGGCCTTACGATCACCGAGGACGCCGGTAACATCCTCCGCTTGAAGGCCGATCTGGAGCGGGACATGCTGCGCAAACACACCGTGCTGCAGGAAGCCCCGGACCGCTTGATCTACCGCTCGCAGTTCCCGGACGAGGACCTCGTCTTCATCCACTTCTACCGGGTGATCACTGTGGGCGATCGCAGCTTCGTGGTGGAGGACATGCCCGATGGCCGATACAATGAATCCGACGTGGCCCGCATGGTGGAAGCCGTGCAAACAGCGCAGGCGATCTGAGGGGGACTTCGTCGCACCGGCCCGACACTTCATCGGCCCGGTATGCAACTTGCCCGGCGATCGGCCGTACACACGGCAAATTCCGCTCGGAAAACCGCCTCGGATCTCGTATCCTTGTCGGCCATAGTCCCTAGTTACCATGCGCTTAACGCTCCTTGTTCTCGCCGCCGCCCTTGGGCTTCCCAGCTTTGCAGGGACCATCGTCCTTGAGGGCAACTACCAGGGCAAGAACCTCTTCATCCAGAATCCTTTCTCCGAGGCGGGGGTCGGTTTCTGCGTGTTCGAGGTCACGGTCAATGGCCAGATCGCCACGGACGAGATCAACTCCAGCGCCTTCGAGCTGGACATGAACAACTTCGGCCTCAAGGTGGGCGACCCCGTGGTGGTGAAGGTGAAGCACAAGGATGGTTGCGCACCGGTAGTTTTGAACCCTGAGGTACTTCGCCCCAAGAGCACCTTCGACATTGTTGAACAGACCATTTCCGCTGATGGCACCTACCGCTGGACCGCGACCAACGAGACCGGTGAGCTGCCCTACGCAGTGGAACAGAAGCGTTGGAACAAATGGGTGAAAGTGGGCGAGGTGATGGGCATCGGTTCACCCGGAGAACACACGTACAGCTTCAAAGTGACCCCCCACAGCGGCGAGAACATCTTCCGCCTGAAGCAGGTGGACCTGACGAAAAAAGCGCGGTACAGCCCTACTGTCAAGCACATGGACCCGCGCATGCCGCCGGTAACCTGGGGCCCCACCAAACCCAAGGACGTCATCACCTTCAGTGCGAACACCCTGTACGAGATCTACGACCAGTACGGCAACATCGTGAAGCGTGGCTACGGAACCACGGTGGACGTGAGCACCTTGAAGAAGGACCTCTACTACCTGAACTACGACAACAAGATGGGCGAGACCTTCGTCAAGCGTTGATCGGGTCAAACGATCGTATTCCGGAAGCCCTCCCTTGTGGAGGGTTTCTTTTTTGGGAATAGTTGCAATATGCCTTGGTGGGCAAGCCCATGCCGCGATCAACTTTGCAACCATGGAACACCTGATCCGCATCGAGCACATCGGCATTGCCGTGAAGGACCTTGCAACGGCCGAGGCACTATACACCAAGCTACTGGGCGCAGGGCCTTACAAGCGCGAGGCCGTGGAGAGCGAAGGCGTGATCACCTCCTTCTTCCGGACCGGCCCCAACAAGATCGAGCTGTTGGAAAGCACACGGGCCGATGGCCCCATTGCCAGGGCCATCGAAAAACGCGGCGAGGGCATCCACCACATCGCCTTCGAGGTGGCCGACATCCGTGCGGAAATGGCGCGGCTGAAAGCCGAGGGTTTCACCCTGTTGAGCGAGGAACCCAAGCCCGGTGCCGACAACAAGCTGGTGTGTTTCATCCACCCGAAAAGCGCCGGTGGGGTGCTGGTGGAATTGTGCCAGGAGCGGGGGTGATCGGTTGCGGCAACGAACACGATCGCTACAGGCCACTTGTAGCGCCTGCCTGCCGGACAGGCAGGTCGACCCATCGGGTCGACATCACCCCAGCAGCCCTAGCCGCCTCACAAGCCCCACCACATCCTCCTTGTCCAGGTCGAGGTGTTCGGCCAGCAACCCGGCCTTGCGCGCGCCTTCCACATGCTGCTGCGAATCGTCGATGAAGAGCGTACGTGCGGGGTCCGCGCCATGGAGGGCGACCACGTGGTGGAAGATGTCCGTGTTGGGTTTGCGCATGCCCAACTCGCAGCTGTAGTAGGCCCCGTGGAAGAGGCCCTTGAAGTCGGTGATGCCGTTCTCCCGGGCCACGATGGCCTCGAAGGCGGGCACGTGGATGGCGTTGGTGTTGCTGAGCAACAGCACGGGAAAATGAGCTTTGAGCCGTTGGACCAATGCGATGCGTTCGGCAGGGATGGAGCCGAGCATGGCGTTCCAGGATCGGTCGATGTCGGAATCGCTCAGGTCCCCGCCCAGCAGGCCGCGCACCGCATCGCGGAAGCCCGCCGGGGATAGTTCACCGGTCTCGAAACGGTCGAAGAGGTCCGTCTGCTTCGCTTTGGTATAGAGTCCTTCGAAGTCCGGGTACCCCAGGTCCTTGAAGGCGCGGGCGCTGCCGGCATAGTCCACGTCGATGAGCACGCCGCCGAGGTCCAGGATCAGGGTATCTATTCCGCTTGTCATGGGGCGCAAAACTATCCGTGGCGGCGATCGGCCTATTTTCGCCGCCCGACCGGGCCCATAGCTCAGCGGTCAGAGCAGGGGACTCATAATCCCTTGGTCGCAGGTTCAAATCCTGCTGGGCCCACAACGCCCGCCGAAGCAAAGGCTTTGGTGGGCGTTCTTCGTTGGGGGCTTCAGTAGGGCTTTACGGCCCATACCCGCATGAAGAGGTCGTCCGTGAGGAAGCGCGATCGCCCTTCCGGGTTCCAGAGGTAGAAGGCCAGTCGTTCGCCCTCGCGCAAGGCCGGTACGGGTATCCGGAACCGCAGGTGTCGCCACGCGCCGTCCTCCTTACCCGGTGTGGCATTCATGCGGAAGGAGGAGTAGAAGGCGAAGCTGTCGTCGGGCCGTTGCACGGTGGCGATGGCCAGGGCCTCGAACGAATCCCCGGCACGCTCCTCGTAACAGCGGAGCCCTACCTCCAGGTACAGTTCCCGGCCCGTAGGCAGGCTGCCGGCGGGTGCGTTGAAGAGCGTGCCGAATTCGTGCTCGGCGTCGAATACGCACACATGCGTTCCGCTGAAGGCTTCGGGACGTTCCACCACATGACCGTCCCTCCAATGTGCGCTGTTACGTTCAAGGTCCGTGGCATCCATCAGCACCGCTTCCAGGCCCTTGGGGTTGAACGGTGGCACTTCCCATTTGCCACCCAGGCGATCACGGTGCGTCTCTCCGAAGCGCAGGAAGGTCGCCTTGTATTTCTCACGGTCCATGTGCTCGTGGTGCAGGATACCCGTGTGGTACTGCGTGTACTGGGCAATGAACAATGCGATGCAGACGACGATGTACGCGCGTGCCGACCACCACCAGCGCTTGGAGGCATTGCCCAGGACCAAGGCCATGGGGATCACCAGCACGGGGAGGTGGTCGATGAAGACGCGGTTGCCGAATCCGCTACCGTAGTACCAGATCCACCAACTCGCGATCACGTAAGTGTTCACCGCCCAATACAACAGGCTGAAAGCGCTTCGGATACGGTCGCGGCGCCAGAGGAGTATTGTGCAAAGGGCGGGCAGTATGAGCAGGGGGGTCCACATGAACAGGCCCCGCCGGAACCCGAACAGCACTTCCATGATCTCCGGACGGTCCCAGTGGAATCCCTCGTTGCGGTAGCCCCATTCGAACCATTGACCGGTTTGCAGGTACCAGAGAACGGGTTGCACCGCGATCAATGCTGCGCCTGCCAACAGCGCCGTCACAAGCACGCCAGGTCGCTTCACGATGCGCAGGATAAGGGCTCCGCTACGGTGGCCTGCCACGACCGGCAGGGCAAGTAGCACCAGTCCGTTGACAGGGCGTATCAATACGATGAGGCCGAGCAATGCCGCCGCGGCGATGGCCCAACGGGAATCGGTACCCATGGCCAGCCGATGCACCAGCAGCAGGAAGGTGGCAATGGCACAGAAGGAGTATACATGCGACCAACCGGGCTGTACGGCGGTGTACTGGATGAGCGTGGTGCCGAGCCCCAGGCCGAGCAGGGTCCATGACACGACAGCGTCGGGCACCTGCATGCCGAGCAGCAGGGCCCGCAAGGCCAGCAGCCCAAGTAACAAGTAGATCCACGCCCCGATGGCGATGGCCTTCATCTCGTACACACTTTGTCCGTCCTGGGGCACCTGGCCATCGAGCATGGCCAACCCGTGGCCCACGAAGAACCAGGGTGCCATGAGCACGGCCGTGCCGCTGAAGTACTTGTTCAGGGTGCCGTTGGGCGTTTCGTGGATGTATTCCCAGGCCGGTGGTTCATGGCCCAGATCGTGCCGCACGAACAGCGCCACGAGGTAGCCGTAGTAGCCCTTGGCATCACTGCGGATGGTATTGCGCCAGCCTTCGCCATCGGTGCCTTTCCAAAGCACGGTCACGGAAACCACGGCGCTGATGAGCACCACGGCGAAGGTGATGGGCAGGGAGGCGGATCGTCGTGTGGGGCGCATGATCAGGGCGTGAAGATGGCACGCGCAGCGCAGTCCCGGTCAATGCCCCATGGGAGGGCTACTTTCGCGACCGGGGCACGCTGGTCATCCAGACCTGTGCTTTCACGGCATGAAGAAGGTCATCGTTACAGGCGGCGCGGGGTTCATCGGGTCGCACAGTGTGGTGGAGCTGGTGCAGGCGGGTTACAGCCCGGTGATCGTGGACGACCTGCGCAACAGCGAGGAACGGGCGTTGGACGGTCTGGCCACCATCCTGGGCCACAAGCCCGTGGTACACCGCATCGATTGCACCGACCGTGCGGCCATGGGTGCCGTTTTCGCTGCCGAAGGCCCGGTGCATGGCGTGATCCATTTTGCCGCCGATAAGGCCGTGGGCGAAAGCGTGCGTGACCCCTTGAAGTACTACCGCAACAACATCGGCTCGTTGGTGGTCTTGTTGGACCTGATGGCGGAACACGGCGTCGAGCGCATCGTGTTCAGCTCGAGTTGCACGGTGTACGGCCAGCCCGAGCAATTGCCGGTCACCGAGTCGGCACCGGACCGGAATGCCAATTCACCCTATGGCTTCACCAAGGTGGCCTGCGAGCAGATGCTGCGCGACCAAAGCGTGGCGCGTCCGACCCTTCGGGCCGTACTGCTGCGCTACTTCAACCCGATCGGTGCGCATCCTTCGGCACACATCGGCGAACTGCCCTTGGGGGTGCCCAACAACCTGGTACCTTTCGTTACGCAGACCGCTGCCGGCAAACGCGATAAGCTCACGGTGTACGGCACGGACTACGCCACGCCGGATGGCAGCTGCATCCGCGACTACATCCACGTTGTGGACCTGGCCAAGGCCCATGTGCGCGCCCTCGATTGGATGGACGAGCGCCCCGCACCCCTGTGCGAGGTCTTCAATGTGGGTACGGGCAAAGGGGTCTCGGTGTTGGAGGTGCTGCACACCTTCACGGCGGTGAACCGGGTGCAATTGCCCTTCGTGCTCGGCCCCAGGCGGGCCGGTGATGTGGAGAGCGTGTACGCCGATACCCAGCGCTGCACCGAGGTGCTCGGCTGGCGCGCCGAACTGGGTCTTGAAGATGCCCTTCGCGATGCCTGGCGCTGGCAGCAGCGCCTCGAGCAAGCCTGATCAAAGGCTGAATCCCGTGGCGATGCAGCCATAGGTACACACCATCCCGAGCGCTCCGCCGGCATACACCTGTGCAGGCTCGTGGCTTCCGGTGAGCAGCCGCGCTGTGGCCAGCGAACCGGTGAGCACGATCGCCGCGGCCAGCCAAGGCAGCAGCGGTACACCGTGTACATCGGCGATGCCTGCCAGGGTTCCCACGAAGCCTCCGATACCCACCATGTGCACGCTGATCTTCCAGCGCAGCGTAATGAGGATGGTCGTGACCAGGGCGATGATCACCCCTGAAAAGAGGCCTAGTACAACGGTGTCCAACCGGGCCTGCCGGAGCAGGAAATAGGCCATGGCATAGTAGATCAACGTCATCACGAAGGGTGCGATGCGCTCCTCGCGGATGGGCATTTCGAGGCTCGATATCATCCCGGCACGGCGCAGCAGCAGTATGCTGATGAGGGGGAATACCGCTGTCATCAACGTGATCAAGCCCACGGTGATCAGCTGCATCTCCACGGGCAGGAAATAGCTGATGTGGAGGTCCGTGCGCAAGGCCACCGCGAAGGCCAGCACCGGCATGAACAGCGGGTGAAGCAGAACGGAAAGGGCTTGTGCGGCTTGTTTCATCGGATGGATGAGTATCAAGTGGCGAGTAGTGGACATACTCGCCACTCGTCTCTCCCTACAGCTCTTTCCGCAAACGCGCCACCGGCAGGTTCAATTGTTCGCGGTACTTGGCAACGGTGCGCCTGGCGATGTTGTAGCCCTTTTCCGTGAGCAGCGCGGTCAACTGGTCGTCCGTCAGGGGTTTGCGCTTGTCCTCGGCCTCGATCGCATCCTTCAGGATCTTCTTCACTTCACGCGTGCTCACCTCTTCGCCGCTGTCGGTGCTCAGGCTCTCGCTGAAGAAGAATTTGAGCAGGTAGGTGCCGTGGTTGGTCTGCACGTACTTGCTGTTGGCCACCCGGCTGATGGTGCTGATGTCGAGCCCTACGCGTTCGGCGATATCCTTCAGGATCATGGGCCGCATCTTGGTCTCATCGCCCGTGAGGAAGAACTCCCGCTGGTGTTCCATGATCGCCTCCATGGTCACGAGCAGGGTGTTCTGCCGTTGTTTGATGGCGTCGATGAACCACTTGGCACTGTCCAGTTTCTGCTTGATGAACTGGAGCGCCTCGCGCTGGTCCTTGTCCTTCTTGTTGCGTTGGTACTCCTTGATCATGTCCCGGTACTGGCGGCTCACCCGAAGCTCCGGAGCATTGCGTCCGTTCAGCGAAAGCTCCAGTTGCCCGTCCACGGCCATCACCATGAAATCGGGGATGATCTCCTGCACGGGTTTCGATGTGTCGCGAGCGGTGTTCCCGGGCTTGGGGTTCAGCCGCACGATGAGTTCGATGGCCCCCTTCAAGGCTTCCTCGTCGATCTCCAAGCGGTCGAGGATGCGCTCGTAGTGCTTTTTGCTGAAGGCCTCGAAGTGCTTGTTGAGGATCTCCTCGGCCACGCGCTGGTCCAGGCTGTGCGGCATGTTGCGCACCTGGATCAGGAGGCATTCGCGCAGGTCGCGGGCACCCACTCCAGGAGGGTCAAGGCTCTGGATCTCGAACAGCGCTTTTTCCAGCTCTTCCCGGGTACACATCACGTTCTGGGTGAAGGCCAGATCGTTCACGATGGCCTCCAGATCGCGGCGCAGGTAGCCGTCCTCATCGAGATTGCCGATGATGTTCTCGGCCAGCATGCGGATGTGTGCATCGCAATTGCGCAGGCTCAATTGGGAGCGCATGGCATCCTGGAAGGTGGTGCCACCGGCCAGCGGGATCTCGCGCTCCTCGTCGTCCGGACCGGTGTTGTTCACGTTCAGCTTGTAGTCCGGCGTATCATCGTCCTGGAAGTAGTCGCTCATGTCGAACTCGTCGCGCTCCTGGTCGCGTTCGTCAAGGCCTTCCTCTCGTTCTTCCTCCTGGCGTTCCTCGCCTTCGACCATGGCCTGGTCCTCGGTGGGCAGTTCGTCCTCGGTCTGGTCCTCGCCCTCTTCCAGCGCAGGGTTCTCCTCGATCTCCTGCTTGATGCGCTGTTCCAGCTCCACGGTGGGTACCTGGAGCAGTTTCATCAATTGGATCTGCTGTGGGCTCAGCTTCTGCTGGAGCTTTTGGAAAAGGCCTTGTTTCAACATCGCGGGACAAAAATACCCGCTGCAGGGCGGACCGTGCACAAACGCCGAGCAACAGCGGGAAATGCCCGCCGTAGCGAACTTCGCACTGATCATGCCCGATACCGGTCCGCACCGTACCATGCCCAAGTTCCTGCTCCGCATCCTCCTGGTCCTTGGTGTGTTGCTTTCGATCGCTGCGGCATCGGTGGCCTGGTGGGCATGGCGCCACGGAGAGGCCTGGCTGGAGCGCACCGTGCGAGAGCGTATCGCCGAAGCGATCGACAAGGCCAGTGTGCAGGGCTACCGGTTCAGCATGGACAGCCTGCATGTGGATGCGGGCGAAAGGCGCTTGGTGGTGTTGGGCGCGGACCTCGATTTCGATCCGCAGCTCATGGACAGTTTGCGTTCCGGTGCGTTCCGCTACCTATTCGCTGCGAAGGCCGAACGGATCGAATTGCGGGGGCTCTCCTTCTGGCGATTGGTCTGGAACGGGGAGTTCCGCGTGCAGGCCTTCGAGCTCATCGACCCCACATTGAGCTACCTGATCGGGGGCCAACGTGTGGACCTGGCCGAGCCTTTCCAACGGCTCGAAGGAGGCGGTGCTGGCATTTCCGTGCTCTCTGCGGATACGGTCCTGGTACGCAAGGCCTCTGCGGTGGTGCAGGACTTGGGGGAGCGCTTGCCGGCCTTGAACGTGAGCGGCCTCACCTTGGAAGGTACCCAGGTGCGCGTGACCATGCGCGAACAGCGCGGCGGGGTGCGCCTGTTGGTCGGTGGCACGGAGCTTCAGCTGGACAGCCTGAGCACGCGCCTGGGCGATGGCGAAGAGTTGCACATCGGGCAGGTCCGTCTTTCGCGCAGTGCACGTTCGGGCTCCTTGCGGAATGTGCGGCTGCACTCCAGAAAACCGGACGCTGCGCATCCCGATACCGTGCGACGACCGCAGTTGGACCTGGTCGTGGACAGCATCGTCATGAAGGGTCTGGATATGGACCGATTGATCGCGGACCAGGCGATACACATCGAGCACATGATGCTGCACCGCCTGCTGGTCCATGCCGTGTTGGACAAGACCCTGCCCCCGGGCAAGCGCAGCGCGAAGGACCTGCCACCTGCCGCCTTGCTCGGCCTGCAGTTCCCCGTGCGCGTGGATACGCTCTCGGTTTTCGATGGAAAGGCCGACTACCACGAGCGGGATGGTGATACCAGGCTTTGGGGGCATGTGCCGTTCGACCAGTTGCAGGGTCGATTCCTGCACCTGGGCAACGAACCGGACGCCATTGGCCGGAACGAGCGGATCGAGGGCGAATTCTCGGGCACCTTGTTCGGCGATGCCGCTTTGAGCGGTACCTACAACGTCCGACTGGACGGCAGCAACCGCTTCCAGCTCACCGCACAAGTGCGCGAATTGGACCTGACGCAGCTCAACACGGCCACGGGTCCGCTCCTGCGCATCGAAGTGAACGGCGGGCAGCTGCATCGCATGCACCTGCGCATGGAGGGCGACGAGCGCCGGGCAAAGGGCGACGTGGCCTTGCACTACGACGACCTGAAGGTGCGCATCGAACCCGGCACCCCGCGCGAGTTGCGGCACAGCATGTTCGGCAGCGTGATCGAGACCATGCTCACCGAAGCCTACGGAGGCGGGCTCAGTGCCGATCGCGAACGCAGCTACACCATCGATCGGGATACCACCAAGTCCATGATCACATACCTCTGGCATGCGCTTCGGGAAGGCCTGGCGCGCAACCTGGCACCCGAAGCATGGGGCCGTATGCGCAGCATGCTGCGCCAGGATGCTGAACAACGCAGGGAGCAGCGCGCCACGCGAAAGGCCCAGCGCAGCGGTCGCCGGTGACGGAGGCTTATTCGCTCAACCCTTCGCCGCCTCCAGCATCGCCTTCACCGTCTTCGGCGCGCTGCCAATGAACACCTGCTGGTCGATCACGATCGTCGGTCGCTTGAGGAAAGTGTATTCCTCCAGGATGTATTTCCGGAAGTCCTTCTCGGTCAGCTTCATCTCGTTGAGCCCCATGCTGCGGTACTTCATGGCGATCTTGCTGAAGAGTGCTTCGTAGCTGCCGGCAAGTTCCTTCAATTCGTCCAGTTGCTTGGCCGTGATTGGTTCGGTCTTGATGTCCTGTTGGGTGAACCGCTTGATGTTCGGGATGTCCTTCAGGATACGCTGGCAGGTTCCACAGTGGGGGAGGTGATAGATGTGCTTCATGATCGGTGCTGGGCCGTTTCCGGACGGGAAAGGAACACAATGCACTTCGAATGGTTCGGCTGGGATCGTATCATTGCTGGACACAACACGCCGCGCATCGAACCACGCCCCATGACCCGCAACCGCTTCCCATCAACATTAGTCTCTCGATCCCTCATTTCCACATCGCTCGCCCTGCTCTTGTGTGGTGTGCTCCAGGCCCAGGTCCCGACTCGCTCCAACGGGACCACGCCGTTCACCTACCAGGACATGCTGATGCTCGACCGGATCAGCGGTCTCAGTGTCGACCCCACCGGCACCGCCGCGATCTACACCGTGCGGTCCACCGACATGGAACGGAACAAGGGTGTTCGCTCCTTGTGGCTGAAGGACTTGGGTCCGGCGAACGGCCCCGAGGTGCGTCTTCCGATCTCCGACGGGGGCTTTGCGGATGCGCAATGGAGCCCCGACGGCAGGTCGATCTACTTCCTCAGTGCGCGTGGCGAGGGTGGTGCAATGCAGGTGTGGAGGGCCGATCGCGATGGCCGCACCGTGGAACAAGTGACCCGTTTGCCATTGGACGTGGGTTCGTACCGCGTGACCCCGGACGGCAGTGGTGTGGTGGTTTCGCTCGCCGTATTTCCTGATGCACAGGGCGATGAGATCGCCGGAACGGTGGAGAAGCTCGCTGGAAAAAAGATGGGCAGCGGCACCGTGTACGACAAGGTCTTCGTGCGCCACTGGGACACCTGGGCCGATGGTACCCGCAACCACCTGTTCCATGTGAACGTGGCCAACGGCACCGTAACACCGCTCACACCCGGATACGACGGCGACATTCCCTCGAAACCCTTCGGCGATGCGGGCGACTACTGCATTTCACCCGACTCGAAGACCGTATACTTCAGCGCCCGTGAAGCGGGTACCACCGAACCCTGGAGCACCAATTTCGACATCTATAGCGTGCCCGTTGCCGGAGGTGCGCTCAGCAATTTGACCGCCGCCAACAAAGCCTGGGACGCGAGCCCGCGCCTTTCGCCCGATGGACGCACCCTGGCCTACAAGGCCATGAAGCGCCCGGGTTTCGAGGCCGATCGTTTCGAGCTCCAATTGCGCGACATCGCGACCGGCCAGGTGACCTCATTAGCCACCACATGGGACCGCAGTGTGGACGACCACGCTTGGAGCCTGGATGGCAAGAGCATCCTTGTTGTCGCCGGTGATGTGGGCCGCACACGCCTGTTCAGGATCGACGTGAAGACGGGCAGTGTTACCCCGCTCTCCAAGGACGGTCACATGGATGCATTCGCGGAAACCCCGAAAGGCTTCGTCTTCCTGAAGAGCGGACTCAACGGCCCATCCCAGCTGTACGCTTCAGCACCCAAGGCCAAGCTGATCGACGATGGAGCCCGGACCATGACCGAGGTGAACGCCGGACTCAGGGACAAGGAGTTCGGTGCTTTCGAGCAGTTCAGTTTCCCAGGATGGAACAACGAGACCGTGCATGGTTACGTGCTGAAACCGGCCGGCTATGTCGAGGGCCGCAAGTATCCGGTGGCCTTCCTCATCCACGGTGGCCCGCAAGGAAGCTTCGGTGATGCCTGGAGCTTCCGTTGGAACCCGCAGACCTACGCCGGTGCCGGATATGCGGTGGTGATGATCGACTTCCACGGTAGCACGGGTTATGGCCAGGCCTTCTGCGATGCGATCAGCCAGCACTGGGGCGATCGTCCGCTGGAGGACCTGCAGAAGGGCTGGGCGTATGTGCTGAAGACCTACCCCTTCCTGGACGGTGATCGTGCCGCTGCCTTGGGTGCCTCGTACGGTGGCTTCATGGTCAACTGGATCGCTGGCCGGTGGAAAGCCCCGTGGAAGTGTCTCGTTTCCCATGACGGCGTCTTCGATCAACGCAGCATGGGCTACACCACCGAGGAACTCTGGTTCACCGAATGGGAGCAGGGTGGCAATGCGTTATCGGAACCCGCGAAGTACGACGTGTTCAATCCTGCGCTCTACGCGAAGGAGTGGTCGGTGCCGATGCTCGTGATCCACTCCGACCTCGACTACCGCATTCCTGTTGAGCAAGGCATCGCTGCGTTCACCGCGCTACAGGCGAACGGCGTTCCCTCACAGTTCCTGCGTTTCCCGGACGAGAACCACTGGGTGCTGAAGCCGCAGAACTCCATGCAGTGGCACAACACCGTGTTCGAGTGGCTCGATAGCCACATCGGGTCTGGCGCGAAGTAGGACGTTCACGCTGCGCTCTGCTCCATACCGGGAGGTGCTTTGGAGGAATGGTGTGGAGAACTCTACGCCAGTTGCCAGGTGCGGAATTCCAGCCCCGCCATGCGCACATAGAAGGCCATGAACACTACCGCTCCGATGCCGTAGATCACAAAGGCGGGACGCACCAGCACTTCCCGCAAAGTTGCATTGATCGCCCAGCCGTGGTATTGGCCCAGGTTGTGCAGAACGGCCAGCACGCTCACCACGGCAACGGTCTGCAGTAGCACATGAGCAAGCTGTGCGTTGTAAAGCTTCGGTGCAGAACCACTGCGAATGGGCAGGTAGCGGGCATGGTCCGGACGCCCATAGAACACCAGCGAGAGGAACTGCCAGCGATCCTTCGGTGTGCCATCGATCGATCGCGCCGTGTAGTTGCTGCAGTACCACCAGTGGCCGTAAAGCAGCAAGCCCGACACCACGATGTTGGAAACGAACAAGGGCCAGAAGGTGAAACCCAGGACGCTGGAAAGGGGGTTCATCTCACCGGCCTCGCCACCGGGCACGCTCATGAACTGGTTGGTGCTCCAGAGGTCACCTGCGCGGGTGAGGACGAAAACAAAAGCAGGAGGCCAGAAGCGTGGTGCCATGATCCTGGAAGACACGGAGAGAAGGCCGCCTGGGCGAATTAGAACTCCGCACTCTTCGGCGTCCGTGGGAACGGGATCACATCCCGGATATTCCCCATGCCCGTCACGAACAAAACGAACCTTTCCAGCCCCATGCCGAAGCCCGCGTGCGGCACCGTGCCGAAACGGCGCGTGTCCAAGTACCACCACAGCTCCTCGGTGGGCACGTGCATGTCCTTCATGCGAGCTTCCAGCACATCGAGGCGTTCCTCCCGCTGGCTGCCGCCGATGATCTCGCCGATGCCGGGGAAGAGCACGTCCATGGCGGCCACGGTGGTGCCCTTGTCGCTGTAGCCGAAGTCGCCGGGCGCGTTGGTGCGCA
>JBIIYD010000135.1:0-8053 GCA_044347005.1 Flavobacteriales bacterium | reverse complement strand
AGTCCTTGTGATCGGTTACATTTGCCTCCCTGAATAAGATCAAGAGCGACGCCTGATGCAACGATCGAAATTGTTTATAGCAGCCCTGTGCATGGGGCTTGCCCACTCCGCCTTGACCCAGAACGGTAGTGTGGACCCGGTCCTTATGACCGTGGATGGAAATCCCGTGACCCGCGGAGAGTTCGAGGCGATCTACAAGAAGAACAACAAGGACGCACCCGTCACGCGAGAAGCGTTGAACGAGTACCTCGAGCTGTTCATCAACTACAAGTTGAAGGTTCGGGAGGCCGAAGTGCTCGGGATGGACACGATCCAGAAGTTCCGGAGCGAGTTGGAAGGGTATCGCAAGCAACTGGCCCGTCCATACCTCATCGACCGCGAGCTGAACGAGACCTTGATGCGGGAGGCCTACGACCGGATGCAGCAGGAAGTGCGAGCGAGCCACATCCTGGTCCAACTCCAACCGGATGCGTCGCCGGAGGATACGCTGTCGGCCTGGAAGCGCATCAATACCTTGAGGGAGCGGGTCCTGAAAGGGGAGGATTTTGCAGGTTTGGCGCGTGGTGTCGGAGGTTCCGATGACCCGAGCGCGGCGAAGAACGGCGGTGATCTGGGCTACTTCAGCGCCCTTCAGATGGTCTACCCCTTCGAGTCCGCCGCCTATGCCACCGCGGTAGGTGATGTGAGCCTTCCTGTTCGCACACGTTTCGGCTACCACATCATCAAGGTCGTGGACAAGCGTCCGGCACGCGGCCAGATGCGTGCCGCACACATCATGTTGCGCAGCACCGATCAGGATACCCAGGAGCAACAGGCAAGTGCGGAGAAACGTGCGACGGAGATCCATGCCCGGCTGCTCGCCGGGGAATACACCTTTGCGGATGCTGCCATGCGCTTCAGCGAGGACGAAAGCTCCAATACGAAGGGGGGCGAGTTGCCCCAGTTCGGTACGGGCAAAATGATCGAGGAATTCGAGGATGCCGCCTTCGCGCTCAAGGCCGATGGCGATATCAGCGCTCCGGTCCGCTCGCGCTACGGTTGGCACATCATTCGTCGCCTCGAGCACATTGCACCTCCCACCTACGATGCCGCCAAGGCCGAGTTGAAGACCAAGATCGGGCGCGACAGCCGGGCTGATATCACGAAAAAGGCCTTCCTGGACAAGCTTCGGAAAGACTACGCCGTGCGCCCCAGGCCGGAAAACCTCAAGGCCGTGTACTCCTTGGTCGACACAACGATCTTCAAGAAGGGCACAGCCACCACGGATACCTTGCTGCGACGCAATTTCACCCAGGGTGCTTACAACGTTGGCAAGGTCCGCTACCAGCGCGAACTCCTCGGTGTTATCAAGGATGGTGTCATGGTCAATGCCAAAAGCCGACAGTACGACGACCTGACCCAGACCATGGACGATACCGTGGTGGTGCGCAACGTTATGGAAGGATGGAGCTTCGACAGGGCCAGGACGGCCAAGCTCACGAAGCCCGTTTTCAACATCAACGACCGGGTATTCACCCAGCTGGACCTGCTGGTATACTTGGAGGCCAAGCAGAAGCGCGAACGGGTGATCCCTGTACGAGAGCATGTGGACCAGCGATTTGCCGAGTTCGTGGACGAGAGCCTACTGGCCTTCGAGGACGAACATTTGGAGGAGAAGTACACCGAATTCCGCATGCTGATGCGGGAATACAGGGACGGCATCCTCCTGTTCGAACTGACCGACGAGAAGGTCTGGGGCAAGGCTGTTCGCGATACAGCGGGATTGGTGGCCTATCAAGCTTCGAATGCGGATGATTTCATGTGGGACACGCGGTACGATGTGGACCTGTTCACCTGCGCCGATGCAGCGATCGCCAAACAGGTCAGGGCGCTCTTGGTCAAGGGAAAGCGAGGAGCCGACCTGATGACCGCCGTGAACAAGACCAGCGCGCTGGCGCTCGAAGTGGATGCTGGTGTGTTCACCAAGGAGCAGAAGCCCTATCTGGCGTCGATCGTCACACCCGGGCTCAGTGCCGATATCCCTGTCGACGGGGCAGTGGTCATCGTGGACATGAAGAGGATCGTACCCCCGGCCCCCAAGTCATTGGATGAAGCGCGCGGGGCTATCACCGCCGCCTACCAGGACCACTTGGAGCGTGAATGGGTGAACGAACTGCGGGCCAAGTATCCGGTGGTCATCTTCCAGGACGTGCTCTATTCCATCCAGTGATACAGCCTAAGCTGCGCGGAACCCTCTCGACCGTTAGGTCCTGCGTGGCATTTTCTGTGATCCTGTTCGCGAGTTGCTCCGGTGACGGTGATCCCGAGGACCCGCCCGTGGCGCGAGCATTCGATGAGCGGCTGTTCTGGAGCGACTTACGCCAGGTTGTTCCCATGGACGCCTCACCGGAGGACAGCGCAGCATTGGCCCAACGTTACATCGTGAACTGGCTGCGCCAACGCGTGGTGATCGAGAAAGCCGAGCAGAACCTGGGTGCCGCGCAGAAGGACTTCGAAGCGCAGTTGCGGGAGTACCGCAACTCGCTGGTGATCTTCGCCTACGAACAGGCCTTGGTGGACCAGAAGCTGGATACCGTCGTAACGCGTGCCGAGATCGAAGATTACTATGAGGGCAACCGGGAAAACTTCGAGCTCCAGGATAACATCCTTCGCGTTCGATGGTTCAAGGTAAAGGAACAGGAAAAACGTGATCTGAAAAGACTGGAAGGGCATTTTCTCAGCGGCAGTGCCGATCGGATGCGCGAGGTGGAGCTGTGGTTGGCCCAGCGGGGCATCCCCATCGTCGACCGCTCGGGCAGCTGGACCACCTTCGGGGAACTTCGCGCAGAGATACCCGTGTGGAACGAGGATGACGGCCGCACTCCACTTAGCGAAGGACGTAAGGTGTTCCGTGACGAATTCGGAGCGTACTTTGTGGATGTTCTGGAACTGCGGAGCAAGGCGAGCGTTTCACCCCTGCCCATGGTGCAACAGGATATCCGGACCATTATGATCAACCAACGGAAACTTCAGCTCGTCGAGCGCATGCGTGAGGACCTGTTCCGTGAAGCTGAAACCAACAAGGATGTCGAGGTCTATTGAACTACTGGTCTTCCTTGGCGCCCTCTCCATCTGTAACGCCACGTACGCCCAACCGCAGGGACAGCTCATCGATCGTGTCGTTGCCGTGGTCGGCAGGCAGGCCATCCTCCAGTCCGAATTGGTGGGGCGCACCGAACAAGCGCGTGCGGGCGGAGCTACCGTGAACGATGCGTTCATCTGTGGTGAGCTTGAAGACCTGCTGTACGAGAAGTTGCTGGTGGAACAGGGCGGGCTGGACAGTGTGGTGGTGGACGAGGCACAAGTGAACGCCGAGCTGGACCGCAGGATCAGGTATTTCGCGCAGCAACTGGGTGGCGAAAAACAGTTGGAGGAGTTCTACGGAAAGTCGGCAGCGGAGATCCGCGCGGATTTTCGCGATCAGGTGCATGATCAGCTTCTCGTACAGACCATGCAGCAGCGTGTTACGGGTGATATCCGGATAACCCCGCGTGATGTGCAGCGCTTCTATCAGCGCATCCCCGCTGACAGCATCCCGTTCATCAATGCGGAAGTGGAATACGCCCAATTGCTCAGGATCCCCAAACCATCGATGGACGAAGAGCGCCGGGTGCGACGCAAGATCGAGGAGTACCGCACGGGCGTGATCAATGGGGAGAAGGATTTCTGTACGGTGGCCATCCTGTTCTCGGAAGATCCGGGTTCGGCAAAGGATTGTGGTGCTTTGGGCATGGTGCCCACCGGTGTCATGGTACCGGAGTTCGATGCGGTCGCGTTGAGCCTTAAGGAAGGAGAGGTATCCCAAGTGTTCAAGACCCAGTTCGGGTACCATTTTATGCAACTTCTGGAGCGCAGGGGAGAGCAGTACAGTGCCCGACACGTGCTCATGCGTCCGCAGGTAGGCAATGCCGATATCCAGGTACAGCGGCTTTTCCTGGACAGTATTGCTACGGCCATACGCATGGGCCGTACCGATTTTGCCACCGCGGCAGCCACCCATACCGATGATGAGGACAGCAAAGGCACCGGTGGGCTGATGATCGAGCCGAACAGCAACACGGCGCGTTGGGACATGAGCAGCCTGGACCAACAGACCTTTTTCGTGCTGGACAAACTGAAGGAGGGTGAAGTGAGCGAACCACAATTGATCGTGCTGCCCGACGGGTCCAAGGCTTACAGGTTGATGCGACTGATGTTGCGCACCGAGCCGCACAGGGCCAATTTGCAGGACGATTATCGCTTGATACAGCAGGCGGCCGAAGGAAAGCTGCGCGCGGAAGCCGTCGATACCTGGGTGAAGGACCGATTGGAGGGGACCTACGTGCGCATTGCCCCGGAGTTCTCCGGATGTGCGTTCTCACACAGTTGGCAAGCCCTGGCCATCGAAGATTGAACCCGGAACCCCCACTGGACATAGGATCACGCAACATGAGCATACCAACCAATGACGTGCAGGCCGTAGAGCGTTTCGGCGAGCAGTTCCGGTCACTGAAATCCGAGATCGGTAAGGTCATAATCGGGCAGGACCAAGTTGTGGACCACGTCCTTCTCGGCATCTTCAGCAAGGGGCATTGTTTGCTCGTAGGGGTGCCGGGTCTTGCCAAGACCTTGTTGGTGAATACGGTAGCCCGGTCCCTGGGCCTTTCCTTCAACCGGATCCAGTTCACCCCCGACCTGATGCCGAGCGACATCATTGGATCGGAGATACTCGACGAAGACCGGAAGTTCCGCTTCATGCGCGGACCGATCTTTGCCAACATGATCCTTGCCGACGAGATCAACCGCACTCCACCCAAAACCCAGGCAGCCTTGTTGGAAGCTATGCAGGAGCGGTCGGTTTCGGCAGCAGGGCAAACCATGCGATTGCCGGATCCGTTCTTCGTACTGGCCACCCAGAACCCCATTGAACAAGAGGGAACCTACCCGTTGCCGGAAGCCCAGTTGGACCGCTTCATGTTCAACATCTGGGTCGATTACCCGACGTATGCGGAAGAGCTTGCCGTGGTGAAAGCGACGACCAGCGACCACCAGCCCGTCGTGTCACCTGTGCTGTCATCGGAAGAGATCGTGCACTATCAAGGTCTGGTGCGCAGGCTACCGGTGCCCGACAATGTGTTGGAATATGCCGTGAAGCTGGCTACCCGCACACGTCCGGGTAAGGAAGGCGTTCCGGCCATCATCAACGACCACATCAGCTGGGGAGCAGGGCCAAGGGCATCGCAGTACCTTGTCCTTGGTGCCAAAGCGCATGCCTTGGCACGCGGGCGCTTCTCACCGGACATTGCCGATGTACAGGCCGTTGCAATGCCCATACTTCGGCACCGCTTGGTGCGCAATTACAAAGCAGAAGCGGAGGGTATCACCGTGGACGATATCGTGAACGGCATCCTTTGAGCGGAGTTATCGGCATGTTCCGCCGGCAATTCGGGTAGTCGTCTCGAAAGTCGAAGACTTTCCTTCGTGTAGAACACGATCCTTCCACACCATTGCACTGTGAAGTTCACGCTTAAGAATTCCTTCTTGTCACTGGTTCTGTGCCATGGAACCCTTCCAGCCAACGCCCAGTTGCCGTTGGTCGACATTGCCGCACTGGATACCGGGGTCCAGGAGGTGGAGATGCGGATCAGACCCGATGCTTTCTTCAACGGTGTCTTCTCGAGCGCGGTGTTCACCCTACGGTGGAACACGGCCGAAGGCATCACTCTTGGCGATGTGTTGCAGGGCCTTCCACAGGTCCAGTACTGCGCCATTTCGAAATCAGGTCCGGAGCAGGTTTCGGGGCAGTACACCTACCAGATCTTCGTGGGGTTCGGAACGATCCCATTCACTTCGTTGAGCACCAGTTGGCAGGCCGATCAGGAGGTCGTGTTATGCCGGATCCCGTATACGGGTGGACCCGGTACCGTTGAATTGGCGGACGACGCCTGGACCACATCCAACAACGGGACCTTCTACATCTCCTTGAACGGTGAGGATCGTACCGGCGAGATCTATGCGTTGACCACGGCCACGATCGGTCTTGACGGACCGATACCGGGGATGTCGGTCCATCCCAATCCGACCGATGGCCTCTTGTTCATTCCGTATCCGACCGGCATTTCTTCACCCTTGAGTGCGACCCTGATCGACGCTTCGGGACGTGTTGTATTGGAAAGCACCGTATCCCCGGTCGAAGGATCGTGGATGGATCTTGGGGAGAATACTCCCGGAGTGTATGTCCTCCGTCTACAAAGCATGGAACGGAATTGGTCCGGGAAGGTCGTTCTGCAATGACCTTCGGAACAGGGAGGGCGGACCACAGCTGAAATGCCATTCGATCGTTGGTCCCGTGACTGGCGAATGCCGGGTTTTCGGCTATAAGTAGCGTGCCCTGCCCGACCACTTCGCCCGGTGTTGCGGAAGGATGATATCGGTGCGGCAGCCATCTGGAAAGTCTGTTGTTTTAACAACGACCGATGGCATTTGACCAAGGCAAGATCCACCGTTATCTTGTGCTATAGTTTCCAGGGTCGAACGGGAACGAACGGATAATTCGTTGGCATGCACCACTTTCAGAACTCGCTCGTCCCAAGTATGGGTCTTCCCATAAGGTACTTGATGTACGAGCGACCGCGGCCTTGTGCAAGTGGGTCCACTATGCCTGTTGGCGCCCACTTTGAATGGATGCGTATGGCAGGAACTTTCGTGACCCGGTCCGTTCCGTCGTAAAGAGGTCCTCTTTTCGAAATGAGCATTTCCCCCAATTGTCCCGAATGATGCCCGTATCGACGCTCTTCTCCTTGCGTTCACTGCTTGCATCGCTGTGGTTCATCTCATTGGCCGCAGCGTCGACCGCTCAGCCCGGTGATGTGAACCGTGTGGACGTGCGTCTGGTTTCTGCCGGCCCCGGACTTCTGGAGGTACAACTGAGACCGAATGCCACTTGGACGCTTGCCGATGGTGTGGTCAACTTGACCTTCGCGGTAAGGTGGCAAACGGCGGCAGGGGGAACCATCAATTCGGACCTTATCGATCAAGTGTTCCAAGGAGGTCCCCCTTACTGCATGCTGGTGGGAGCACAACTGACGGGAAGCACTGGCATAGGCATCGACAACGTGGATGCGAACGGATTCCGGTACAAGGGATTGAATGCCAATGGGAACCAGTTTCCAGGCAGTTGCTCCTTCGCTGCCGGTCAATGGGCACCTTATGCGCGGTTCCCGGTATCCGGGATAACGGGTTGTGCAACCTTCGAAATCGTAGCGTCGGACTCATTCACATCAAGCAATAACAGCAACTGGTTCATCAGTCTTGGGGGAACCAACATCACTGCGATCTCTCAAGTCGTAGGACCAGGAGTTCAGCTGGGTGCTTGCGTGTTGGATTGTAATGGCGTCCTGGGTGGCCCGGCATTGCCCGGAACACCATGCGACCCCGGCGACCCCTGTGTAAGCAATGCCACTTATGATGCCAACTGCAACTGCACAGGAACCGCAGTACCGGGTCCGGTCATTTCGGGTACTACTTCCAATTCGCCCGTCTGCGGAGGATCCGGGCTCAGTTTGGGAGTAACTGCCTCGGGAAGTGGGACACTCTCGTATTCGTGGAGTGGCATCGGCACATTCACGCCCGGTCAGTCATCGCAGAACGTTAGCGTGAGCGGCGCCCAAACAGGGAATTACACGATCACGGTTTCCAATGGATGTGGCTTCGATCAGCGTATTGTTCCGGTGGTGGTAACCCCAGCTCCCAGTGCGTCGATCTCCTATGGAGGAACTCCTTACTGTTCTACAGCTGGAACGGCGAACGTGACCAGAACGGGCAGTGCCGGAGGCAGCTATTCAGCATCTCCTGCGGGGTTGAGCATCAATGCGGGTACCGGGGCGATCAACTTGGCTGCGAGCAGTGGGGGCACTTACACGGTCACCTACACGATCGGTGCATCGGGTGGTTGCGCCCAGTTCAGCACCACGGCTTCTGTGGTGGTCACCACGTCTCCATCCGCTACGATCGCTTATTCCGGAAGTCCATTTTG
>JBIIYD010000156.1:0-7346 GCA_044347005.1 Flavobacteriales bacterium | reverse complement strand
CACTGGTGACCGGGGCGGTGCACGGTACCCAGATACAGGTCATGACCCTGCACTTCGGGGTTGGACCACAGCGGCGTGGTTACTCGTTAGGGGATTGGTTCCCCGGTGGCGTGGGGCCCGGCCAGGACGGTTGTGCAATGCGCGACGTGCCCGCTGCCATTACCACTTTGACCGCCGCATGCATGGCGCTCCGGATCCAGCAAGTGCGCGATGCCGATCGTTCGGCGAACGATCGGCTCGACCTCATCGATCCCGCACGTGCAACGTGGTTGCGCATCAACGCCCCCGGACCGCAGGATGAAGGGGACCTGATCGCACGGACGACCATCCCGCAAGACCTCGGCTGATGGGTGCCTTCTTCCTCGCCGCGCTGGCCATCATAGCCTTTCTATATGCCTCCGTAGGCCATGGTGGTGCCAGTGGATACCTGGCCTGGATGGCCATCAGCGGCCACCCGCCCGAGGTCATGCGACCGACCGCACTGTTGCTGAACCTCATCGTCAGCGGCATTGCCACGGCGCAATTCGCACGTACCGGCAAGTTCCGGCTTCGCCTGTTCCTGCCATTCGCGCTCGCCTCGATCCCCATGGCGTGGTGGGGTGCTACGATCACGTTGGATCCTGGGGTGTACAAGCGCATCCTGGGGTTATGCCTGTTGGTGGCGGTGGCGCGCTTGTTCGGACTATTCGGAAGAGTGGAGCGTGCGCTGAAGGATGTCCCTATCGGAGCTGCCTTGGCGGTGGGAGCGGGTATCGGCTTCCTCTCCGGCCTGATCGGCATCGGGGGTGGCATTCTTCTGAGCCCTGTCCTGATCCTGGCCGGATGGTCGGATGCCCGCACAGCAGCGGCCATCAGTGCTCCGTTCATTGCCGTGAACAGTCTGGCCGGTATCATCGGGACGACCAGCACGGGCCAGGTATTCCAGCCTGAACTGTGGTCATGGGTGGTGTCGGCAGCTGCAGGCGGTTTGCTCGGGGCCTATTTGGGCGCCCATCATTTCGCCGAGATACGCATTCAACGAATGTTGGGTGTGGTGCTCCTGTTCGCGTCCATCAAACTTGTACTCGCATGATCACGGTGGAAGAAGCCAGGGATGTCCTGTTGAAGAACGTGGTGCTGATGCCTGCCACCCGATCGCCCGTGGGCATGGCGGCTGGCCGATATACCGCTTCCACGGTCCTGGCGCAGCACGACCACCCTTTGTTCGATCAAAGTGCTGTTGACGGCTATGCGTTCCACTGGGACCCTTCGGTATCGCATTGGTCTGTGGTGGCCGAAGTGGCGGCCGGCGATGACCCGCAGTGTGTTTTGAAGCGTGGCGAATGTGCACGGATCTATACCGGTGCCGAACTTCCTGCGGGAGCGGATACCGTGGTGATGCAGGAACGTGTGACACGCAACGGCACGGGCATCGTGCATGATGACCATGCCTTGCCGCAGGGTGCGAACGTGCGCAGGCAAGGGGAGCAGTTCAAGATCGGCACGCCCATCCTGAAAGCAGGCACGCCGATATCGCCGCAAGCGCTCGGGTTGCTCCTTTCGGCGGGTGTGGGCGAAGTGGACCTTCGCGAACGACCACGTGTGGCAGTGGTGGTCACCGGCGATGAGTTCGCGGATCCGAGCTCACCAGCACCGGGCAAGATCTTCAACAGCAACGGGGCCATGGTGGCCGCTGTATTGCAGCGCGAAGGGGTGGTATGCAACGTGTTGCACGCTCCGGACGATCTGGAGGTACTGCAGGTGGTATTGCGCGATGCCTTGGCCCGACACGACCTGTTGATCACCACAGGCGGCGTGTCCGTGGGCGACAAGGATCTTGTGCGCCCGGCACTGGAGGCCTTGGGCACGGAGGTCTTGGCGCACAACGTGGCACAAAAGCCGGGTAAACCGATGCTTATCGGCCGTCACAAGGACTGTCCGGTCCTGGGTCTACCGGGCAACCCAAGGGCGGTATTGGTGCTTTGTTGGGAGTACGTGCTTCCTGCGTTGCGCTGCATGCAGGGTGCATACCGACCGCTCCCCCGGGTCGATCGTTTGCCATTGGCGGGTGCCCTTGAACTGTCCGGAAAACGGGCTGAGTTCCGGGCTGCACGGGTCACGGGAGGCCGCGTTCAACTGCTCGCCGACCAAGGTTCGCACATGCTCGCATCCCTGCTTGAGGCCGATGCATTGGCCTACTTCCCAATCGGTGTCGCCGACTTCGAACAAGGCGCGGTGGTCGAGGTGCACTATCTTCCGTAGACCCATGAGCGAAGGCTGGACCGGAGTGGTATTGGCAGGTGGCCGAAGCAGCCGCATGGGCACCGACAAGGCATCGCTCGTGGTGCATACGGAAGGCGATCGCAGGGTCACGCTGTTGGACCTGGCCTTGGAGAAGCTCAGTCCTATGGTGAACGACCTTCTGGTCATCGGACATCCGCACGTGCATGGTCACGTGGGTCCGTTCGTGATCCCCGATGACACACCCGGTCTCGGTCCTTTGGGAGGGCTGGTAACGGCCATGCGTTATGCCGCGCATGATCGTCTGCTCGTACTCGCGGTGGACATGCCCAGGATCCATGGGCACCTGCTCCGGAAGTTGCAGCAGAGATCGGGCAATTTCACCGATGCCGTGGTGCCCAAGCATGATGGGCGCACGGAACCGTTGGTAGGCGCATACCACCGTCGCTGCGCTCCCTTCTTCAGCGCTATGCTGGCCCAAGGATCCTTACGGATGACTGATGCCCTTGAAGCCGTTCGTACTCACCATGTCGACATCGACCTGCGCTCCGGGCTCTGG
Source organism: Flavobacteriales bacterium (assembly GCA_044347005.1). Lineage (GTDB taxonomy): Bacteria > Bacteroidota > Bacteroidia > Flavobacteriales_F > PHOS-HE28 > PHOS-HE28. The sequence goes on along the minus strand of JBIIYD010000156.1, from coordinate 4,567 downwards.
CCCAGCGACCTGTTCCATAATGTGAACAGGCCCGAGGACCTCGATCCCTGATAGGTACGTGAAGGACTTGGGGGCACCTCTATAAACCTCCCTCCGGCGTCATCGCCGCTTCGCGTCGACCCTTCCGGCAGGGCTCCATTTTCCAGCCGTACTTCTTTGCTCCTCAGTCAGATACTTGGCTTCAGTATCTTCTCTTCGTCGTGCCTCGTCCGACTGAAAAATGGAACCCTGTGCCATCCGTTCGAGGTTTTTAGTGGTGCCCTTGTCTCACCTCAAGGCGTTGGAGTAACGGGCAACTTTGGTGGTTCGATCACATCGCGAACGATGTAACTACCGGGGTATTGCACCTTGAGATCACGCAGCATGTGTTCCGCTTCCAAGCGCGTCCGCAGGTCACCCACCCGAAGCCTGAAATTGGGGGCCAACCAGCTGAGGTAGGCCGTTGCGTCGGGATGCTGTTGTAGGAACGTCCGCTTGGTGTCCTCGGCCGTTTTGCGATCGCCGAGAAAGATCTGCACCCTGTAACCATCCTGGGGATGGCTCCGGTCCACGTGGTCGAGCATGGTCCTTTCGATGCGTGGGTCGATCAGGTATTCCACCTGGCCCGGTGCGGCCAAGGTCGTATCCTGGTGCAACACCAGACTGTCCTTGCGCAACTCCGTTTGGGAGAATCGCGTGAACGTGCGCGTTGCAGGCACCGAGTCCTGCTGAGCGTTGGCCAGCACGACAAGAAGAAGGATGAACGAAGTCGTATGCAGTGCCCGCATGGTCGTTTCCGAGGTCGGCCAAAAGTATGCCGTTCAGCTGCTTGAATGGCCCGGATGGAGCCTCCAACGAAGGCGCTCACTATTTAGAAGCACTCTAAATAGTGACAAGCCTGTGGCAACCTGCTGTTCATAGGGCCCCCGGTTCGGTACTCCGTTTATTTTTGCGCCCGGACCAGCGGTACGTGGTCCCCCTAAATCGTCCGGAATGTCGCTTGCAGCAAGGATTTCAGAACGTTTCCCCGGGCTCCTTCACGCTTCCCTCGCCGTCGTTTTGCTTTTCTCGCTGTCCGTTGCGCATGCGCAACCGGCCGATCCAGCGCTCTATGCATCTGGTGAAAAGCTCTTCAAAGGGAACTGCGGAAGTTGCCACAAGCCCGATAAGAACCTGACCGGACCGGCCCTGAAGGGTGCACGTGCCCGTTGGGAAGGACAGGGCGACATCTATGCCTGGATCAAGAACAGTTCGGCCTACCTGAAGACCGGCAATCCGTACGCCACGAAACTGTTCGCCGAGTGGAAGAACAGCGTGATGACCGATCAGGCCGTCACCAACGAGGAGATCGACGCGATCCTGTATTACGCTGACAACTATGCTCCACCCAAGCCCCCGACCCCAGGCCCTGGGGATGGTGGCGATGTAGCCTCCGGTCCTACGGACGCTGGCGAAGCATGGCCCTGGATGATCGTTCTCGCCCTGCTGTTCCTGGTCGTGGCCATTTCACTAGGCGGTGTCAAGAAGAGCTTGGACGGCGCGGTCCGGGATGCTGAAGGGCGCAAGCCGGCACCGGACCTCACGTTCATGCAGCGCATCGGCAACTGGGCCTGGCACAACAAGATCGCAGCCACGGTCATCGGCTTGTTCGTTGTGGTGTGGTTGCTGCTCCAAGGCTGGAACGCGTTGTGGGTGGTGGGGGTGTACGGTGGCGATGAAGTTGCCCACTACAAGCCCGAGCAGCCCATCCTTTTCAACCACACGCTGCACGCCGGCAAGGTGGAGGCCGGGAATCTGGCCATCAATTGCCAATACTGCCACAGCAGTGCGGAGAAGAGCAAACATGCCGGCATCCCCAGTACCAACGTTTGCATGAACTGCCACCAGGCCGTAGGCGAAGGCCGCACGCCCGAAGGCACTGCCGAGATCGCCAAGATCTACAAGGCCGTGGGTTGGGATGCGGAGAAACTGGCCTACACGGGCGTTGAGGAACCCATCCGCTGGGTGAAGGTGCACAACCTGCCCGACCATGCCTACTTCAACCACGCACAGCACGTGGCCGTGGGCAAGATCGAATGCCAGGAATGCCACGGACCCATCGATACCGAAATGGACGTGGCCGAGCAGTGGGCCCCGTTGACCATGGGCTGGTGCATCGATTGCCATGGCCAGCGCGACGTGAAGATGGCCGGCAACGGATACTACGACGAAACGATGGCCAGGCTTATGGAGACCGATATGGGCCATAAGGAGCTGAAGCAGTACCTGGAGGACGACAAGATCACCGTGAAGGAGCTTGGCGGCTGGGAATGCGCCAAGTGCCACTACTAAGACCGAACAACGCGCGCCGCATGTCGAGCACGAAGCGATACTGGAAAGACCTCGGAGAACTCCATCAGGATGCCGAGGTGATGAAGGGCCGTGAGAACGAGTTCCCTCAAGAAACGGCCATCGACCAGGTCCTGGCCGATCCGTCATTCGGCGGGGCCTCCACAGGCCGTCGGGACTTCCTCAAATTCCTCGGATTCTCCTTGGGCGCCGCCACCCTGGCCGCCTGCGAGACCCCCGTGGTGAAGTCCATCCCTTATGTGAACAAGCCCGAGGACATCACCCCGGGCGTGGCCAACTGGTATGCGAGCACCTTCTACGACGGAGAGGACTTCGCGAGCATCCTGGTGAAGACCCGAGAAGGTCGCCCGATCCACATCAAGGGCAACCCACGTTTCGGTATCAACCGCAACCCCGCACTGGACAAGGGCAGCATCAATGCCCGCATCAACACCTCGGTGCTGTCGTTGTACGATGGGGAGCGCCTGAAGGGACCCATGCAGAAAGGGGCCGACGGCATGGCGACCACCACATGGGACGCTGCCGACAAGGCCATTGCAGCCAAGTTGGGCGAGACCGCTGCAGCTGGCAAACGTATCGTGCTGCTCACCAACACCATCATCAGCCCGAGCATCGGTGCCGCAGTGGCCGGGTTGAAGGCGAAGTATGCCACGGTGGAGCATGTACAGTACGACACCATCAGCTACAGCGGCCTCACGAACGCCAACGCGAAGAGCTTCGGCAAGCGCGTGATGCCGAGCTATGACCTGACCAAGGCCGATGTGATCGTGGGCCTGGATGCCGACTTCCTCAGCAGTTGGGGAAGCACCACCGAGCTGACCTGGCAATACGCCAGCCGTCGCAACCCGAACGGTGCCATGAACCGGCACTTCCAGTTCGAAACGCGTATGAGCCTGAGCGGTGCCAATGCGGACGAACGCACGGCCATGAAGCCGAGCGAATTGGCATTGGCGGTCATCAGCCTGCACGACCACATCGCAAAAAGCGCTGGTGGCACCGTGGTGGGCGGAGCCAATGCCGAGATCGATGCGCACACCAAGAAGGCGGCCGATGCCTTGCTCGCCGCGCGCGGCAAGAGCGTGGTGCTTTGCGGGTCCAACGACGAAGGCTTGCAGGTCCTGGTGAACAACATCAACACGATGTTGGGCAACTACGGCAGCACCATCGACCTCAACGCGCACAGTCACCTCAAAAAAGGGGACGATGCCGCTGTAGCGAAGCTGGTGGCGGACATGAACGCAGGCACCATCGGCGCGCTGCTGATCGCTGGCACCAACCCCGCCTACAGTCTGCACAACGCAGCCGCGTTCAAAGCGGGTCTGGCCAAGGTGGGCCTTACCGTGAGCTTCAGTGGTTATGCCGACGAGACCGCGAGCCTCTGCGGCTGGATCTGTCCGGACAACCACTACCTGGAGAGCTGGAACGACTTCATGCCCAAGGTGGGCGAGTACGCCCTTGCGCAGCCTGCCATCCGTCCCCTGTTCGATACACGCCAGTGGGGTGAAAGCCTGCTGCGCTGGTCGGGTGTTGAGGGCAACTGGCACAGCTTCGTGAAGCAGAACTGGGAACAGGAGCTTACCACACGCGGTGGCCTGACCACAGCATTCGAGGATACGTGGAACATGGCCGTACACAACGGAGTGTACAGTGTGGGCGCCATCGCTGGCGAGCCACTGGTCTTCGCAGGAGATGTCTCCGCTGCGGCCGCTTCGATCGGCAAGTCCGCTTCCGCTGGCGAATATGAAGTGGTGCTCTACACTACGGAAGCCATCGGTGATGGGCAGCATGCCAACAACCCCTGGTTGCAGGAAATGCCCGACCCGCTCACCAAGATCACGTGGGACAACTACGTGTGCATGAGTCCGAGCGACGTGACCACGTTGGGCCTCAACATGTACTTGGGAGAACAGGCACCTGCCAGCTTGGTGACCGTTACCGTGGGCGATCGTATGATCACCCTGCCTGTGGTACCGAGCCCTGGCCAGAAGACCGGTACCATCGCCATCGCGCTTGGCTACGGCCGCGGAGAGAACGGCGAGAAGGTCGGCAAGGCCGCCTGTGTCACCGACCATGAAGGCAACTGGATGCCGGTCGGGCGCAATGCTTATCCGCTGACATCCTTGGTGAACGGTGTGGTGCGCTACAGTGCATCCGGCTCCGTGGCCGCTACGGGTGGCACCTATCCGGTGGCCATCACGCAGACGCACCTTACGCACATGGACCGCCACAGTGTGGTGAA
>JBIIYD010000134.1:0-8083 GCA_044347005.1 Flavobacteriales bacterium | reverse complement strand
ACTCCCAGCTCGTCAGCCTTTCCCCTTCGGACCGCGACCTGAACTACCGCTACGGCACCACCATCCTCTTCGGTGGCGAGGACAAGGAAAAGGCGATCGGGCACCTGAAATACGCCGTTGACGCACCTTCCATAGACCCCGCCGCGTGGTTCTGGATGGGTCGGGCCTACCACCTCAACTACCGCTTCCAGGAAGCGTTGACGGCCTACCAGCGCTACCGGGGAGTGGCCGACAAGAAGACCTTGGAGGACCTACCCGCTGAAGCGCTGGAGCAGCAGTGCAGGAACGGCCTGCGCCTGCTCAGCGACCTCAAGGAGATCACCGTGCGCAACAAGGTCGAGGTCGACGGTGAGGAATTCTTCCGCTTCTACGACCTCAGCGACATCGGTGGACGGATCGTGGTGACGCCCGATGAGCTGAAGACCCCGTTGGACAAGAAGAACAAGTTCCGTGGCCTGGTCTACCTGCCCGAAAAAGGCGGGGACATCTACTTCAGCAGCTACGGCAAGGACGGCAAGACCGGGCTGGACATCTACCGCACCCAGCTGATGCCCGATGGTCGCTTCGCCACACCGGTGAAACTCGCGGGTTTCATCAATACCGACCTCGACGAAGCCTTCGCATTCATGCACCCCGATGGCAGGACCTTCTACTTCAGCAGCAAGGGGCACAGCAGCATGGGCGGATATGATGTGTTCAAGGCCATCTTCGACCGTGGTATGGACGCATTCGGCCGGCCGGAGAACATGGACTTCGCCGTGAACACGCCGGACGACGACATCTTCTACATGGTGGATGCCGAGCAGAAGGAGGCCTGTTTCGCGAGCGGTCGAAGCAGCAAGCAGGGCATGTTGCACGTGTACCGCGTGTCCACCGCCCAACTGCCCATCGTGATCACAGTGCTCAAGGGCACCTTTGCCAGCCAGTTCGATGCCAACGACCGCCGTGCCCGCATCGTGGTCGAGGATGCGTTGACCGGCGAACAGGTCTCGGACGTGCGCACGGACATCAACGGGTCCTATGTGCTCGCATTGCCACGCAGCGGCAAGTTCCGCTTCCTGGTGGAATGCGGACCAACGGGCAAGACCCACAGCGGCCAGGTCGACATTCCACGCAGCGATGGCCCCAAAGCCTATCGGCAGGAATTGAGCCTTGAAAAGCAGGGAGACCTGGAGCGCCTGGTCATCCGCAATTATTTCGACGAACCCCTGGAAGGCGACCTCATCGCACTGGCGTTGGACGAGATCAGGCGTCGTGCGAGGCTGGATGTGACCAGCACTGCCCCGGTGGCCGAAAAGCCGGTTCCCGAGGAAGCACCTGGCGATGTCCTCACTGCAGCGGGTTTCGATGGCACAGTGGACCGGGAGAGCGTGTTGCTTAAAGCCGATGAGGAAGCAGTGTTGACGGCCAAGTCCGCCGAGGACATGGACGCCATGAGCAAGGCCGCGTTCACCCTTGCCCTGGAAGCAGTTGCCGAGGCCGAGAAGACGGCCAAGGAAGCGGAAGCGCTGGTGGCACAGGCGGCTTCGGAGGAAAACGAAGAAAAGAAGAACGACATCATGATGGAGGCCGCCCGCCTTCGCCAGGTGTCGCGCGATGCGGACCTGCGGGCACAGGCGGCCTATACCACGGGTACCGCGATGGACAATGAGCGCACCAGGCTGAGCCAACAGACCGTTGCCGACCAGAAGTTGGCCATGGACCTCAGGACCACATTGACCGCACAGCGGGACAAGGAGGCTCTTGAGCACCTGGTGACCCTGAAGCAGCGCCTGGATGCGCGATCCGGCCCGACCGCCACGCTGGACCTGGGAGAACGCACGCGTCGCGAGCTGACCGAACGGGAGAAAGAGGCTGCGCGGGCCATGCAGCAGGCCAATGTCAAACGCACCGAAGTGGGGGAACTCACCGACCGCATGGCTCGGCTGCAGCGCGAACAGAAGGAAACGCGCTCCAACTCACGCAAGGCGGAACTGGATCGTGAGATCACCCAGTACCAGGAGCAGTTGGGTTACCTGAATTCCGAGACCAATGCGGCGTTCGCAAAGGCCCGGGTGTTGGACCGTGAGGCGGCGGTGTTGCGCGGTGAGCTGGGGTTGACGCGTCACTTGAGCACGACCACCGCCCCGAAGACGGGTACCGAACTCACCACCGCCCAGATGAACGCATTGGGCCAGCGCATCTCGGGCAATCGCTCCCGGATAGAGGCGATCCCGATCGACGAACGATTCGATGCACGGATCTTGGAGCGGAGCAGCGACACCGAGGCGACCAGCTTCGCTTGGGACCTGCCGGCCTCCGCCATCGGCCAGAACTCCGAGCGCACCGCCACCATGGCCATGCAGCGCGATACCGCAAGTGATGCCCAGCGTATGGGTGGTGTGAGCACCGAGGTGGAACGCGACGAAGCCGCGCAAAGGGACCTTGCCGCGGCGGAAAAGCAGGAGGTACTGTCGACAGGAGAAAGGACCGGTATCTCAGCCGATGGCAGCGAAAGGTCAACGACCGATGGTGCGGGTACTGATGCACGGAGTGGAACGCAACGGACCACCGGTGCCGGTGAGGCCGGACAGAATTCCGCAACGGCCCGTTCCAGTACCGTGGCGGGAGGATCCGCTACGACCGGCGATCGTACGGCCACCGAGGCGGCTGCCCGTTCATCGGAACAGGATGCACAACGGATGGATGGCACAAGGTCCGGTGTGGATGTAGCGGATGCCGAGCGAACGGCTCCCAGCGATGTGGAAGTGGCAGCGGTACCTGCGGGTGGAGGCTCCGAACGTGCCCAGGCTGGAACGGAGCAAGGGACGCAGGATGGATCCAGGGCCGCGCAACGTGATGATGTCGCCCTTGCCACCGACCAAGGTCAGGGAACCGAAAAAGGTCTTGCCGATGGAACACCTGGCACTTCTCCCGCTACTTCCACAACAACGGGAGGTACCGAAGGGGTATCCACTGCATTGACACCTGAACAGGTGCGTGAAGGTCAGGCGGAGCAGGACATTGCGGCCACCGACAATGCTGTTGAGGAAGGCTCGCCGACCACCGGGGACGAGATCTTCATGCTGGAGAACGAGATCGAAGAATTGCGCCAGTTGGCCGGTGTTGAACGCGATCGCACGAAGCGGGCTGAACTGCAGGCTGGGATCGATGAGCGGGAGAAGCGTTTGGCGATCCTGCGGAGCGCTGCCGAAACCCAGGAAGGGTCGGAGGATGCTGCTGATGCGGTGATGGAGGAGGACCTTGGTCCATTGGACCGTTCACGGAGCGCCATGGTGTTCGATGCCACCACGACGGACGAGGAACTGGTACAGCGGATCTATGCCGACCATGCGAAGGACCTGCGCGCCTTGCAAGGCCTTGCGGATGCCGATGAGCGGGCCGCTGGTTCCCATGGACTGGAATTGATGTTGGCCGACAGCATCCGTGCCGAAATGGCCCGGCAGTTGGCCGTATTGGAGTTGGATGCCACTCAGGCCGACGTGATACTTCCTCGTGTGGACCGGTTGCGCAAACTGCGCGATGCCCGCCTCGCTCTTGCCGACGAATACCTTGCTTCCCGTCAACAGGAGTTGCTGGTATCCGCACAATCGGGAGCACCGACTTCTGGTTCCAACAATGATGCATCCAGTGCGCCTGGCAATTACGACCGCATGCAGGCGAACGGCGAGGATCGTTTCATCCGCATCGCGTCGGACCCCACCGAGGTCTATTCCAGCCCGGTGCAACACCGTTCGCCCGAAGTGGCCGAAGCCTTGGTGCAGAAGGAGGCCGACCTGGCCACCATCGAGGAGCTTTCCACCCGCATCGATTCCCTGCAGGAAATGGTCAACGGCATGGGTCGCAGCAAGGAGCGTGACCGCTTGACCAAGACCATGGACCGCTACAAGGACGATCGCCTCATTGCCCGTACGGACATGGGCCAGCGGAGCGCATACCTCTCGAAAGCCGAATGGGCCACCGCCTCCGATAGCATCGGCGGCCTCGAAAAGGCCTTGGTCCGCAAAGGACTGCCCGGTTCGGAGCCCCTGCTCGTGATGCAGCGCGACATGCGCACGGAAGCCACCCAGCGCATCGAGGAGGCACGTGGACTTCGCAAGAAGGCCGATCGCACCGAGGACATCATCATGCGCGACAGTTTGTATCGCTCGGCCTACGAGTTGGAACTGCGTGGCCTGCGCGAGATCGACCAGAGCATCACGGTGGCCAACTACCTGCTTTCCGAGCAGCACGTGCGTGGCGAATCACTCGCCTATGCCGCGGTGGCTGCACGCGTGCTGGGTGTGCCGGAAGAAGATGCATTCGCCGCAGCGAACCGACCCGCGGTACAGCCGACACCAGCGACCACGACCGGGACCAATGCGGCGACCGCAGGAGCGGAGTCGGCTGCCCGCTCGACAACCGCGACCGAAAACTCGTCCAGCTCCGACCAAGCGAACACCTCCGATGTAGCAGCAGCACCCAACGCTGCGGATACATCCGATACACGGTCGGCATCGGAAGCCTCGGACCGTGCCGATACTGCGGCCGCTGCCGGTGCACAGGAGTCTGATACTGAGCGCACCGGTGTTTCCCCCGTGGTTCCAGTGATGGAGGCACCCGCTTCGGAAGAACTGCTGCGCGAACGCGAAGCAGCCATGGCCCAGGCCAAGGCCGCAGAACAAGCATTGGACGAGAAGGCCCGTCGTCCCGCTCAGCTGTACGAATCGTACCTGGGTGACGGGAACGACCAGGCTAGTGCGATGGACCTGACGGAAGAGGAGGACCTTTCGGAACTGGCAATGCAGGTGGTCACCGCTGCCGAGCAGGCCACGGAATTGAACCAGCGCTCGCTGCAGTTGAAAGACGATGCCGCGGCGTTGGAGGATAGCGCTGCAACAGCACGCAAGCGCGACCGGACGGAATTGGAGCGTGCCGCTGTGCGCATGCGTACGGAGGCGGATTCCCTGCAACAGGCATCGCTCCTCAAAGCGGAGGAGGCCCAACGTGCGGAGTTGCTCCTCGCCGAGGAACGTGAGGAGTTGACCACCCGGAAGCGTTTGCTGAAGTACTACTACCTGACCGGGCAGGAGCAGGACCTGGTGATCGACAACCCCGACCAAAGCCGTTACTTCCAGGCGCGTGCAAAAGCGTTGGAGCAGTACGACGCCGCTTCCGACGCCAGCGAAGCGGCCCGTTCCAACCGCGAGTTGGGCACCCAGCTTCGCGCCGCAGCGGAAGCTCCTCCCGCTACGCGTGCCGTGGACGCGCAGGAGGCAGCGGTACGCCAGGAACGTACCCGCACCTTGCTGGCCCGATCCGATGCGTTCATGGCGAAGGCCGATTCCTTGGACGACGTGGCCAGGCGGTTGCGCGGCGCCGCCGGCGTGAACGAGAACCAGGCCGCCGTGATGTTGCAGGGCATGGGCGATGCACAAGCGACCAGCATGATGGCCCTCGAGATGCGCACCCGCCGCACCGAACCACTGCTTGCGGAAGCACGTGGGCAGGCGGGCACACAACAGGCGGCCGGAGCATCCGCAACGACACCGGTCGACCCCACGACGGCGCGCTCAGGTGATACCAGTGCTTCCCAACGAGGCGATGACACAGCCCTCGTACCGATCGTTATGCCGGATGAACTCGTGGAGGACATATTCGTTCTGCGGCCACAAGGTGCGCGTGATGCCAGCCCCATACCCATGGACGCCCCGATCCCGGACGGCTTGGTGTTCAAGGTGCAGATCGGCGCCTTCCGCACTGCGGTGCCGGAAGAGACCTTCAGCGACATGACCCCGGTTATGGGCGAACGCGTGGGCACCGACCTGGTGCGTTACACGGCGGGATTGTTCACCACCTTCGATCAAGCCGCAGCTGCCAAGGACAAGGTGCGCGACAGAGGTTACCGCGATGCGTTCGTGGTGGCCTACAAGAACGGTGTGCGCGTGCCGCTGGGTGTCGCCATGCGCGAGGCCAGTGCTTCACAAGCCCTGGCGGCGGAACGCACCACGACGCGCTCGATGTCGCAAGCGACCGGCGGGCAAGCGCAGCGACCGACGACCGGCACGGGTGGCAGTACGGAAGGAACAACTGCTCCCGCAACGACGGACGGCGCGATCGTTCCAGCAGCGGTGCAGCCGGTCACAGCCACCATCGAACAACCCACGAACGTGCTGCCCCTGCTGACCCCGGAGGAAGAGCTTGCCGCGTTGCTCGCCAAGTATCCGCCCACTGCACAGGCCATCGTGGATGCGTTCGTACCGGTGCCCGAAGTAGCTTCCTACTACAACGTGCCCGGTGCTGCGCCGGCCCGCCAGGTGGAAACGATCAAGGGCTTGTTCTTCACGGTGCAGGTGGGTGTATACAGCAAGCCCGTGGCCTTGGACAAGTTGTTCAACATCACACCGCTCAACAGCGAATTGACGGCTACGGGCAAGATCCGGTATACCACAGGCGTATACGTGGACCAGGAGCAGGTGAAGGCACGCAAGGACCGCACTGTCGAATTGGGTGTGAAGGATGCCTTCGTTACGGCCTACCTTAACGGCAAGCGCATCCCGATGCGTGAGGCATTGGCGCTGCTGGAGCGCTATGGCAGCGACATCCTGGCGAAGCCTTGATCAGCTTGGTCGGTCTTGTCCGGCCTCGATGGCCTGTCGCACACTGCCATTTTCCCGAAGCAGCCGTTCGGCATCCGCACGCTCGATGCCGAGCGCTTCCATCACCATGCGGGTTCCCCGGTCGACGAGCTTCTGGTTGCTCATCCGCATGTCCACCATCTGGTTTCCCTGCACACGTCCCAGTTTGATCATGGTCGCTGTGCTGATCATGTTCAGCACGAGCTTCTGGGCCGTCCCGCTCTTCATGCGGGTGCTGCCGGTAACGAACTCGGGGCCTACGACCACCACGATCGGGTGGTCGGGAAGCAGGGCCAATGGGCTACCCGGATTGCAGGTGATACCGCCAGTGAGGATGCCTTGCTCTTTGCAACGTTCAAGAGCTCCGAGCACATAGGGTGTGGTGCCGCTGGCCGCAATGCCGATCACGGTATCGTCCGCACCCACGGCATGGTCCTCCAGATCCTTCCACCCTTGCGATCGGTCGTCCTCGGCGAATTCCACGGCCTTTCGGATCGCCTGGTCGCCCCCTGCGATAAGACCAACGACCAAACCATGTTGTACCCCGAAGGTCGGCGGGCATTCACTCGCATCCACCACACCAAGCCGACCGCTTGTGCCGGCACCGAGGTAGAACAAACGACCACCGCGCTGCATGCGTTCCACGATACCGTCCACCAGCGCTTCGATGGCAGTGATGGCCAGCGCCACGGCAGCGGGTACAGCGTGGTCCTCTTGATTGATGTTGCGCAGCAGTTCCGCCGTGCTCATCCGTTCCAGGTGGTCGTGGTTGGAGGTGCTTTCGGTGATGCGTTGCATGATGAGGAAATGTGTTGAGTGCGCTGATGGTCCAGTGGACCTGTCGTACGTGTGCAAAGGTCGTTCGTCATTCCCCAAAGCTGTTCAGGCCCCGAGCGATCATCCCTGACAGTAGCAGGAGGACGAAGGCACGCCACAACAAGAAAGGGCCGCCCGAAGGCAGCCCTTTCCTGAAGGATGATGCAGCGTACTAGTCGAGTACCACCCGACGGGTGACCGTACCTTCTTCGTACTGCAAGTGGATGAAGTACACGCCTGACTCGAGGCTCTGGCGCTCAACGATAGCGCGGTCGGTGTTCACCGTTGCGGTGCGCACCAAACGACCGTTGATGTCGAACATCTCGTAGCTGCGGATCGCTGCTGCGGTGCTAACTACCGTGAACTGGTCATTGGCAGGGTTCGGGAACACTTCCACACCAGCGGCGATCGGGCTGTTCTCGTCGATGCTCACGAGCGAGCAGGGGCCGAGTTCCAGGGCGCACACGATGCGTGGGTTCAGGTAACCCATTACGCTGTCCAGGTAAGTACGGGCCTTGGTGGGGCTCATGTCGGGGTTGCTAAGCGATGAAGCCTGGTGCGCAGTAACCGGGGGAGGACCGGCAGATACCACGGCGGTAGCCAGCGGGCTGTTGGGATCCCAAAACTGCCAAGGGCTGGCTTCATCCGAG
>JBIIYD010000343.1:0-8087 GCA_044347005.1 Flavobacteriales bacterium | reverse complement strand
GCACCATCACCTTGTGCACCACCGATGCAGTCGCCGATCTCTTCTCCAGCCTGGGCGGCACGCCCGACCTCGGCGGTGCGTGGACCAACCCGACCGGTGCGGCCTTCGATGGATCCTTCGATCCCGCGACCGATGCCGGCGGAGTGTACACTTACACCATCGCGGTACCGCCGCCTTGCACCAGCGTGAGCAGCACCGTGACCGTTAGCGTCGTGCAGCCACCCAACGCTGGTGACGATGGTGCATTGACGTTGTGCATCAGCAGTCCGGCAACGCCGCTCCTGCCATCGCTCGGTGGGTCGCCGAACGCTGGAGGTGCCTGGACAACTCCTTCGGGCGCTGCCTTCGGTGGAACGTTCACTCCCGGCACCAGTGCGACCGGGGCGTACACCTACACCGTGGCGGGCACCACGCCATGCCCCGCCGATGCTGCCACCGTGACCGTTAGCGTGGTGACCGAACCGGACCCTGGTACCAACAGCACCATCACCTTGTGCACCACCGATGCAGTCGCCGATCTCTTCTCCAGCCTGGGCGGCACGCCCGACCTCGGCGGTGCGTGGACCAACCCGACCGGTGCGGCCTTCGATGGATCCTTCGATCCCGCGACCGATGCCGCCGGAGTGTACACCTACACCATCGCGGTGCCGCTGCCCTGCACCAGTGTGAGCAGTACCGTGACCGTTGGCGTCGTGCAGCCGCCCAACGCCGGTAACGATGGTGCGTTGACGTTGTGCATCAACAGTCCGGCAACTCCGCTCCTGCCATCGCTCGGTGGGTCGCCGAACGCTGGAGGTTCCTGGACAACTCCTTCGGGCGCTGCCTTCGGTGGAACGTTCACCCCCGGCACCAGTGCGACCGGGGTGTACACCTACACCGTAGCGGGCACCACGCCATGCCCCGCCGATGCTGCCACCGTGACCGTTAGCGTGGTGACCGAACCCGATCCGGGTAACAACGGCACCATCACCTTGTGCACCACCGATGCAGTCGCCGATCTCTTCTCCAGCCTGGGCGGCACGCCCGACCTCGGCGGTGCGTGGACCAACCCGACCGGTGCGGCCTTCGATGGATCCTTCGATCCCGCGACCGATGCCGGCGGAGTGTACACTTACACCATCGCGGTACCGCCGCCTTGCACCAGCGTGAGCAGCACCGTGACCGTTAGCGTCGTGCAGCCACCCAACGCTGGTGACGATGGTGCATTGACGTTGTGCATCAGCAGTCCGGCAACGCCGCTCCTGCCATCGCTCGGTGGGTCGCCGAACGCTGGAGGTGCCTGGACAACTCCTTCGGGCGCTGCCTTCGGTGGAACGTTCACTCCCGGCACCAGTGCGACCGGGGCGTACACCTACACCGTGGCGGGCACCACGCCATGCCCCGCCGATGCTGCCACCGTGACCGTTAGCGTGGTGACCGAACCGGACCCTGGTACCAACGGCACCATCACCTTGTGCACCACCGATGCAGTCGCCGATCTCTTCTCCAGCCTGGGCGGCACGCCCGACCTCGGCGGTGCGTGGACCAACCCGACCGGTGCGGCCTTCGATGGATCCTTCGATCCCGCGACCGATGCCGCAGGAGTGTACACCTACACCATCGCGGTGCCGCCGCCTTGTACCAGCGTAAGCAGTACCGTGACCGTCAGTACCGTGCAACCGCCCAACGCCGGTAACGATGGTGCTACAACCCTCTGCATCTCCAGTCCTGCAACTCCTTTGTTCGATGTGCTCGGAGGAACACCGCAGGCAGGTGGAACGTGGACCTCACCCAGCGGGGCTGCGTTCAACGGAAGCTTCGTGCCCGGCACGAGTGCAGAAGGAGTGTACACATACACCGTTGCGGGAACAACTCCGTGCCCTGCGGATGATGCGACCGTTACCGTAAGTGTGGTCACCGAGCCTGATCCAGGGAACGATGGCACCATCACCTTGTGCACCACCGATGCAGTAGCCGATCTCTTCGCCAGCCTGGGTGGTACGCCCGACCTCGGTGGCGCGTGGACCAACGCCGCTGGTACTGCCTTCGATGGCTCGTTCGACCCCGCGACCGATGCCGCAGGAGTGTACACCTACACCATCGCGGTGCCGCCGCCTTGTACCAGCGTAAGCAGTACCGTGACCGTCAGTACCGTGCAACCGCCCAACGCCGGTAACGATGGTGCTACAACCCTCTGCATCTCCAGTCCTGCAACTCCTTTGTTCGATGTGCTCGGAGGAACACCGCAAGCAGGTGGCACTTGGACTACACCCAGTGGTACAGCGTTCAGCGGCAGCTTCGTACCTGGCACGAGTGCGGAAGGAGTGTACACCTACACCTTGGCAGGCATAACACCGTGCCCGGCGGATGTTGCGACCGTGACCGTCAGCGTGGTGACCGAACCCGACCCGGGCACCAATGGTACCCTCACCATGTGCACCACCGATGCAGTGGCCGATCTCTTCTCCAGCCTGGGCGGTGCACCTGATCTTGGCGGTGTTTGGACCAACGCGACCGGTGCAGCCTTCGACGGCTCCTTCGATCCCGCGATCGATGCAGCTGGCGTGTACACCTACACCATCGCGGTGCCGCCGCCGTGCAGCAGTGTGAGCAGCACCGTTACCGTAAGCACCGTGCAACCACCCGTTGCGGGAGAAGATGGCGCTACGACACTTTGCATCACCAGCCCTGCGACCCCTTTGTTCGATGTACTCGGAGGAACACCGCAAGCAGGTGGCACCTGGACTACACCCAGTGGTACGGCGTTCAGCGGAAGCTTCGTGCCCGGCACAAGTGCGGAAGGAGTGTATACCTACACCGTTGCGGGCACCACGCCATGCCCCGCCGATGATGCGACCGTGACCGTAAGCGTGGTGACAGAACCGGACCCGGGAGGCGATGGGTTCATCGCGCTTTGCCTTTCCGACGCCCCTGAAACGCTGTTCAACAGTCTGGAGGGTGACCCCGACCACGGAGGCGCATGGACCAGCCCTTCAGGTGCTCCCTTCAGTGGCATCTTCGATCCGGCAAGCGATGCACCAGGCGTGTACACCTACACCATTGATGTTCCACCGCCTTGCAGCAGTGTGAGCAGTTCAGTGACCGTGAGCACCGTGCAACCACCCAATGCAGGATCGGACGGCATACTCGCCTTGTGCATCACCAGCCCGGCCATCGATCTGATCGACATCCTTGGTGGTTCGCCTGACGCAGGTGGTTCTTGGACGTCTCCGACCGGTGCCGTATCCAACGGAATATTCGCACCGGGAAGCGACCTGCCTGGGGATTACACCTACACCGTGGCGGGTAGCGCACCCTGCCCATTCGACGACGCTTCCGCAACCGTGAGCGTGGTTACCGAACCGGATCCTGGGATCGATGGTTCGATCACCCTTTGCGTCTCCGGTCTTCCAACAGAGCTCTTCAATAGCCTGGCCGGAACACCCGACCCTGGAGGTGTCTGGACCGGACCCACAGGGGGCGCTTTCAGCGGAACATTCGACCCCGCTTTGGACCCGGCTGGAGTTTACACCTACACGATCGCCGTTCCACCGCCGTGCAGTAGTGTTAGCAGTACCGTTACCGTAAGCACCGTGCAGCCACCCAGTGCAGGCTCCAATGGCGACCTGACCGTTTGCATTTCAGGTACGACGGTCGACCTGTTCAACGCTTTGAACGGCAATCCCGAACCCGGTGGCACATGGTCCGGGCCAACCGGCCTTCCGTTCCCCGGCTCTTTCGAACCAACCACGGACGCGCCGGGATCATACACCTACACGGTTCCAGGAACAACTCCCTGCCCTGCGGCCTCAGCATCCGTTGAGGTGATCAGCGTGGCCGATGTATTCGCGGGCACCGACGATATCCTCAATGTTTGCGCCACAGGCACACCAGTGCCGCTTTTCCCGAGCCTTGGCGGGGCCGACCCGAACGGCTCATGGACGGGTCCGAACGGAGCTTCGTTCGGAGGAACCCTCGACCCGGCGACCGATGTGTCGGGACCCTATACCTATTCGGTCGCTGGAACTGCCCCATGCCTGGCCGATGACGCCGTGATCACCGTGAACATATTGTTGGATGCCGATGCAGGCGTGGACGGGACCATCACCTTATGCGGTGATAATGCCGCTGTGGACCTCTATGAAGTATTGCAAGGGACACCGGATGCCGGCGGAGAATGGACCGACCCCAGCGGCTCCACATTCAGCGGAACCTTCGATCCTTCGATCCACATTCCCGGTACATACAGGTATGTTCTTGTGGTACCAGCCCCTTGTATCAACGACACCGCCTTCGTCGGGGTCGGAGTTGTAGCGCCGGTGGATGCCGGTGAGGATGCCTTGGTGGAACGCTGCTCCGACAATGCGCCCTTCGACCTGTTCTCGGAGCTCAACGGAACACCGGACAGTGGAGGTGTCTGGTCCGGCCCATCGGGGACCACGAGCGACGAATTCACTCCCGGCACCAGCCTGCCAGGCGCATACACGTATACCGTTTCCGCAACGGCACCCTGTCCGGATCGGAGTGCGGTGGTCACCGTAAGCGTGGCACCAGCTCCGGACGCAGGCGGTAACGGCAACATCGCTCTGTGCACCACGGACCCGGCCTACGACCTGGTGGCCAGCTTGAGCGGAACACCGAACGCCGGTGGCACATGGACCGGCCCCAGCGGTCTGCCTTTCACCGGTGTGTTCTCGCCGTCCAGTGATGGGCCGGGTGCATACACCTATACGGTCACCGTTCCACCACCGTGCATCAGCGTTAGCGCAGTGGTCCAAGTGAACACGGTGCTCCCGCCTTCCGCCGGAACCGACGGTCAACTTGCACTATGCATCACCAGTCCCGATACCCCGCTCTTCCCCAGCTTGGGCGCCAGTGCCGACGGTGGAGGAACTTGGACCGGGCCCGATGGGAACCCATTTGCTGGAACCTTCGCGCCCGAAACGGATGCAGCAGGAACCTACACCTACACCGTGCCCGGCACCGTGCCTTGCCCGGCCGATGCAGCAAGCGTTTCGGTGACCGTGGAAGAGCTCCCCGACCCTGGAACGAACGGTTCGACCACCGTATGCCCGGAAGCCGCACCAGTGGATCTGTTCAGCTTGCTGGGAGGCACACCGGAAACAGGTGGTACGTGGAGTGCTCCGGGCGGTGGTCCTTCCAACGGGGTGTTCGACCCGGCTTCGGACCCTCAGGGCATCTACACCTACACGGTGCAGGCCACTGCGGTCTGTCCCGACCTGAGCAGCAGTGCTACCGTGGCCATCTACCTCGTAAGCACGCCCAATGCGGGAGCCGATGCAGTGACCTGTGACCTGGGGTATGTATTGAACGCCACGGGCAGCTGGTCCACTGGAACATGGAGCGGTCCTGCAGGCATCACTTTCGTGGACCCGAGCGACCCCAACACGGGTGTTTCTGCCACTTCCGGAGGACCATACACCTTGGTCTGGTCGGTCGTATCCACCGATGGATGCGCAGCCGAAGACAGCCTGGTCGTGATCTTCACGGACGCCATTGTTCCGGTGGTGACCGCCACCGATGCGATCTGCTTTGCGGCCTGCGATGGAACCGCCTCCGTTTCCACCACGGGCGGCAACACCGATGCCAGCGGCTATGGACATCAGTGGACCAGTGGCACGATCAGTGCGGACGGCACCCAAGCCACCGACCTCTGCGCGGGTACCTACACCGTTACCGTTTCGGATATGAACGGCTGTTCCGCCGATGCGACGTTCACGATCGATCAGCCCGTGCAACTCGTCATCGATGCTGTGAATGCAACCCCTGAGATCTGCCCTGGCAGTTGTGATGGAACCGTTTCGGTGATCGATCCCGAAGGGACCGGTTACAGCTTGAACGGCGCGCCCTTCCAGCCCGAACCTCTGTTCGGATCCCTTTGCCCAGGCGCTTACACCGTGACCATGCAGGATGCGAACGGATGCCTGGCCACGGGGACCGCTACGGTGGGCACACCTGCCCCAGTGGTCGCTGGATTCGATATGGATCCGGACACCTTGTTCGTCACCGACCCCACGGCAACATTCACGAACACCTCCACCGACAACGCGGTATCCTTCGCATGGGACTTCGGTGGGCTCGGCACCAGCACCGAGGAATCCCCCACGTTCACGTTCCCCGGTAGCCTGGGTGCGGAATACACCGTGTGCCTGACGGCAAGCGACATGAATGGCTGTCCGGACGATTACTGCCGCGTCGTGACGGTCCTGGACGTGCTGGTGGTGCATGTACCGAACGCCTTCACCCCGAACGGTGATGGCATCAACGACGACTTCGTACCGGTCTTCAACGTGCCGTGGGTGGGCGACTACGAGTTCCTGATCTTCGACCGCTGGGGTGAACGCATCTTCGAGAGCGAAGTGCCCGGCGAGACCTGGGACGGCAACATGAAGGGACAGCTGGTAGAGAGCGAAGTGTACGTCTGGAAGCTGCACTGCAGGGACCTGCTCTCGAACAAACGCATCGACCACATCGGGCACGTGACCGTGGTGCGTTGAGCGATGCCCTCCCCAATGAATAAGCCCGGCTCATCGCCGGGCTTATTCATTGTATTCGAACTGATGATCAGACGTCGAGCTTGGCGTACACGGCGTTCTTCTCGATGAACTCGCGGCGGGGGGGTACTTCGTCGCCCATTAGCATGCTGAAGGTGCGGTCCGCTTCTGCGCCGTTATCGATGGTCACACGTCGCAGCGTGCGGCGCTGGGGATCCATGGTGGTCTCCCAAAGCTGTTCAGCGTTCATCTCACCGAGACCCTTGTATCGCTGGATGCCGATGCTGGCATCCTTGTGCGCAGCGCGCATCCGCTCCATGGTCGCATCACGCTCGGCTTCGGTCCAGCAATACACCTGCTCCTTGCCCCGCTTGACGAGATAAAGTGGCGGAGTGGCGATGTAGAGGTAGCCGTGCTCGATCAAGGGCTGCATGTGGCGGAAGAAGAAGGTCATGATCAGCGTCTGGATGTGGCTGCCGTCGACGTCGGCGTCGCACATGATCACGATCTTGTGATAGCGCAGCTTCTCCATGTTGAGCGCCTTGCTGTCCTCTTCCGTTCCGATGTGCACACCCAGCGCCGTGTAGATGTTGCGGATCTCCTCGTTGTCGAGGATCTTGTGCTGCATCGCTTTCTCCACGTTCAGGATCTTGCCCCGCAGCGGGAGGATGGCCTGGAACTCGCGGTTGCGACCCTGCTTCGCAGTGCCACCGGCCGAATCTCCTTCCACCAGGAACAATTCACTGGCGCTCGCATCCTTGCTCTGGCAGTCGGCCAGCTTGCCGGGCAGCCCACCACCGGAGAACGCTCCCTTGCGCTGCACCATTTCCCGGGCCTTCCGCGCCGCATGCCGGGCGGTGGCCGCGAGGATCACTTTCTCCACGATCTGTTTGGCATCCCGTGGGTGTTCCTCCAGGTAGTTCTCCAGCATCTCGCTCACCGCCACGTTCACCGCACCGCTCACCTCGTTGTTGCCCAACTTGGTCTTGGTCTGGCCTTCGAACTGGGGCTCCTGCACCTTTACGCTGATCACGGCGGTGAGTCCCTCTCGGAAGTCGTCACCGCTGATCTCGAACTTCAACTTCTGGGTGGCTCCGCTGCTGTCGGCGTACTTCTTCAGCGTGCGCGTCAGTCCGCTGCGGAAACCGGCCAGGTGAGTGCCACCCTCGTGGGTGTTGATGTTGTTCACGTACGAGTGGAGGTTCTCGTTGTAGGAGTCGTTGTAGACCATGGCGATCTCCACCGGGATACCCTGCTTCTCGCCCTCCATGTAAATGACCTCCTCGATCAGCGGCTGTCGGGTACCGTCCAGGAACTGGACGAATTCCACGAGGCCGCGTTCGCTCAGGAAGGTCTCGGTAACGAACGTGCCATCCGCTGCCGGATGCCGCTCGTCGGTGAGCGTTAGGGTGATGCCCTTGTTCAGGAAGGACAACTCGCGGAGGCGCGATGCAAGGGTGTCGTAGTTGTACTCCGTGGCTTGGAAGATGGACGCATCCGGGGTGAAGGTGACGGTGGTTCCACGCAGGTCGGTGGTACCAACCTCCTTCACAGGATACTTGGGCTTGCCTTCGCTGTATTCCTGGATGTACT
>JBIIYD010000133.1:0-8100 GCA_044347005.1 Flavobacteriales bacterium | reverse complement strand
CGTCGCGCATCTACAAACGCCTGCTGCCACTGGATACGGCCTTCGCCGAGGTGTACCATGAAATGGGCGTTTGCATGACGAACATCCCCGGATCCCGGGAGGAGGCAACTCCTTACTTCGAGCAAGCCTTGCGCCATGGAAGCACCGAGGCGTACTACCAGCTTGGGCTCGTAAGCCACCGCCAGCACCGCTTCGAGGAGTCGGTGGAACTGTTCCGTCGTTACAAGCAATTGAGTTTTCGTGCGGTGGAGGATGTCGAAGTGGACCGCCGAATTGCCATGTCCGTTACGGCCAAGGCACTGGTAGCCGTCCCGCAGGACCTGCGCATCCGCAACATGGGCGGTTCCATCAACTCCGCCGCGCACGACTATTGTCCCTTGGTCACTGCAGACGGGTCCACGCTCTTCTTCACCTCCCGCCGCAGCGGTACCACCGGCGGCATCAAGGATGTGAGCGGGCAGTACTTCGAGGACATCTACATCGCCCGTCGTCTGGACGATGTATGGACCAATGCCGTCAACCTGCGCGCACCGCTCAACACCCGGATGCACGATGCAACGGTGGGACTGAACCCCGACGGCAGTTCCATGATCATCTACCGCACGCACCCGGACATGCTGACCGGTGACCTGTACGAGGCCGTCATGCGCAACGGCCAGTGGCAGGAACCGAAACTGATGACCGAGCGCATCAACTCCAAGGGACACGAACCCAGCGCCAGCATCGCACCGGGTGGCGACGAGATCTACTTCACCAGCGACCGGCCGGGTGGCTTTGGCGGCCGTGACCTGTACCGCATCCGGCGGCTGCCCAATGGCGAATGGAGCCTACCCCTCAACCTGGGCCCCAACGTGAACACGCCGTACGACGATGATGCCCCTTTCATCCACAGCGATGGCATAACGCTGTTCTACAGCTCCAATGGGAACCGTACCATGGGCGGCTACGACATCTTCAAAACGGTGCTCATCGACCCCGACATGAACGGGTGGAGCATTCCCGAGAACATGGGGTATCCCCTGAACACGGTGAACGACGACATCTACTTCAGCCTGAGCGAGGATGGACAGACCGGCTACTTCTCCTCGGAGCGGGACGGTGGCGAAGGCATGCAGGACATCTACCGCATCGAATTCCCCGGCACCCAATTGGACCATGTGGTGGTGCGCGGCGTGGCGACGAATGCGGCCGAGGACCCCGTGCAGGCGCGCATCGTGGTCACCGACATGGAAGAGACCGAAGTACAAGGCATCTACAATTCGAACGAGCGTACGGGCCGTTACATCCTCGTGCTTACCCCCGGCGAACGGTATCGCCTCACCGTGGAAGCCAGTGGTTATGTGACCCAACGCAGCGAGTTGCACGCCCGCACCGTGAACGGAACGCGCGAGCTGCCCATGGACATCCTGTTGGTCCCTACCAACGAAAGCGAACGCCTGTCCAAGAATGGTCAATAGGGGTATATCGGTGGTCGCCGCTTGCGCGTGTATGCTGGGCTTGGTAAAGGCCCAGGATACGCAGTTCTCGCAATTCTATGCGACGCCCACCTACCTCAGTCCGGCATTCGCGGGCACCGGTGTGCAATCGCGTCTTGGGCTCGCCTTTCGCGACCAGTGGCCCAGCATACCGGGCTCGTTCATCTCGACCAACTTCGCGTTCGACCACTACCTCAGTGAACTCAACAGCGGGGTGGGGCTGTTGGTGCACCACGACAAGGCCGGTTCCGGAGCATTGCGCTACACCAGCATCACGGCCCAGTATGCGTATGAGATCGAGTTGAAGCGCAAGGTCTTCCTGCGGCCGGCACTGCAGGTCGGGTGGACCGAACATGCGGTGGACTTCTCGCGCCTGGTGTTCGGTGATCAGCTGGCACGAGGCAGTTCCGTTGGCACCTTGGAAAGCATGGACGGTACGCGCACCAGCTATGCGGACATGGGCGCAGGCCTGCTCTTCTTCACACCCAAACTTTGGCTGGGTGTGGGCATGCACCATTTGAACCAGCCGAACCAATCGCTTACGGGCAATGAATCCCGGGTACCGCGCAAATTCAGTGCACACGGCGGGTACAGGACAAGGCTGCGCACACCGGTGATCCGGCAGAAGGCGCAGAACGTGGTGTTCGCCTTCAACTACAAGGCTCAGGAGAAGTACGATCAACTGGACCTCGGGGCCTATTTCGAATACGACCCCTTCTTCGCCGGGCTGTGGTACCGCGGCATTCCGTTGTTCAAGCGCTACGAAGCGGGATATGCCAACAACGATGCGATCGCCTTGCTCGTCGGTTTCATGGTGAAGGACATGCGCATCGGTTACAGCTACGACATCACGGTGTCACGTCTGGCCGGCTATTCGGGCGGTGCCCATGAGATCACCCTGGGTTACGAGCTGGCGCAGAACCACAAGAAGCACGCTGCGGCGAAACGCAGGATCGTGCCTTGCGCTAAGTTCTAGGGGCTTGGATCGTTGATCGATGTTCGTGCATCGATGTTCGTTGTTCGATGTTCGAATTCCGAACGTGTGAGTGATGGTTGGGCGCTTCGGGCG
The DNA here is from genome assembly GCA_044347005.1 of Flavobacteriales bacterium. Taxonomy (GTDB): domain Bacteria; phylum Bacteroidota; class Bacteroidia; order Flavobacteriales_F; family PHOS-HE28; genus PHOS-HE28. The sequence continues at coordinate 5,556 of JBIIYD010000133.1, read as the reverse complement.
CCTTGGGGATAACGTCGTTGATGGTGGAACTCGTTGATCGTTGTTCGATGGTCGAGTGCCTGGAACCACACGAGCGTTGGGGCGCATCGGGCGCCTTGGTGGTCAGCCTTCCTTTTCGCTCAGTTCCAGCCAACGGTCACCGATGCGGTCCAGCTCGGCCATGGTGCGTTCCAACTCGATGGAGTGCTCCATGATCTTGTGGTGGTCGCTGCTGCTTTCGGCGATCTTCTGGAGCAGATCGGCCTTGCGTTTTTCCAGCTCGGGCATGGCCTTGTCGATCTTCTGCAATTCCAGTTTCTCGGCGTAGGTAAGCTTGCGAGCTTTGGCGGCAGGTGCAACGGGTGCAGTCGGAGCTGAAATTACCTCGGCCTTTTTCGGTGCTTCGGTGGCGGGCTTGTTGCGTTGGTTTTCACGCAGTTCGGTGTAGCTGCCCACCCATTCCTTGATCTTGCCCTCGCCCTCGAACACCAGCAGCTTGTTGCAAAGCTTGTCCATGAAGAAGCGGTCGTGGCTCACGATCAGCAGGCACACATCGAGGTCGGTGAGGAAGTCCTCCAACGCGTTCAGCGTGGGGATGTCCAGGTCGTTCGTGGGCTCGTCCAGGATGAGCACGTTGGGGTTGCGCATGAGCACGGTACACAGGTAGAGCCTGCGTTTTTCGCCACCGCTCAGCGTGCTCACGTACTGGTACTGCTGCTCCTTGTCGAAGAGGAAACGCTCCAGCAGTTGTGATGCGGTCATGGTCCTGCCTTTCGCCAATGGGATCACCTCGGCGATGTCGCGCACCACTTCGATGATGCGTTGATCCTCCTTGAGCTGCAATCCTTGCTGTCCGAAGGTCCCGAGTACCACCGTGTCGCCGATGGTCACCTTGCCCATTTGCGGTTCCAGCTTCTTGGTCAGCAGGTCGATGAAGGTGCTCTTGCCGATGCCGTTCGGGCCTACGATGCCGATGCGGTCGCCTTTCTTCAGTGAGTAGTTGAAGTGCGCCACGATCGGCTTGTAGCGCTCCTTGTCGGCCGGATCGCCGAAGCCCATGGTGAGGTTCCGCGCTTCGATCACCTTGCCGCCGAGGCGGTCGGTCTTCACCTCGATCTTCACCTGATCGCGATCGAAACGTCGCGTGGCGTCAGCCTTGATCTTGTCGAAGGCATCGAGCCTGCTCTTGCTCTTGGTGCCCCGTGCACGCGGCATCTTGCGCACCCACTCGAGCTCGCGCTTCATCAAGCCCTTCAGGTGCTGCTGCGTGGCGTCGCGCACTTCGTCGGCCAGGGCCTTCTTCTCCACGTAGTAGCTGTAGTTGCCCTTGAATCGCGTCAGATCACCGAACTCCATCTCGATGATCTCATCGCACACGTTGTCCAGGAAGTAGCGGTCGTGGGTAACGAGGAGCAGCGTGAGGTTCGGTTGCCCGAGCTCGTCCTCCAACTGCTCGATCATCGGTATGTCGAGGTGGTTGGTGGGTTCGTCCAGGATGAGCACATCGGGCATGTCGATGAGCACCTTGGCCATCGCAAGGCGCTTCTGCTGACCACCGCTCAAGGTGTTCACGGGCTGTTCCATATCGCGCAGACCGAAACGGTGCAACATGCTGCGCACACTGGATTCATGGTCCCAGGCTTCCAGTTCCACCATGCGGTCTATGGCCTGCTGCATCACCTTGCCTTCCAAGCCCTTGGCCACGGCGTGCTCGTAATCCCGGATGGCGTTGGTCATCGGGTCATCGCGGTCCAGCATCTCGTCCACCACGCTGTGGTTGGCGGTCATGTGTATGCTTTGGTCCAGATAACCAACGCGAATGCCCTTGTTGAAGGTGATGATGCCCTCGTCGGGTTTCTCGAGGCCCGCGATGCATTTGAGCATGGTGCTCTTGCCCGAGCCGTTGCGCGCCACGATGGCGGTCTTCTGGCCTTTTTCAAGACCGAAGGACACATCCTTGAAGAGTTGGCGCGGGCCGAAGCGCTTGGCGAGGCGTTCGACGGAGAGTACGTTCATCGGTCAGGGCCGCTTTGGGCGGGGCGCGAAGGTACCGACAGGCATTTTGCCTCTCGCTAAATGGGTCATGTTAAGCCAAAGGCCGAGTGTGATCCAAGTGGGGCCGGTACTTGGTCAGGCCTCCTCCTTCAACAACTTCTCGATATCCCCGATCAGCCGGTCGATGTCCTCGGGCGAGGTGCCGTCGTAGAAACCGCGGATGCGGCGCTGGGGGTCGACGAGCACGAAGTTCTCGGTGTGTACGAAATCGTCCGGGCCTCCGTCGCCTTCGTCCATGGCGGCGAAGTAGCTGCGGCGTGCCAGGGCGTAAATCTGTTTGCGCGGGCCGGTGAGCAGGCGCCAACGGGCGGGGTCGGCGCCGTGCAGCTGGGCATAGGCGGCCAGTACTTCGACGGTGTCGATCTCGGGCGTAACGGAGTGGGAGAGGAGCAGGAGCCTGTCCTCGTCCTTGAAGACCTCCTGCACGCGGGCCATCTGCACGGTCATCTTCGGGCAGATGGTGGGGCAGGTGGTGAAGAAGAAATCCGCGACTACGATGCGGTCGCCGATATCGGCCTGGGTGAAGGTGCCGCCGGTCTGGTCCGTGAGGCTGAAGTCCAGGATGTGGTGTTCGCCCTTGCTGCCTTTCACCGCCGGGTCCACCAGGCGAGGGTCCAGTTGGTTGGGGTGGTACACGGGCAGTTCATCCGAGGGGCGGAGGATGAAGTAACCGGCGGTGACGAGGGCCAGGAAGATGGCCAGGAACAGGAGGATGCGTTTCATGGTCGAGGGAACGCACAAAGGTCAGGTCTTCCGCAGGTTGATCGCGTAGTCGATGGACCAGATCGTGCGGTAGACCGGGTTCGCTACGCGGCCATCGCGGTCGTAGAGGATGGCGGGCCCCAGGGTGTGTCCTTCCCAGAGGTCGATGGTGGTGCCCAGCTTGTAGCGTGTACCGATGTGGTTCCAGCCGCGTGGGTCGTCGGTGCGGGTGAAGAATTCCACGCTGAATTCGGGGTCGACCTTCCAGTCGGGGATGTTGTAGGCCGCGCTGAACTGGTTGCGCAGCAGGGTGCGCGTGCGTCCCTGGTCGAGGTAGTTGCGCTGCCAGGTGAAGCGGTAGCCGAGGTCCAGACGATCGAAGGACTTTTCAAGGGTGGCTTGCAGGCCGATGCGCTGGCGGTCGGGGCTTTGGATGCGCGCCGCGTAACGGTATTCGGCACCGAGGCTGAGCAGCTTGCTCACCTTGTAGCGCGCGCTGAGGTCCACATAGACCTGGTTGCCGGCGAAGAAGTTATCGGCCGAACGGTAGCCCAGTTCACCGGCGAGGCGGATGCGTTTGTAGTGGTCGCCCAGGAGGTCCTTGAGGAAGACGGGCGGTCTGCCCTTGACGGCCATGGAGAGCCAGAACTCCTGGCTGCGTGCGGGTTCCAGGGCGTCCTGGGCACAGGCCACAGGCCCGAGCAGGAGGGTCGTGCCCAGTACCAACAGCGTGTTCCGCAAGGTGTGCATCACCAGTTCTGTACCGTGAAGTCGCCCAATTGCACCTGTGCTTTGCGCTCGTCGATGGTGGCTTGCTGCACTACGGAAACGGTGCATCCATCATAGGAGCCGCACTCCGAAATGGTGTACACGGTGTAGCTGCCCTTGCGCAGCCATGTGAAGCGGAAAGTGCCATCGGCGCCGGTCGTCACATCGTCGTCGTGGTAGGTGCCATCGCCGTAGATGATGTACACGTCCTTCTCGGCCAGTGCATAGGGTTGACCCACCGGCTGGCCGGTATTGCTGCTGTAGCGCTGTTCCAGCACACGGCCGCGGATCTCCGCGCGGCCCCCTTCACCGGGGTCCTTGGAGCATGAAACAAGAAGCAGCAGCGAGGCGGCCAGGCCGCAGAACGTGGAACGCATTCGATCCTGTGTTATGGGATCGTAAAGCTATCCTTTCCAAAGAGCCCGTTCAAGATCTCTTCAATGATGGGCTCTAAGAGCCTGTTTAAGGTCTCCGCATTTGGCTCCGCTATGGTCTTTGACGTCCATGCTTCGTTGCGGAAACCGTCACGTAGCTCCGGCTATGCTCCGATTCCACGCCTCGCCTGGTCCGATGTATATCGGACGCCAAATCCTCATCGCTCGCTTCAAAAGGGGAGATCTTATACAGGCTCTAACACTCACGACCCCGCATAGATGCCTTCCACCTGGGCATCGTACTTGGTCATGATGGGTTTGCGGCGCAGCTTGAGGGTAGGAGTCAGCTCCCCACCATCGATGGTCCATTCCTTGGGCAGCAGGGCGACCTTCTTCACCTGTTCCCATTGGCCCAAGCCTTCGTTGGCGGCTTCCACCTCCTTGAAGATGCGAGCCAGCACACGTTCATCCTTGATCACTTGTTCGCGGCTTTCGAAGGGGATGCCCTTGCGCTCGCACCAGTCCTTGAGGAACACGAATTCGGGCACGATCAGGGCGCCGGGGAACTTGCGGTTCTCGCCCACCACCATCACCTGCTCGATGAAACGCGAAGCTTTCAGCTTGTTCTCCATCACCTGCGGTGCCACGTACTTGCCACCACTGGTCTTGAAGATCTCCTTCTTGCGGTCGGTGATGCGCAGGAACCCTTCGGCGGTGATCTCGCCGATGTCGCCGGTGTGCAACCAGCCGTCCTCGTCGATGGTCTGGCGCGTCATCTCCTCGTCCTTGTAGTAGCCCACCATGATGTTGGGCCCCTTTGCCAGGATCTCGCCGTCGCTGGCGATCTTCACCTGTACGCCAGCGATGGGCCTGCCCACGGTACCGAAGCGGAGACCGTCGTTGCCCATTTCGTTCACGGTGATCACCGGCGATGATTCGGTGAGCCCGTAGCCTTCCATGACCGGAATGCCGGCTGCATTGAACACACGCGCAAGTCGTGGTTGCAGTGCCGCACTGCCGCTGGCCACCACACGGCACTTGCCGCCGAGGGCCGCCTGCCATTTGCTGAAGATGAGCTTGCGTGCAATGGCGAGTTGCAGGTTGTACCACGGGCTGCGGCCATGCACTTCATAGCGGTGCCCGAGTTCCAGGGCCCAGAAGAAGAGGCTGCGTTTTACGCCCGTGAGGTCGTCGCCCTTGGCCACGATCTTGTCGTAGATCTTTTCCAGCAGGCGTGGCACGGCGGTGAAGACATCGGGCTCCACTTCGCGGATGCGGTCGCCGAGGTCGTCCAACGATTCCTGGAAGTGGATGCTTACGCCCATGTACATATAGAGGTACATGAGCATGCGCTCGTAGATGTGCGACAGGGGGAGGAAGCTGATGCAGCGCGCCGTGTAGTCGACCGGGAAACGGGCCGCGCTGGCCAATGCATTGCTGAGGATGTTGTTGTGGGTGAGCATGACGCCCTTGGGCCTGCCCGTGGTGCCGCTGGTGTAGATGATGGTGGCCAGGTCCTCGTTCTTCACCTGCTCCTTGTAGCGCTGCAACGTGGGTTTGTCGGCGTCCTTTGCCAGGGTGGGCACTTCGGTCCAATGCCTTGCACCGGGCACTTTATCGAAGGTGAAGAGGTGGCCCAGCTGCGGGCAGGTGGCTTGTGCCGCTGCGGCCTTGGCAT
>JBIIYD010000132.1:0-8115 GCA_044347005.1 Flavobacteriales bacterium | reverse complement strand
GAAGACGAGCCCATCCGAGGCATGGAAGCGGTGGGTGCAATGTGAATTTCGTGCAGGTCAGGAATGGAGAACTGGAAATGCGCACATTCGAGCGTGGTGTGGAGGCCGAAACCTTGAGCTGTGGCAGCGGTGTGGTGGCCGCTGCCCTGAGCGCTGTCGCGCGCGGTCTGGTGGACACGCCCGTTGTCGTGAACGCGCCTGGTGGCCGCTTGCGGGTTGAAGCGGATCATCGTGGAGATGGGGAATTCGTTTCGATCGAATTGATCGGCCCTGTGGCTCACGTGTTCCAAGGCTCGATCGATATCGGATAACATGCAGCGTTGGAAGATCATCGTTACCGTGTCCCTCTTGATCGCTTTGCTGGCGTTGCTGGCAGGCCGTTGGGCTTGGATGCAGGTGGTAGGCCCGGGCACACGATTCGTCGAGGAAAGCCGTGTTCTGCACATACGCCAAGGCACCGGATTCGAAACGGTACTCGATAGCTTGCTGCTGATGGAGGCCGTGGTGGACGAGCGCGGTTTTCGCTGGTTGGCGGAACAGAAGCGCTATACCGATCGCGTACGGCCGGGTCGTTACCGCATACGCAAAGGCATGTCCATGAACGACCTGGTGAACATGCTTCGGGCCGGGGAGCAGGAACCCGTGAAGGTCACGTTCAGCAACATTGCACGCTTGGAAGAGTTGGCAGGCAGGCTGGGGCATGTTCTGGAGCCCGACTCCACAGCGTTCATCAAGGCTTTCCTCGACCCCGAACTACAGCGTAGCGTAGGGCTCGACAATGCGACCATGATCAGCCTGTTCATCCCGGATACCTATGAATTCTGGTGGACCACCGGTCCCGCCCAGTTCATTGCACGTATGCGCAAGGAACATGCGGCATATTGGACCCCTGAACGCCTTGCGAAGGCAGCTTCCAAAGGGATGGATGCCGTTCAGGTGGCCACCTTGGCCTCCATAGTTCAGGCAGAGACCATCAAGATGTCGGATGCCGGACGTATAGCTGGTGTTTACCTGAACAGATTGCGCATCGGCATGCCCCTCCAGGCCGATCCGACACTCAAGTTCGCGCTGGGTGCCGACAGCATCAATCGTGTGCTCGCTTCGGACAAGTTGGTCGATTCCCCCTACAATACCTACCGTAATACGGGACTCCCCCCCGGCCCCATCAACATGCCCGAAACCCGCTTCATCACTGCCGTCTTGGACGCGGAGAAGCACGACTACCTGTACTTCTGTGCCCGTGCCGACCTCAGCGGTTATTCCGATTTTGCTCGGTCCTACGACCAGCACATGGTGAACGCCAGGAAATACCAACGTGCCCTCAACGAACGAGGGATCTACCGGTGAGGCACCGCCTGTTCGGTCGCACTGGGCAAACAAGGCTATTTTCGCCGACCGTTAGAGCAATACCTACCCAATGACCAAGATCAAGTTCGGTACCGATGGCTGGCGTGCAATCATCGCCCAGGAGTTCACTGTGGACAATGTGGCCCGCGTGACGGTGGCCGTGGCGGAATGGGTGAAGCGGAATTTCCCCAACGACCCCCATGTGGTGGTAGGGCACGACTGCCGCTTTGCAGGAGGGCTGTTTGCGGAAACAGTGACCAAGGTGCTGGTGGCCAAAGGCGTGAAGGTGAGCCTTGCCAAGGGTTTCGTAAGTACTCCGATGATCTCGCTCGGTGCCTTCAAGCTCAAAGCGAGTCTGGGCGTAGTGCTAACGGCCAGCCATAACCCACCCAGCTATAACGGGTATAAATTGAAAGGCACGTATGGCGGTCCTCTCATTCCAGAGGATGTTCAGGTGATCGAGGATAGGATACCGGACGCCCATGGTATGGACCTGTCCGCCATCGATCTGGAGAAAGCCAAGGCCGATGGCATGGTGGACATCGTCGATCTGGAAACCCTCTACGTGGAACACGTGAAGAGCAATTTCGACTTGGCTGCGATCCGGAATTCGGGTATGAAACTGGCTTTTGATGCCATGTACGGTGCCGGCCAGAACGTGATACCACGTATCCTACCCGAAGCCCGACTACTGCATTGCGAATACAATCCATCCTTTCACGGCCAGGCACCCGAACCGATACACAAGAACCTCCTCGAATTCTCCGAACTCATTCGTAGCAGTGACATCAGCAGTGGTCTTGCCGTGGATGGCGATGCCGATCGCATCGGGCTTTACAACGGCAAAGGTGAATTCATCGATTCGCACCACATCATTCTATTGCTGATCCACTATCTGGTGAAGTACAAGCAGTTCACAGGCAAAGTTGTGGTCGCCTTTAGTGCCACACCTAAGGTGAAGAAGATGTGCGCGCACTACGGACTCGAGTACCAGGTCACCAAGATCGGATTCAAGTGGATCGCAAGTATCATGATCACGGAGGATGTGCTGTTGGGTGGTGAGGAGAGCGGCGGCATTGCCATCAAGGGCCACATTCCCGAGCGCGACGGTATCTGGATGGGCCTTACCATTTGGGAATTCATGGCCAAGAGCGGCAAGACGTTGGACCAGCTCATCGAAGAGGTCTATGCCATCGTTGGACCCTTTGCCTATGAGCGGAACGACCTCCACATCAGCGAATCGTTGAAACAGCAAGTACTCAGCGCGTGCAATGAAGGTCGCTATACTTCATTCGGCGCGTACACCGTGCGCAGTGTTGAGACCATCGACGGGTTCAAGTTCCATTTCGACAATGACCAGTGGTTGATGATCCGCGCAAGCGGAACGGAACCGGTGTTGCGTTGCTATGCCGAATCGGACACCTTGGAGAACGCCCGCTTGATCCTGAACGCCTGCCGGTCGGCGATCGGCGCCTAATCTTTTAGGAAGCGGGTGCGGGCCAGTACCGACCCCTGCTCATCGAGCAGCACCAGCGTATAGGAACCCGGGGTCAGGTCCCTTAGTGGGGCGCCTTGGATGTACCCAAGCTGGCCCGGTACGTCGGCAACCAAGCGCCCCAGGCCATCGATGATCCTGGCGCGGTGGGCAAGGCGGTCATCGATCTGCCACGTCAACAGCTCGTGCACGGGGTTCGGTCGAACATGCAGGTTCGTGCCCCGGTTCAACGCGACGATCTCCGAGTAGCTGTAGCTGCCGTCCAGGTCCGTCATAAGCAGGCGATAGTAGGCAATGCCATTGGGCGCATCCCGGTCGAGCCAAGCGTAGTCGAGCATGGACCAACTGTTCCCCGCGGCGGGCATTGTGCCGATCGGTGAAAAGGTCGACATGTCCATGGAGCGTTCTATCTGGAAATTGTCCGTGCCATTTTCCGAAGCCGTGGACCAATCGAGTTGGTTCCCTTCATTCCTGACGGTGCCAGAGAATTCGACCAGTTCAACAGGAAGAACGCCGATATCGCCGTGGGCGGATGCGAAACCGTAGAACCAGCGGCTGAAACGTTGCCCATCGATGGATCGGCTCAACTCGTACTCCACCCGCACGCGCCATTTGTAGCGGCGGCGGAAAGGCTCCTTGTACACCAGTTCCTTGATCTCTGTACCGGCGAGACCAAGGTCGGTCCACCCCGCACTTTGCGCCGTGTACAACAGGCTGTTGGTCACGCTGGCCGGCCCACCCGAGTAGGGCTGTCCTTCGAACACCACTTCCCACTGAAGGCGCCCATCCTTGCGCTGCATGTGGCTACGTGCCACATGCCCGACCCCGAAATAGACATCCAGGGGGTCGAGGCCGTTGGTCGCCAAAGGGCTGGCGAGGTCGGTCATATACAGTCTTGTGGGGCGCGAGATGCTCGGAGACCAATTGCCACGAAGCACCGTGAACGCACCTTCGTCCGCAAATGTTGAAAGAGCATTCGGGGAGCCTGAAATGATATCCGAGTATCCATCACCGTCCACATCACCCCCACCTGCTACGGACCATCCGTATCGACGCCCGATCACGTTGGATTCGTGGAATTGGGAAGAAGCGGTTGCAGGGTTGAGCGGCGATGGACGACCCTGCAGCACATAGGTCCTGCCTTCCTCCAACTGACCGGTCGTATTGTATGGCGCACCCACCGATATGTCAGCATATCCGTCGCCATTCACATCGCCGGCTTCGGCAACGCTGTATCCGTATCTGGCACCAGCAATATTCGACTCAGTGCGGGGGACCGGTGTTGTTACAATGAGACCAGACGCCGAACCACGGTAAAAGAAGACGGCTCCTTCCTGGGCCTGAACATTGGTAAAGTCAGGTGCCCCGACCACGACATCGAAATACCCCGTTCCGTTCACATCGCCGGCTCCAGCTACGCTAAAGCCCATAAGGGCATTCGGGACATTGACCTCCAGTGTGCGAGCGACCGTGACGATAAGTCCATCTTCCGAACCGTGGTACACAAAAGCCCCACCCTCGTTCGCTTGGCCATTGGCATAGTTGGGTGCGCCACAAACGATATCCGAGTAGCCATCTCCGTTGACATCGCCAGCCGTGGCAACAGCCCATCCGAAGTTGCTGCCAGCATGGGGGCCTGGCAAGGTGGCGTGAGGCACAGGATCGGTTCCGGTCACCGTTCCCAAATGAACGAAGACCAATGCAGCAGAGGGGGCTCCTATGAGCACATCGGAAAGTCCATCGCTGTTGATGTCCCCGGCCGTGCTCACCGCGTGGCCGAACCTCGATGCCACCGAACCGGCCAAGGTGAGCGCCGGGGTAAGTGATAAGCCACCAGCACTGCCATGAAAGACGTACGCACGTCCAGTGCCTCCTGACTCGGGTGCACCGATCACCACATCGGCATATCCATCCCCGTTCACGTCTCCAGCGGTTGCCACTGAGGCCCCGAAGCGTGCATTGGCGATATTCTGCTCCAAGATCAGGTCCGGAACGGCGGCGAGGCCCGTTGAGCTGCCATAGTAAAGAAATGCCAACCCTTCGCTGGCTTGGCCATTGTTCGCTTCAGGTGCACCAACGAGCACATCCGAGTACCCATCGCCGTTCACATCACCTGCATTTGCCACGGATGAACCGGCCCTTCCACCGGAGTAGCCCGAAAACACGGTGGTGGGTGTGAATGCGGCCACGGCAGGTGCAATAGGGAACAGGGTGTATGTTCCGCCATGGTAGATACGGGCCAACTGCCGACCGTATCCACCTGCGATGATATCGCTGAATCCATCCCCGTTCACATCGCCGGCCACTGCGACACTTTCGCCGAGGAGTGTGCCTGACAGCGTACCCGTAAGTCTCAGGAAATAGGTCGGTGATATTCCACCTGGCCCACCCAGGTGGATATAGACCGCTCCCACATCTGTTCCTGATAGATCGAACTGACTGGCACCAATGATCACGTCGGCATATCCGTCGCCGTTCATGTCTCCAGCGCTGGATACACTTCGTCCCAGCCAAGCCCCGGCCTGGTTGTTCTGGATGGTGGTGGCAGGGGTCGTGATCAAGCCGCCGGCTGAACCGTGGAAGACATATGCCACACCTTCGAGTAATTGCCCACCGATATTATCGCGCCAATCTCCGATTATTACATCGCTGTAGCCATCGCCATTGACATCGCCAGCTCCAGCAACGGCCCAGCCGGTTTGCAAACTTATCCCGGCTGTATTGAAGGTCTGTGTAGGAATGGGGTTGGTTGCTGGTCCAAGCGGACGTGTGGCATTCCCGGTGCCGTAATAGATGAAAATAGCTCCATTATCACATCCCAATACAGGGCAACTGAGATCGAATCGGTGAGCACCGACCACAACATCATCGAATCCATCGCCATTGATATCTCCCGCTCCAGCTACCGCTGCACCGAACTGGGCCGCGTTCTGGTTCCTTTCCAAGCGGTGCGCAGGTGCATTCGTTACTCCTGTGGCGGTGCCCCGGAAGACCCATACACAGCCCTCGTTGATATTGCCATAGTTGGCGATATTACTACCAACGAGAAGGTCGCTATATCCATCCGCGTTCAGATCTCCACCACCCTGAACCCAAAAGCCCATGTACGTATTTGCTTGATCGGACTGTAGTACGATACCCGCTGTGGTGCTGATCCCAGTGGCCGATCCATAATAGATGAACACGCCTCCCTCATCCGGTGTAGCTGCGTTGTTCTCCCAATACAAGGCCCCGACCGCCAGGTCGCTGAATCCATCGCCGTTCAGATCACCGGCGTGGCCCACGCTATACCCCATTTGCGCTCCTGGTAAGTTGGACTGCAGGGTGACACTGGGTACAGTGCCGATACCAGAAGGGCCTCCGTAATACACAAAGGCAGCCCCCTCATCGAGCTCGCCCATGGCGAACTTCGGGGCGCCCACCACCACATCGCTATACCCATCACCGTTCAGGTCCCCGGCGGATCTTGCCGACCAGCCGAAATCGGAGCCCACCATCGCGGAAACCAGTTCAGTATTCGCGGTAGTAGCGATCGGGTCCACCGTGATCGGGTAGTGTGCACCGCTATCGTCCACCTGAATAACGAGCGAGCCGCTTCCTTCGTCCGTATCCATGAAGGCGGGGAGGACCTTGCCACATGCATCCCATACCAATAGCCCCTCGTAGCGGAACCGCTCGGTCCCGTATTCGTCAAGGAACTGAATTCCGTTCTCGCTCAGGAGTTCAGCATGCAGGTCCCCTTCGTAGAGCAACACAACACGCAATCGCCCGGTTCCTGCGGGAGCTTGATCGATGATGAAGTTTTGGCGCATTCCGGCGGCACCATGCTGGTATTGAACGGCCAGGCCATGTCGCCCTGGCCAATCCAGCCCATCTCCGGTCGAGATGGGCGACAAGGGGACCCAAGGCACCAAGGCACCGCAATCGCGCTTGATCCCGGCAAATGCGATGCTTGTGCTCCAGAAGGGTGATCGGACCGGTCCCGAAATGGACATTCCCCGGGATGTGACCTCGTTGATCAGGTCCTGACCGGGGTTGACCGCAAGATAGTTCCCGTCGCAACTGGAGGCATGGATCAGAAGCGACTGCTCCCCGATCCAGTTTTCCAAGCCCAATCCCAGGCCGGTGGTGTCGGATGCGTCCGCCCAAAACTTCGGCCCAAGGGTAAGCGCAAGGAAGGCGATGAGCAAGCGATGCATATCCTAGGAACCGATGTACCGAATTTGGATCCGGTGCGGACGCAATGTTCAAAGATAGCTGCTTTTGTGCCTCAACGTCAATGGAAACCGTGTTCGATCGGCTGTCATTCCTATGCTCCTACTGGGCTGTTCTTTGTCCGATCATGCAGGACTCCATTCGTATGGTCCGACGGAGGCTTGAACTTCATTCTACATTTGATCGATGTCCGGTAGGATACCCCATTGTTACGGCCGCAAATTGCAGGTGATCCTCGCCATCGCCTTTGTGAACTGGCTTGGGCCAGTGCACGGGCAAGGACAGGAACCAGCCCTCGATAGTTCGTCAAAGCATCCGTGCAACAGTTGCATGGCTTTGACCACTACCGGTGTGGCTGCCGGTATGACCCTGAGTTTTGCGCTGTTGAACGAGGCGTGGTACGCCGATTATGACAGAGCTCCGTTGCACGCGTTCAACGATGGGGGGGAATGGCAGTTGATGGACAAGGCGGGGCATGCCTTCAGCGCTTATACCTTGGTTTCTTGGGGGCATGGTCTGTTCGATCGCTGCGGAACACCAGGGCGCTCATCGCTTTGGGCGGGAGCTGCACTCGGTGTCGGGTTCCTTACCGGCGTAGAGCTGTTGGACGGCACCTCTGCTGCCTGGGGATTCTCCTGGTGGGACATGGCCGCGAATTTCTCGGGTGCAGGACTTTACGTCGGCCAGGAACTGGGATGGGGAGAACAACGGCTTCGCTTGAAATTTTCGGCCCATCACACGGACTATGCGGCCATGCGGCCAAGCCTCTTGGGAGAAGGATCGATCGAGCGCTACTTGAAGGACTATAATGGACAAACCATCTGGCTCAGCACGAACCTCAAGTCCTTTGCGTCGCGATCCGCCGTTCCCGCTTGGTTGAACATGGCGTTCGGCTATGGTGCCGATGGCATGGTGACCGCGTCAAAGCCCGTTTCACGCGACGCGTTCGGTGGTGACCTGCCGCGTCAACAACGCTTTTTCCTATCGCCGGATCTGGACCTTACGAAGATCCGTACGCGGTCGAAGACAATGCGCACCATCCTTTTTGTGCTCAACAG
>JBIIYD010000131.1:0-8124 GCA_044347005.1 Flavobacteriales bacterium | reverse complement strand
ATACCTGCCCGTAGTTGTAGGGTTGAGGCGTCTGTCCATTCACCGGAAGGGTCTGGTCCCAATACTTCAGCACGCGGGTGCGCCCTTCTTCGTCCTTGAAATCCGGATGCTGCCAATCCATGCCCGAATCGATCACGCCTACGATGACACCTTCGCCGTTCAGGCCTTGCGTAAGAGGGGCCATACCTGCCTGGATCTCGTTGATCCGGTTCTTCACCCGCATGGAATCGTTGAGGGTGTATCCCTTGTCAATGCTGAATTCGAAGCGCGATACCGCCGGATACATGGCCAGCGCCCGTACGCGTTGCACCGGTACCCGTGCGCTCACCAAGCCCGGCAGGGTCATCTTGACCTGACCGCCTTCTTTGCGCACTGCCTCCGATATGGGACCGGTAGAACCATGGATGTAGAGATCCACTTGAGCGCCGGGCTCGTGATCCCATTCCAGGTAGGCCTTCAATTGGAAGTCCATTTTCTCGCGCTGTTGTGCGCGACCGTCGGTAACCATGACAAGGGCTACGACCAGGAGCAGGAGGGTCCTCATGTGCATGCTTCAAAAGTACGTTCAACCTTGTTCGATATCGGTCTGGCGAGGCAGGTGCCCCATGAAGTGGTACCGCCCGGTGGCATGGTCGATCGAGCAGCAGTAATTCACCAGCCCGTTCGTTACCACCAGCAGTCCCACTTTGAACACGATGTTATAACGCGCAGCCTGTTCGAACGTTCGCTGCGTAATGCGCACACCGGGCGCCTTGCACTCCACCAGCAGCAGTGGCCTTCCATGGTCGTCGTGCACCAGGATGTCGGCTCGTTTGGCAAGCCCGTTCAGCACCAACGAACGTTCCACGGCGATGCTCGAAGCCGGGTAGCCCAGGTCGTGCACCAAATGGTTCAGGAAGTGCTGCCGCACCCATTCTTCGGGCGTAAGTGCCACCCAGGAGCGCCTGATGGGGTCGAAAACCTGCACACCACCGGGGCCGTGCTTAGTTTTGACGCCGTGGTCGGGTAAAGCCAAGGCAGGCATTTCGCGGTCCATCACCCCACAAAAGTGCGCACCAAACAGGACATCGTCAGCAATTGGCTCCCCCGCTACACGGGCCTGGCCCTGGAGGATTTCAAGCCCTACATCCTGCTGACCAACTTCGACAACTACCTCGACATCTTCTGCCAGCAGACCGGGGCGGTGGTGATCGCCAAGGAAAAGGCGATGAAGGTGGCCGTGGCGGAGGACATGGTCATGATCAACTTCGGCATGGGCAGCGCCAATGCCGCTACGCTGATGGACCTCCTGAGCGCCATCGACCCGAAGGCGGTGCTGTTCCTTGGGAAATGCGGCGGCCTGAAGAAGAAGAACCAATTGGGAGACCTCGTACTGCCGATCGCGGCGATCCGCGGAGAGGGTACCAGCAACGACTATTTCCCCCCCGAGGTGCCCGCGCTCCCCAGCTTCATGATCCACCGTGCCGTAAGCCACGTGATCCGGGATATGGAGTTGGACTATTGGAGCGGCACTGTATACACCACCAACCGCCGGGTGTGGGAGCACGACGACGAGTTCAAGGAACGGCTTCGCCTGTTGCGCTGCATGGCCATCGACATGGAAACGGCCACCTTGTTCATGACCGGCTTCGCCAATGGCATTTCCACCGGCGCCTTGTTGCTCGTGAGCGACCAGCCCATGGTGCCCGAAGGAGTGAAGACCAGTGCCAGCGACGCGAAGGTGACCTCCGTATTCGTGGAGTCGCACGTGCGGGTGGGGATCGAATCGCTCCGGGAGATCATCAACAAAGGCCGCTCGGTGAAGCACCTGCGTTTCGAATGAGCAACCTGGACGAACTGCGGAAGATCACCACCGAGGTGCGGTCGGGCACCTTCAGGCCGGTGTACCTGCTCCATGGCGAAGAGACCTTCTTCATCGACCTGATCAGCGACGAGATCGAGTCCCTGGCATTGCAGGAGCATGAGCGTGACTTCAACCAGACCATACTCTATGGGCGCGATGCCGATGCCGACACGGTGAAGGACACCTGCCTGCGATACCCCATGATGGCCGAGCGCCAATTGGTGATCGTGCGCGAGTTGCAGAGCTGGAGGATCGACGAGGTCGAGAAACTGGAGAGCTATTTCCAGAAACCCACCCCGACCACGGTGCTGGTGTTGTGCTACAAGCATAAGAAGGTGGACGGTCGCAAAGGGGTGCTCAAGGCAGTTCAAAAAGGCGGTGGAACCGTATACCTGAGCGACAAGGTGAAGGAGGAGAAGTTGCCCGACCTGTTGGTGAACATCGCCAAGAAACAGAAACGCCGACTGGGCGGTGCCGAAGCCCAATTGCTGGCCGCCCACCTGGGCAGCGACCTGGCCAAGGCGGTGAAGGAGGTGGAGAAGCTCTGCCTTGTCACGGACGAAGGTGGCACCATCACCTCCGACGCCATCCAACGCTTCGTGGGCATCAGCAAGGAGTACAACATCTTCGAATTGCAGAACGCCATCGGCAACCGGAACACGGAGCGCGCCCTGCGCATCGCCCAGTACTTCGCATCTGACCCGAAGGACCATCCCTTGGTGCTGACGCTGGGGTTCCTGAACACCTACTTCACCAAGTTGGCCATCGTGCACACCATGGGCGGCAAGAGCCAGCAGGAATTGGCGGCGGCCATGAAGGTGAACCCCTACTTCATCAAGGACTACCAGAACCAGGCGCGCAACTATCCGCTGGGCAAGGTGGTCGAGATCCAGCGGCACCTGAGGCAGTGCGATCTGCGTAGCAAAGGTTTGGGCGGCGACGGTGGCGACCATGGCGAACTGCTCAGGGAATTGCTGGCCAAGGTGATGTCCTGAGGGCATTGCCCGCCGTCGGCTCGCGGTGAACCACGGATAGGCGCTTGGGAAAGCGAGGGTCGGTAGCCATCGGCCATCCAACGGGTTCACGAGCAAGCGCGGCATTGCGCTACTTTAGCGCCCCCTGCAAGGAAACAACAGCCCCATGGTCCGTAGTGCATCGAAATCCCTGCTCTTCCTGTTCGCCATCCTTTCGTGCGATGCGGCGTTCGCACAAACGGCCACCATACGGGGCTTCGTTTACGACAAGGCGAACGGCGAACCCATCATCTTCACCAACGTCATCCTGAAGGGCACCACCACCGGGGCCGCCACCGATGTGAACGGCTATTATTCGATCAGCAAGGTGCAACCCGGCACCTACACCCTGATGGTGACCTACCTCGGTTACGACACGCTGATGAAGCAGGTGACCGTGGCCCGGGACCAGATCATCACCGAAAAGCTGTTCATCCAGAAGGCCGCCATCCAGATGAAGGAATTCGAGGTCACCGGCGAAAAGCAGGAGGCCCAGACCCAAGTGCGCATGGGCGTAACCAAGCTTACCCCGCGCCAGATCGAACGGATGCCCGCCATTGGTGGCGAGGCCGACCTTGCCCAGTACCTGCAAGTGGTGCCGGGGGTCATCTTCACTGGGGACCAGGGTGGTCAGCTCTATGTGCGGGGCGGATCGCCGATCATGAACAAGATCCTGCTCGATGGTATGGTCCTGTACAATCCCTTCCACAGCATCGGCCTGTTCAGCGTGTTCGACAACGACATCATCCGCAACGCCGACATCTACACGGCCGGCTTCAATGCCGAGCATGGTGGACGGGTGAGCTCCGTGATGGACATCACCACCCGCGATGGCAACAAGACCCGATTGAGCGGCAAGGTGGGCGCAAGCACCTTTGCCGCAAAGGCCCTGCTCGAAGGTCCGATCAAGCGCCAGACGGAGCCCGGCGAAGGTTCGTCCAGCTTCCTGCTGAACATGCGCCACAGCTACCTGGACGAAAGCAGCAAGATCTTCTACTCCTACGTGGACACGGCCGGCCTGCCCTTCAGCTTCACCGATCTCTACGGCAAGGTATCCTTCAACGGGGCCACGGGCAGCAAATTCAACCTCTTCGGGTTCAACTTCAGCGATGCCGTGAACTACCAGGGCGTGAGCGACCTGGGCTGGAACAACTGGGGAGCCGGCACCAACTTCGTGCTTGTACCGAGCGGCTCCGCAGTGCTCATCGACGGGGTCTTCTCCGTGAGCAACTACACCATCGAACTGAAGGAGGCCGACCTTGAACCACGGCTCAGCGAGATCGCCGGCTTCAACGGAGGGCTCAACTTCAAGCTCTTCAACGGCGACGACGAAGCCCGCTACGGGGTGGAGGTGCTCGGCTTCCGCACCAACTACCAGTTCTACAACAGCCTGGGGTTGAAGTACCAACAAGAACAGAACACCACCGAGATCGCGGGCTACTTCAACTACAAGAAGAAACTCCAGAACCTGATCATCGACCCGGGGATCAGGCTGCACTACTACGCCTCGCTTTCCGTGGCCAATGTGGAACCACGCCTGGGGCTCAAGTGGAACGTGACCGACGACCTGCGCTTCAAGGCCGCTGCCGGCCGGTACAGCCAGAACCTGGTGGCCACCAACACGGACCGCGATGTGGTGAACCTGTTCTACGGCTTCCTCTCCTCACCCGACGACCTGCCCAGCACCCTGACCACCGCGAACGGGACAGAGCGTGAGATCAAGGACCCGCTTCAGCGGGCCAACCACTATGTGGCCGGTGTCGAATACGACTTCTCCAGCGAATTCACCGCCAACTTCGAGGTGTACCTCAAGGACTTCCGCCAGGTGACCAACATCAACCGCAACAAGATCTTCGAGGACACGCCCGAATTCGAGGACAAGCCGGACGAACTGAAGAAGGACTTCATCGTGGAAACCGGCAACGCCTACGGGGCCGACCTGCAGTTGAAGTACGAGAAGGGCAGCACGTTCGTGTGGTTGGTCTACAGCTACACCGTGGTGAACCGCTACGACGGGATCCAGGAATACAACCCGATCTGGGACCGACGCCACAACGTGAACTTCGTGTTCAGCCACTCCTTCGGCAAGTTCGAATCCTGGAAAGCCAACCTGCGCTGGAACTTCGGCTCCGGCTTCCCCTTCACCCAAACGCAGGGCTTCTATGGCGCAGTTCCCTTCAACGGCGACATCAACACGGACATCGTGACCAGCAACGCGGACCTCGCAACGGTCTTTGGACCTTTGAACCAAGGCCGCCTGCCGACCTACCATCGTATGGACATCGGGCTCACGAAGCAGTGGAAGCTGGACGAGCATAAGGTGATCGAGGTGGACTTCAGCCTGACGAACGCCTACGACCGGGAGAACATCTTCTACTTCGACCGGGTGCGCTTCGAGCGGGTGAACCAGTTGCCGCTGCTGCCGAGCGTGGGCGCCAGCTATCGCTTCTGAGGAAGAACGACACAGCGAAGCGGCCGCCCTTCCCGGGCTGTCGCGCCCGATCCAACACCCTGTTGGCAAGATGCCCTGTTCGCTGTGGCCCGAACATTGGGGCCAGCTCCTATCTTTACGCCCCGTGATCGCCGAACAACTTCCGGCGCTTCTCCAAGGCGATGACGGGTTCCACCAAGTACATTTTCGTTACCGGAGGCGTTACCTCCTCGCTGGGCAAGGGCATCATCAGTGCCAGCCTGGCCAAGCTTCTGCAGGCGCGTGGCTTCACCGTCACCATCCAGAAGCTGGACCCCTACATCAACGTCGATCCCGGCACGCTCAATCCGTACGAGCACGGTGAGTGTTTCGTGACCGAGGACGGCGCCGAAACCGACCTTGACCTGGGCCACTACGAGCGTTTCCTGGATACGCCGACGTCCCAAGCGAACAACGTGACCACGGGCCGGATCTACCAGAACGTGATCAGCAAGGAGCGGCGCGGTGAATACCTCGGCAAGACCGTGCAGGTGATCCCGCACATCACGGACGAGATCAAGCGGAACATCCAGGCGCTGGGCCGAAAGGGCATCTACGACTTCGTGATCACCGAGGTCGGCGGCACCGTGGGCGACATCGAGAGCCTGCCCTACCTGGAAGCCATACGCCAGCTGAAGTGGGAAAAGGGGCGCGATTGCCTGACGATACACCTGACCCTGTTGCCTTTTTTGCGCACCAGCGGCGAGTTGAAGACCAAGCCTACGCAGCACAGCGTGAAGGAGCTGCTGAGCCTGGGCGTACAGCCCGAAGTGCTGGTATGCCGCACGGAGCACCCCATGCAAAAGGGCATGAAGGAGAAGATCGCACTGTTTTGCAACGTGGAACCCCTGGCCGTGATCGAAAGCCGGGATGCGGAGACGATCTACGATGTACCCTTGCTGATGCAGGAAGAAGGATTGGACACGGCCGTTCTGCGCAAGCTGGGGATCGAGTCCTACCCCGAGGCCGACCTCAGCAATTGGAAGGACTTCTTGCGGCGATACAAGAACCCGAAGAACGAGGTACACATCGGTCTGGTGGGCAAGTACGTGGAACTGCAGGATGCCTACAAGAGCATCAAGGAGGCCTTGGAGCATGCCGGTGCCGAGAACGAGACCAAGGTGCACATCAAGTGGGTGCACAGCGAGAAATTGACCGCGAAGAACGTGGCCAAGCAATTGGGCGGATTGGCCGGGATCCTGGTCGCACCGGGCTTCGGCCACCGGGGCATCGAAGGCAAGATCGAGGCCATCCGCTACGCCCGTGAGAACAAGATCCCCTTCTTCGGGATCTGCCTCGGCATGCAGTGCGCGGTGATCGAGTACGGTCGCAATGTGCTCGGCTACACCGACGCGAACAGCACCGAAATGAATGCAGAGACCAGCCATCCGGTGATCGCCTTGATGGAGGAACAGAAGGCCATCGAGAACAAGGGTGGTACCATGCGCCTGGGGGCCTACCCCTGCAAGCTGAGCGATGGCAGCCGAGCGGCCGATGTCTATGGACGCAAGGACATCACCGAGCGCCACAGGCACCGCTACGAGTTCAACAACGCCTACCTCGATGCCTACCAGAAGGCCGGCATGCTGGCCAGTGGCATCAACCCCAAAGGCAAGTTGGTGGAGATCGTGGAATTGAAGGACCACCCGTGGTTCATCGGCGTGCAGTTCCACCCCGAGTACCGCAGCACGGTGGCGAACCCGCATCCGCTCTTCGTGCGCTTCGTGCAAGCGGCCGTGGCCCAGGGTGTCGGGCAGGTCGCGAAGGCCGAAGCCTGAGCCGGGCCGGTGGCGGCAGGCGCCGTGAAGAACGCCGTACTCGCTTCACCCGCACCGGCTATCTTTGGCGCCCTTCCTACCCTTCCATACTTCCCCGCGCACGCTACAATGGATCGCAATTCCATCATCGGTTTCGTCCTTATCGCAGCCATCCTGATCGGCTATACGTGGTACAGCATGCCCAGTGCCGAAGAGCAGGCACGCATGCAACGGACCCAGGACAGCCTGGCCACGCTCGCGTTGGAAGAACAGGCCCGCAATGCCGAGGCCGAATTGGAAAAGCGCGAGCCGGTCTCCTTGCCCGACAGCGCCACCAACGCCGCCCAGGCCGCGGTGCTCAGCGCGGATGGGGAGCCCCTGGATTCGCTCGCCGCATTGCGCGCCGACAGTGTGTTGAAGAGCGGCATCGCGCAGCGCTTCGGGGTATTCGCCCCCGCATCGGAAGGCAGTAACGAGGAGATCGTGATCGAGAACGAGCGCCTGCAGATCAGCATCAGCAGCCACGGGGCGCGTCCGTCAGTGATCCGCCTCAAGGAATACACCACCTACTGGAAGACCCCGCTGATCCTTGCCGACCCGGATTCCGGGGCATACGAGTTCCGTTTCTTCGCCGGAAACCAGGACCTGAGCACCCGGGACCTCTTCTTCACGCCCGAGCGCATCGGCCCCGATGCCGTGCGTTTGAAGGCCGCCACCAACGACCCCGAAAAATTCCTGCAGGTGACCTACCGGCTGGACACTGCCACCTACTTCATGCACGTACAAGCCGAATTCGTTGGCCTGCAGGCCGAGGTGGACCCGCGCAGCCTCTTCTTCCGGTGGCAGCTATCCGGCCTAAACAACGAGAAACACCAGCCCAACGAGCTCCAGAAGTGCGGGGTGTACTTCAAGTACTTCAGCGACAAGCGCGACTACCTGAGCGAGACCGAAGCCGACGAGAAGAAGCTCCAAGGCCGCACCAACTGGGTGGCGTTCAAGCAGGACTACTTCACAGTGGCCATGATCAGCGAAGAGGGCTTC
>JBIIYD010000130.1:0-8155 GCA_044347005.1 Flavobacteriales bacterium | reverse complement strand
ACGAAATGAAAAAGGGGCCGCCTCTTTTGAGACAGCCCCTTTGCATTGTCACCTTTCCAAGTGATGGTTGTAAGTTGAGTCGCGATCATTTGTTCGTTGCAACGGGCAGGCGTAACATTGATTTCGTCCTCCCTTAGGAACAACCGGCCAATACCACCACCCATGACGATACGGAACGCTTTCTTGAAAAGAATCCTACTTATCCTACTCCTGCTCGCGCCCTTTTTGGCCCATGCACAGCGCAATTGCGGCACCATGGAATACCTGGAGCAGGAGATCGCTAACGACCCCGATCGCATCCTGCGGTTGGAGGCCATTGATGAACATACACGGAGTTTCGAAGAAGCACCTTTCGGCCAGCGTAGCGTGGTCACCATTCCCGTGGTATTCCACGTGGTGTGGCGCACAGCGGCCGAGAACATCAGCGATGCCCAGGTGAACGCCCAGCTGAAACAACTCAACGACGACTTTGCCCGGCTGAACGCCGATGCCAGCCAGACCCCTGCCCTGTTCGCGGCTTTGGGCGCCAACACCCAGGTGCAGTTCTGCCTGGCGCAGCGCGACCCCAGCGGCAACCCCACCACCGGTATCGTCCGCCGCCAGACGACCGTGACGAGCTTCAGCAGCAACAACGCCGTGAAATACACCGCCAATGGCGGAAGCAACGCCTGGCCATCAACGAGCTACCTGAATATCTGGAGCTGCAACCTGGGCAGCGGCCTGCTCGGTTATGCCCAGTTCCCCGGCGGCGCCGCGGCCACGGACGGTGTAGTGGTCCTCTTCAGCTCCATCGGAAGCTTGAACACCCCCGGCACCGCCACCAACTACAACCTGGGCCGCACCGCTACGCACGAAGTGGGCCACTGGCTGAACTTGCGCCACATCTGGGGTGATGCCACCTGCGGCAGCGACCTTGTGAACGATACGCCCGTACACAACACCAGCAATGGCGGGTGCCCCACCTACCCGCATTATAGCACCTGCAGCGGTGCGCCCGTGGAGATGACCATGAACTACATGGATTACACCTACGATGGCTGCATGAACCTCTTCACCCAAGGCCAGAGCACGCGCATGCAGGCCCTGTTCGCCACGGGCGGTGCACGCGTTTCACTGCTCTCCTCCCTCGGCTGCGCGCCACCTTCCACGTCGCCCACCTGCGATCCACCCTCTGGTTTGGCGGCATCTGCCCTCACCACCACCGGTGCCACCCTTACCTGGGCCTCGGTGAGCGGTGCCATCAGCTACAACGTCCAGTACCGCCCTACCAGCACAAGCACCTGGACCACTGTAAACACGACCTCCACCAGCTTGGTGCTCAGCTCGCTCACCGCTGGTACCGCCTACACGGCACAGGTGCAGAGCGTTTGTGCCGCGAGCAGCTCCGCTTATTCCGCAACAACGAGCTTCACCACGGCCGCCGCACCTTCCACCTGCACGGACATTTGGGAAAGCAACAACAGCAGCGGTGCGGCCAAGACCATTCCGGTGAACACCACCGTTCGCGGGATCATCAGCTCCAGCACCGACCTTGATTGGTTCAAATTCAACAATACGAGTGCACAGCGCCGCATCCGCATCGACCTTACGGACCTCCCCGCCGACTACGATGTGCGCCTGTACCGTGGCACATCCACCCAGGTTGGCATTGGGCAGAACGGCGGAACCACCAGCGAGGCCATCGTGCTCAACACCACCACCGTGGCCACCTACTACCTCCGGGTCTACGGTTATAATGGGGCGTTCAACACCAGCCAGTGCTACTCGTTGCGCGCCTCCATCAGCGGCACCAATTTCCGCGAGATCACCGTTGTTGAAGTAAGCGAAAAGGAAGGGACACGGCTGCTCGGCCTCTACCCCAACCCGGCCACGGACAAGATCGTCGTGGACTACATCGCCGAGAACGATGCCACACTGAACGTGATGGTCTATGATGGCATGGGCCGTTTGGTGGCCAACGATCGCCCGAACGTGGGCCAGGGTCCCAGCAGTTTCGTAATGCCCCTGGCGTCCCTTCCGAATGGCGTCTACGTTCTGCAGGTGGTCGATGGCGACAACCGCTACCAGCAACGCTTCATGGTGCAGCGCTGATCCGGAGCAAATACGCTTGCCAAAGGGCCTCCTTGTCATTCAAGGGGGCCCTTTTCGCATCCGCTGGACAAGGAACGCTGCCAACCTGTCCGCCTGCCTTACATGGCATCGAAGTTGGTCTTGGCCCGAGCCGGACCACTGAACGCGGTGAACATACCAATGGAATTCAAGAACCCATTCCGCCGTAGTCCCAAGCCGGAAAGCACCATGGACCAAGAACAAGCAACCAAGGACAACGCCTCCCCGAACGGCGCCGAAATGCCCATCGCAAAGCAGAACGCTGACACTATGGACCAAGTCGACACCACCGCTGACAGCCAGTCAGAGGCCGATCTGCTTGGAGAACTGGACGTGTTGCGCACCGAACACCAGGCCCTGCATGACAAGCATGTGCGCCTGTACGCCGAGTTCGACAACTTCCGGAAACGCACCGCGAAAGAACGCCTGGAGCTGATCCAGTATGCGGGTGAAAACACCCTGAAAGCCGTGATACCCGTGATGGACGACCTCGACCGTGCCGTTGCGAACAACTCCGATGCGAGCGACATCGACGCTGTGAAGGAAGGCGTAAAGCTCATCCAACAGAAGTTGGCCCATGTGCTCGGCAGCCAGGGCCTCAAGGTGATGCCCGACGCAAAGGGCCATGCCTTCGACACCGACCGTCACGAAGCCATCACGAAGGCTCCGGCACCCAGCGACGACCTGAAAGGGAAAGTGATCGACGTGGTGGAGAGCGGTTACACCCTGCACGAAAAAGTGGTCCGCTACGCCAAAGTGGTGGTGGGGGAATGATGGCATAACGGAAACAGGGTGGACGGATCCACCGAGCAGGCAACAACGCACCCGTAGCGTCGACCCGATGGGTCGACTTGCACCATGAGCAAGAGAGACCCATACGAAGTCCTGGGCGTAGCCAGGAACGCCAGCGCTGACGAGATCAAGAAGTCCTACCGCAAGCTGGCCATCAAATACCACCCGGACAAGAACCCGGGCGACAAGGCGGCCGAAGAGCAGTTCAAGGAGGCCGCCTCGGCGTACGAGATCCTGAGCGACTCCGAGAAAAAGGCCAAGTTCGACCGCTTCGGCCATGCCGGACAGAACATGGGCGGCGGCGGCTTCCAGGGTGGCGGCATGAACATGGAGGATATCTTCTCCCAGTTCGGCGACATCTTCGGGGATGCCTTCGGGGGCGGCTTCGCTGGCGGACGACGCGGTGGAGGCCGTGTGCTGAAGGGCAGCAACCTGCGTGTGCGGCTCAAGTTGAGCCTGGAAGAGATCGCCCAAGGTGCGGAGAAGAAGATCAAGGTGACCAAGCTCGTGCGGGCGAAGGGCAGCGAATATGGCCAATGCACCACCTGCGGGGGCAGTGGTCAGGTGCGCCGGGTGCAGAGCACGTTCCTCGGCCAGATGCAGACCGTGACCACCTGCCCGGCCTGTGGTGGGATCGGCCAAACGGTGAGCAAGCGCGCACCGGGCAGCGATGAACACGGGCTCGTACGGGAGGAGGTCGTTGTGCCCATCAAGATCCCTGCGGGGGTCGAAGAAGGCATGCAACTGAACATCAGTGGTATGGGCAACGAAGCCCCGGCGGGCGGCATCCCCGGCGACCTGCTCGTAGTGATCGAGGAAGAAGTACACCCCGAGTTGCGCAGGGATGGCGTGAACCTGCACCACGAGGTATTCATCAGCGTGGTGGACGCCGCCTTGGGCGCACAGGTGGAAGTACCCATCGTAGCCGGCAAGGCCAAGGTGAAGATCGAACCCGGTACACAGACCAACCACGTGCTCCGGCTCCGTGGCAAAGGACTACCCGACGTCCACGGGCGGGGCACGGGCGACCTCTTCGTCCATGTGGCCGTTTGGACCCCTACCGACCTGAGCAAGGACGAGAAGGCCGCACTGGAAAAGCTAAGGCACAGCCCCGGCTTCCAACCCCGCCCGACGGCCAAGGACAAAGGCTTCTTCGAGCGTGTGAAGGAAATGTTCGGGCACTGATCACTTCATGTACACGGTGGCATCCGGTGCGTGTAGACGCACCGATGCAATGCCATTGTCCATCCCCTCGGCATCCGAATACATCTGACTGGTGCCGATCACCTCGCCATTGGCGGCTTTCAGGTTGAAGTGGTACTTGCCATGGGCGGAGATCGTACGTTCGAAAAAGCGCAAGTCGGCGCTGTGTCTGCGCACGCTTTCAATGCCCTTGGAGCAATTCTCCTTCCGCTTGTAGCCTTCGCTGCTCAGGATCACCTGTCCGTTCGCGGCTACAAGGTTGAAGCGGTACTCGCCCGCTTTGTCCTCCTTTATCTCGAACCGGCCGGTTGCCATGGTGATCGATATTGGTCGTTGAAAAGTAGCACCGGGCAGCACGGACGAGACTGACGATCGTCAGTCCGGCGAGGGCCCGGTCAACCGAAGGCCAATGCCAGCAGGCACAGCAAGGCGACCAACAACACGATCCGGATCACACCTTCCTGAACACCTTGGGTGGTACCGCTCACTTGCATGCCGCAAAACTCAGGACCTCGTATGTCCTGCTCGTAAAGCGATCCTGAACCGTTCCGCCGCGATCCCTGGCCGCTACCTTGGCGCCATGGAAAGCCAGCGCGTCCAAGGGAATCTGGTCGACATACGGGCCCGACGCACCTACCCGGCGGAGATCGCAATTGTCGAAGGTCGGATAACCGCTATCCGGGAAGTGGAAGGACCGATGAACGGCTACCTCGTTCCGGGCTTCATCGATGCCCATGTGCATATCGAAAGCTCGATGCTCATACCGAGTTCCTTTGCCAGGCTGGCCGTGGTGCACGGTACGGTAGCCACCATCAGCGACCCGCACGAGATAGCTAATGTGCTGGGTGTGGAAGGCGTCGAATACATGATCGAGAACGGGGCGGAAGTGCCCTTCCATTTCTTCTTCGGAGCACCATCGTGCGTGCCGGCCACCCGGTTCGAGACGGCCGGTGCACACATCGATGCGGCTGCCGTGGGTCGATTGCTGGAGCAGCCGGAGATCCTTTACTTGAGCGAGCTGATGGACTTCCCCGGCGTGATCAACGGGGACGCCGAAGTACTGCGGAAACTGGACCATGCCAAAAGGTTGGGCAAGCCGGTGGACGGCCACGCCCCAGGCCTGCGTGGTGAAGCGGCCGAACGTTACATACAGGGAGGTCTGGGTCGCGGACAAGTGGGCATTTCCACCGACCATGAGTGCTTCACGCTGGAGGAAGCCCTGGACAAGATCCGATACGGCATGAAGATCAGCATTCGCGAGGGAAGCGCGGCCCGGAACCTGGAGGCCCTCATGCCCCTGCTCGTGAGCCACCCCGATCGCGTCATGCTCTGCACCGACGACATGCACCCGGACCGGCTTGTGCAGGGGCACATCAACGACCTCTGTGCCCGGGCCGTTGCAGAAGGTGTCGACGTGTACCATGTGCTCCTCGCCGCGTGCCTCAACCCCGTCGAGCATTACCACCTGCCCGTGGGCCAGTTGCGCGTGGGCGACCCGGCCGACTTCATCGTGCTCAAGGACCTGGTGGATTTCAAGGTGGAACGCACCTACATCCGCGGAAAACTGGTAGCCCGGGATGGCGAAAGCCTTATCGGCCATGTGCCGGCGCAACGGCCGAACAACTTCCGATGCACGATCAAACGACCGGAGGATTTCAGGGTTCCCGCGCAAGATGACCAGGTGCTCGCCATGGAAGCGTTGGACGGCCAGCTGATCACGCACAAACGAGCGTTACGCGGAAAGCTCCGCGACGGCGCCTTGGTAGCCGATCCCGATCAGGACCTGTTGAAGATCGCGGTCGTGAACCGCTACGCCGATGCGCCGCCTGCAATCGGCTGGATCAGGAACATGGGCCTGAAACACGGGGCCATTGCCAGCTGCGTGGCGCATGACAGCCATAACATCGTGGCGGTGGGCACCAACGACGAGGACCTGTGCGCAGCGGTGAACGCCATCGTCCGGTCACAGGGCGGCATCAGCATTGCTGATGGACCGCAACGTAGTGTGTTGCCGCTTCCGGTCGCAGGGATCATGACCGATGCCGACCCCTACGACGTGGCACGCGAATATGCGGTGATGGACAACGCGGCGAAGGCCCTTGGCAGCACCCTCTCCGCCCCCTTCATGACCCTGAGCTTCATGGCCCTGCTGGTGATCCCGCACTTGAAAATGAGCGATCTGGGGCTTTTCGATGGCGATGAACACTGCCTCGTCCTGCCTTGAGCAGGTCGGAGCCATGCACCGAAAGCCTGACCTTTGACGGCCTCATGATCAGCACACAACGGGAAAAACGACCCTTGCCGCTCCGGACCAAGCGTCCGGCCGGGATGCTTGTCGTGATGGCCTGCGTGCTGCTCTTGGCGGCCTGTGGCCAAAACCGAAGGACGACCGTTGGCAGTGGATTCCTTCAGAAACGTACGTTCCGACCCGGATGGCACCTGGACCTTGCCCACGGCGAGCGGCAACCGCATGGCACGAAAACCTCGCGGCCCAAAGGCTTAACAGCGAACCCAGGCACCGAAGTAACCGCAGCCCGGGAACATGTCCCGCAACCAGTATTGGACCTTGATCCTTCCCGACCAAGTACGGACCTGGTGGCCGCATTGGAAACTCCCCCTGCGGCCGAATCCTTGCACCTGGCACCCGAACGGATACGCGAACGATCCCACAATGCTGTTGCGGACCGGGACCCGGAGAACATCATGCCCCGGAAACGCCTCGACGGTTGGGCCATTCCCGCTTTCCTCTTGGTGCTTGCCGGCATCGCCTCGGCCTTCCTCACGAACAGTGGACTGCTGGTAGCTGTGCTGCTAGTCCTGGGTATCGTGCTGGCCGCGATAAGTCTGCGGCGCATGCGATCGGACGAGCGATCGGGCAAAGGCTTTGCGCTTTTCGCGCTGGTTGCAGGCACCATGGCCGCCTTGATCACCGCCATGGTGATCGTTCGTTCCGGCTTCTGATCACCGGCCGTCGCCCCGCAGCATGTCCAGCATGCGCGCGGCTTGCGAGCGTAGCCCTTCGGCCGTTGCCCCTGCTTCACGCATGGCCTTCAACGATGCTGCGCCCGCCGACTTGGAAAGCTTGTCGCCTCCATGATCCACCACCAACGGGTGATGCAGGAAACGCACCTGCCGGAAACCGGATAACCCGAGGTGCTGGGCAAGCAGAAGTTGACAGGCCGTGGAGGGGATCAGGTCCGCACCGCGTACGATGAAGGTGATGCGGTGGTCCTCATCATCGGCCAACGAAGCCAGCTGGTACGCGGGCCTGCCATTGCGCTGACGAATGACGGGATCACCGGACATTTCCGCCCCGCTGACCGACCTGATGCGGCCCCATAGCTCCGGAACCTGCACCGTTGCAGGATCTCCAAGGTCCAATCGCCAGGCAGTGTCCGGCGCATCAAGGTCGAGCTTTCGGTGGCGGCATGTTCCGGGGTACCTGCCATCGGGTGCCATCGAGCGCAACAGGCTGCGCGAACAGGTGCATCCATAGCAAAGTCCCAGGACCCGGAGTTCATCGGCCAGCGTCAGGTAACGCGCCGTGCGCAACTGTTGCGACCATGTGCTGTACAACTCTTCCGGCCCCGAGGGTCCATCGTCCCAGTGGATGCCGAGCCATTCGAGCGACCGGAACACATCTTCCACATACTCGGGGCGCACGCGCTCCTGATCAAGGTCGTCGATGCGCAACAGGACCCGCGATCCGCTTTCCTGTGCCAGTCGGGCCGTGATCAGGAAGTTGATCGCGTTGCCCGCATGCAGGTAGCCGCTGGGCGTGGGGGCCAACCGGGTGATCCCGCCATAAGGAACGCCTTCCATGGTGCCCGGGGCGGGACTCGAACCCGCACAGCCCTTACGGACCAAGGGATTTTAAGTCCCTCGTGTCTACCATTTCACCACCCGGGCATGGGACGTTGCGCGTCCCGGATAAAAACAACGATGCCTCCCTGTGGGGGGAGGCATCTGGAGCGAGAAACGGGACTCGAACCCGCGACCCCGACCTTGGCAAGGTCGTGCTCTACCAACTGAGCTACTCTCGCATTCGGGC
>JBIIYD010000129.1:0-8182 GCA_044347005.1 Flavobacteriales bacterium | reverse complement strand
GGGAAACTGGTGGCCACGGGCGTGGAACGCTTCACCGTTTCGGACAGCTTGCTGGTGTATCACGCCGCCCGGGAAGGCACGCTGAACGTGGTCCGGCAGGGGCTCACCACGGTATTGGCCGAAGTGGAACAGAGCAGCGAGGCCCCGCAATGGAGCACCGGCACCAACACCGTTACCTTCTTCGATCGCAGCGCCCACAAGCTCTTCCTGTTCTACCGGGGCACGGTGCGTGTGCTCTGCGACAGCACCAACGTGGGTCTTGCGGTCAACGGTCAGGACGTGGCTGCCTTCTGGGACCCGCTGGACATGCAGTTCAAGGTGCAGGACCAGGAGGAGGTGCACGTGATCTCCGAGCTGCGGCCCGTGAGCGCCAAGGCCGGCAATGGCATGGTGGCCTTCGTGGACGGCATGGCCCGCCTGCGCTGCTACACCGGCGGGGTGGTGCACAAGCTCACGGACAGCATGCCCACCGACTACTGGGTGCAGGACGACCTGCTGCTGTACCTGCAAGGCGGCGCGCTCCACCTGTTCCGGCCCCAAGGAACGGTGCTGGTGGAACGGTATGTGCCGGAGCGCTGGCAGGTCTGGGGCGATCGACTGGTGTACCTGGACATCAACCGGGAGCTGCACGGCATCGAGAACGGGGAAGCGGTGCGCTACGGCAACGAGGCGGCCATCGCGAGTTTCGACCTGTTCGGTGACGCGGTGTTCTACCGTTCGCCCACCGGGCTGATGACCGTGATCCGCAACGGGAAGAAGTTCCTGTACTGATCTGGCTCCCTCTCAAGGATTTCCCTCGGAGGTCAGGGTCCACAAGCTCATGGCTTCGCGTTTGCCCTTCAGGTTGATGGTGCCGATCTCGCGTGCCGGATAGTCCGCGGGCAGGTGGAGCACATCGATCAGTTCCTTGGAGAAGAGGTTGTCCACACCGTGCGCATTGCAGCTGTTCTGGATCCGGGCGGCCGTGTTCACCACATCGCCGCTGAAGATGCGCTCCTTCTTCACCACGCCCACTTCGCCGGTGGTAACCTGCCCGTAGTGGAAGCCCGCCTTGAAGGTGGGCACCAGCCCGTAGCGTGATTCGTAGTGCTTTGCGCGCTTGGCGAGTTTGGCCTTGATGTCCAGGAAGCAGCGCACGCAACGCTGTTTGCGCACACCGCGCCGCAGCGGCCAGCTCACGCTGATCTCGTCGCCCACGTATTGGTAGATCTCGCCCCGCGCATACACGATGGGGTCGGTGATGTCGGTGTAGAGTTCGTTCAGCAGCTGGAAGTATTTCACGTGGCCCAACTGTTCGGCAATGGTGGTGGAGGAGCGCATGTCCAGGAACATGAACACCCGCATCTCCTCGCGCGGATGGCGGTAACGTCCCGTCAGGTATTCGATGCCGCCGTTGCCGTACTGGTCGTTGAGCCGCACCATGAGCATGCTGCCCGCCATCAGCAGGGTCCAGAAGAGGTATTCGCCCAGGAAGTGCAGGCTGAGCACGCGCTCCAGAATGCTTGCAGGATCGGCAACCCCGGCTTGCCTTGCCGGCAGCCAGGCCGAGGTGATGGCGATGGCGACGAACATCAGGGAGGCCATCACCGCCACCGCCCGCACATAGCTCAATCGGCGCAACCGGTCGCGGAGCAGGAAGATGTAGATGCCACCGCCGAAGAGGCCGGCGAAGAGGAAGAGGACGAAATGTTGATCGGCAAGTTCACGCAGGGATACATCGATGCCGTTCCCGGCCAGTATGTTGTGTTCGAAAAGGGCCCCCACGATGCCCACGGCCACCCAGGCGATGGTGATGCGCGCGACCCGCTTGGCGCGCAATCGGGTAGGGGCCAAAGGGTCCTTCATCTGCGGCACGAAGGTAGAAGCTGGCCCAGCATGGTGTTCCACCCACGGAACGACAGCGGCCCGGACTTGCTTACGATACCGGCGCGGACCCGCTTCAGCCGCGTTCCGTGTCGCTGTCTGCATCGCGGCGCATACGCCGGGGCAGCAGCACCAGGTAGTACCACGACACGGTGAGCAGGCCGAGTACGAAGAAGAGCGCCGCCAGTGGCCGGATGCCATCGTTGAAGAAGAACTCGCCGATCATCCAGGTGGAGTTGGCCATGATCCAGAGCACCACGGCCACGCTGTGTAGCAGTTCGCCGATCTCGTGCCTGCTTCGCCAGGCGATATGTACCGCCATGGACACGGTGGGCACCACCATCACGATGCCCGCCACCTTCAGGTCCATCACCCAACAAAGGTCCTTCAACAGCCAAAGCACGATGTGGAAATTCTCGCTGGCACGCAGTTCCTTGAACATGATCCGTTGGTTCTTCCGCAAAGATCGCCGGAGGTCCATTCCATTACCCGATATATTTGGCACCAACCGAGGAATATCCGCTCTGCATGACCCGGACCGGCGGCCCGTACCCTCTTCATCGCGCGTTCAAGCTCCTATCGGCCGCGCTCTTCGCGGTACTGCTTTCGTTCGATGCCGGGGCCTTCCACATCAAGCTGTTCGGCTCGGTGACCGAGCATTTCACCGGCAATGCCCTCAAAGGGGTGGAGGTGCGGCTGGTGAAGGACAGCATCGAGCGGTAGACGGTGATCACCACCCACACCGGCAAGTACGAGATCTACCTGGAGCGCGGCTGCGACTACCAGGTCTGGTTCCACCGCAAGGACATGGTGACCAAGTACGTGCGGATCGATGCGCGCGCCATCCCGGGGTTCCCCGATGTGCCCTTCTTCGAAATGGACCTCCAGATGACGGTGTTCGAATGGCTGGAGGGATTCGACTTCTCCACCTTCAGCGAACCCGTTGCATTGGCCGAGTACAAACACTCGGTGCGCAACCTGAACTGGGAAACGGACTACACCCAACGCCGGACCAAGGAACTATCGCGGTTGATGATCGATTACGAGCGGCACCTGGAAGCCCAACGCAAGGCGGCCAAGGCGGCATCGTCCGGCACGCCGGCAGCGCCCCGCAAACGCAAGGTGGTCGACTTCTAGGACCGCCGGTCTTGGAGTGCGCCCACGAGCCGCACAGCCTGCACCGCCTCGCGCACATCGTGTACCCGCAGGATGGAAGCGCCGTTCAAGAGTGCCGCCGTATTGAGGACGGTGGTGCCGTTCAGTGCTTCGGCCGCCGTAATGCCCAGCACTTCGTTGATCATGCGCTTGCGCGAAACGCCCACCAGCACCGGAGCACCCAGGGCGGTGATGCTGGCCATGCCGCGCAACAAGGCGTAGTTCTGGGCCGTGGTCTTGCCGAATCCTAAACCGGGGTCGAGCACAACGTCCGCAATGCCCGCCGCATGTGCTGCGCGCAGCCTGCCGCTCAGGAAGTGGACCACCTCGGCCACCACGTTGTCGTATCGCGGGTCGTGCTGCATGGTGCGGGGTGTGCCCTGCATGTGCATGGCGATGTACGGTGCGCCGAGCCGGGCCACGGTGGGCAGCATGTCCGGATCCAGTAGTCCTGCACCGATGTCGTTCACCAGACATGCACCGGCCAGCACCGCCCGATCGGCCACTTCGGCCCGGTAGGTGTCCACGCTGATCCACGCTTCAGGGAAACGGCGGTGCACCGCTTCGACCAAGGCCACCACGCGACGGAGCTCTTCCGCCACGGGCACCTCTTCCGCGCCCGGCCTGCTGCTGGCCCCACCGATGTCGAGCACGGTGGCGCCCTCTTCCAACATGCGTTCTGCAGCCCGCAGTCCGCTATCGGTGTCCACCCGGCTTGCAGCGTGGAAGGAATCGGGCGTGGCATTCAGGATGCCCATCACCAGGGGGAAGGCGGGTGTCACCAGCCGATCGCCCATGCGCCATGTCACCTGCTGCTTCCCGCTATCTTCGCCGCGCTCCATCTGGGGCCGAAGTTGCCGCTTCCTGCACGCATGGACAAGACCCTTCTGCAATACGATGCCGTCACCGGCGAATGCCTGGCGCTCTTCACCAAGAAAGCGCAGGACTATGGAACGGCCTGGCGGATCCTGCGTGTGCCTTCGTTGACCGACCAGATCTTCATCAAGGCACAACGCATCCGCACCCTGCAACAGGTGGGCGAAAGCAAGGTGGGCGAGGGCATCCGTCCGGAACTCATCGGAATCATCAACTACGCGGCCATGGCCTTGGTGCAGCTGGAATTGGGTGTGGTTGAAAGTCCCGACCTGAGCGCGGCCGATGCAGCACGCATGGTGCAGGAGCGCATGAACCACGCCCGCGAGCTGATGACGCGCAAGAACCACGACTATGGCGAGGCTTGGCGCAGCATGCGCGTGAGCTCGCTGGTGGACCTCATCCTCATGAAGCTCCTGCGCATCAAACAGATCGAGGACAACCAGGGCGCAACGCTCGTGAGCGAAGGCATCGACGCCAACTTCCTGGACATCGTGAACTACGCGGTGTTCGCCATGATCCAGTTGGACGAGGAAGCGCGGTGATCCTTGCTCGATGTTCGAACGACGAACAACGAGCAACGAACCCCGATCACTCCGGATATGCCTCCCCCAACGGACTCACCGGACACCCCGTCCGCTGCATGCTGAACACCCCGCCGCTGATCTTCCAGCCATCCGCCTCGCGCACCAGGGTGAAATGGTCGGTGCCGCAGTGCTTCAGTTTACGACCCACGTAGAAATCGTAGGGTGTGGTCACGGTGGCGATAGGGCCATCGACGAACACCACGGGGACCCAGAAGCGCTCCTTCAGTTCCACGGTATCCCTCGCCAATCGCTCCAGGTAGGGGCCATGCGGCATCAGGACGGTGGGTGCCGAAGGGTCGTCCGCATATTTGCCATGGAACATGCCTTCGCTGGTGAGGATGGCGCGCATACCCTCCGCATCGCGCTGGCCCATGGTCTCGAAGTAGCGCTGGACCACCGCGAGCACGGCAGCGTTTTCGGACTGTTGTGCCCGGCAGATAGTGGCGTGCAGGAGAACGAGAAGAACGATGGTGCGCATGGTAGAAGGGGAGGTGTTCGGTCCTTGTGGTGAAGCAAAGTACCAACGTTGCTGCGATCGGCCATGTTCGTAGGTGCATCCCGGTCGCTTGCTCTTCGCGGTCCGGTAATCCACACGGCGACGTTGGTAACTGCACGTCCAGCGGGCCATCCGGGCTTGGATCCATCGGTCCTGCCCCGATAGTTTTGCCCGCTCGTTTTCGCGGCCACTTCGATGTTCCTAGAACGCATCATCATCTGCGCTGTTGCTTTGGTCATGCTGGCCCCGGCCCATGCCATTCAACTGCGCGTACACGGCGCCGTGCTGGGCCTGGTGGACGGTGCACCCATCGCCGAGGTATCCGTGAAACTCTACCGCAACGGCGAACTGCATCAGGTGGTGCGCACTGCTGCCAACGGGCGCTACGGCATCCTGCTGGACAACAACTCCGAGTACGTCCTGCGCTTCACCAAGGCAGGCAAGGTGTGCAAGAGCTACACCATCGATACGCGCGGTGCGGCCTGGGAGAACGACAAACGCGTCCAGGACCTGGAGATCGACATCATCCTCTTCGATGCCGTCGCCGACCTGGACCTGGGTTGGTTCGACATGCCCATGGGCATGGCCCGTTTCAACCCGATGACCGGCCATGTGGCCTGGAGCGCGGACTACGAGCGGCGCATCCGTCCGGAAGCAGAGCGCCTCACGGCCGAAGTGGCCCTGCGCTTCGAAGCCACCGCCCAGCGCCGCCGTGCGCCGCAGGACACCGAAGCCTATTGATACCTTTGCAGATCGTCATGGATCGGTAAAGAGCGGTTCAACGGTATTCATGCAGCCCTTTGCACCGGCTTATCTTCGGACCTCGCATGCGGAACGTACCTATGATAATGGTCACCCCTTGGGAAAAGAGGAGGCTTTCCTTTGGCAAGGGCATGGATGAACTGCCCGTGTTGTTGGAGCGCGTGCTCGGCACCGCCGCGCGCCTGATGGACCTTACCGCCCATGAGCCTCTGGAACGCCTCAGCCTGCGTCGCCAAGGCAGTTGGAGCGTCTTGGAACACATCGGGCATTTGATCTATCTGCAGGACCGGATGGACGAGCGTGTGGACGACTTCGCCGCCCAGCGTTCCTGCCTGTGCCGCATCGAACTCGGCGACCAGGAACGGGTCCTCTCCGGCTATACCTCCCGCGCCTTGGGCGATGTGCTGGAAGAGTTCCGCCTGAAGCGGGTGTACTTCGTGGAACGCATCCAAGGACTGGACCCTGGTGCTTTGCGCCACGCGGCCCAGCACCCCTGCCAATCCGAACGAATGACCGTGGCGGACATGGTGCTCTACCTCGCCGAGCACGACGATCACCACCTGGTGCTCATGCGCAAGTTGTTGCACGGCGGCGATCCCTTGCAGCGCGCACGCTAGGTGCCTGGCCACTCCATTTCTTAACACCTTGTGAACGTTGGCCCTGCCCTGTGCAGGACGGCTAACTTCGCCACCCTCATTATTCCGCAGCACACCACCATGCGCATCCTGCTCCTCCTTTCCCGCCTCATCGTAGGCCCCCTGTTCATCGTAAGCGGCCTTATCAAGGCCAACGACCCCTTGGGCTTTTCCTACAAGTTGGAGGAGTACTTCGCGGAAAGCGCGCTGAACCTGCCTTCCCTGGCGCCCTACGCCCTTGCCCTGGCGATGATGGCCTGCCTGGCCGAGATCGTCCTCGGTTTCGCGGTGATCTTCGGTGGTCGCATGAAGCTGGCCACGGCATCGCTGGTGGTGCTCACCCTGTTCTTCGGCTGGCTTACGGCCTACACCGCCACCTGCGACCCGGCCGGCACCTACACCATCATGGAGAACGGTCAGGAGGTGACGCGCGGGGTAACTTGCGTAACCGACTGCGGCTGCTTCGGCGATGCCATGAAAGGCTCGGTGGGCCGCAGCCTTACCCCTTGGGAAAGTTTCGCCAAGGACGCCATCCTCTTCGTGTTCATCCTGCCGCTCTTCATCCGTTCGTTCCGCAAGCCGGGAATCGCTTGGAACAGCACCGCCGACGACCTCGTGCTGCTGCCCTTCGGCCTGGCCATGGTGGCCGTGTGGAGTTGGGTCTTCACCTGGTGGGGCCCGGTATGGTTCACGCTCGTGGGTTTTGCCGGCTATGTCATCATCAAGCGCCTGATGCAAGGCCCCAAGGCCGAGTGGACCGCCGCTGGATGGGCTTCGCTGATCACCTTGGTGTTCGCCTACTGGTGCGTACAACACCTGCCCGTGCGCGACTACCGGCCCTACGCCATCGGCAAGAGCATCAGCGAGCAGAAGGTGATGGGCAAACCGCCCGTGCAACAGATCTTCATGCTCTATAAACACATTCCCACCGGTGAGGTGAAGGAGTACGACGCCAACGGTGCCTACCCCTGGGACGATGCGAACTACGAGTACGTGGACCGGCGCATCGTGGTCACGGAAGCGGGCATCGAATCGCCCGTGCAGGACTTCCTGCTGAGCGATGTGGACGGGTCGGACATCACGAACGATGTGCTCAGCGATCCTTCGCCGATCCTCCTGGTGATGACCTACAATGTAACCAAGACCTCCACGGACGACCTGGCAGCCATCAAGAGCCTCGCGGAAGCTGCATTCGCCAAAGGCTGGTACGTGTACGGCGTCAGCGCAAGCCCCTTCACCGACATCGAGGAATTCCGATACGCGCACCAACTCCCCTTCGACTTCGTGCAGTGCGATGAGAAGACCATCAAGACCGCGGTCCGCGCCAATCCCGGCATCATCCTGCTGAAGGAAGGTACTGTGATGGGCAAGTGGCACGGGAACGATGCTCCGACGTTCGAGGAGGCGATGGGAAAGCTGTAGTTCGCAATTCGATGTTCGTTGTTCGGGGGTACTGCTTGCTCCACGGTCAGCGCACTCCTCTAGTTCAGCATGATGGGTATGGTAGATGAAGCTCGATCCTTGGTCATTCCCGCCACCCGTGACGGCAAACTCCGATCAGGTCCTCCACTGCCGATCCCTTAACATCGGACTCCATCGCCCGTTGCACAAGGCCCCCGAACATCGAACAACGCACAACGAGTAACGCCCCCTCTATCCCATGCTCCACTACCTCACCAACCGCCTCTTCAACGGCCTGCTCGTGCTGTTCGGCGTGGTGAGCCTGGTGTTCCTCATTTTCAACCTGAAGCCCGGCGACCCTGCGCGTATGCTGGCCGACCAGCGCAGCAGCCCCGAGGCCCTCGCCGCCA
>JBIIYD010000001.1:0-71161 GCA_044347005.1 Flavobacteriales bacterium | reverse complement strand
ACTGGGACCCTGTCGCACTTACCGCCGTAAGCGATGAGGAGGTGATCCACAAGGAGTTGAACTCCAAGCTGTACCACATCCGATACCGTGTGGTTTCCCCGAACCCTGCCCTGAGCGGAGTCGAAGGGGAGGGTTCCGGTGAATGGATCACCATCGCCACCACGCGTCCGGAAACCATCCTGGGAGACACCGCCGTGGCCGTGCATCCCGAGGACGAGCGCTACGCCGACCTCAAGGGCATGCAGGTGGAAGTGCCGTTGATCGGACGCAGGATCCCGGTGATCTTCGATGAGTACGTGGAGCGCGAGTTCGGTACCGGCGCGCTGAAGGTGACGCCTGCACACGATGTGAACGACCAGGAGTTGGGCAAGAAGCACAACTTGGAGACCATCGACATCCTGGAGCCGAATGGCACAATGAGCGCTGCGGCGCAGATGTACATCGGTGAGGATCGCTTCACGGTGCGCAAGAAGATCGTGAAGGAGCTGGAGGAGAAGGGCCACCTGGTGAAGGTGGAGGACATCAAGAACAAGGTGGGCTACAGCGAACGCACCGATGCGGTGATCGAGCCGCGCCTCTCGCTGCAGTGGTTCGTGAAGATGAGCGAACTGGCCAAGCCGGCCTTGGAAGTGGTGCAGGACGGCCGTGTGAAACTGCATCCGCAGAAGTTCGCGAATACCTACAAGCACTGGATGGAGAATGTGCGCGACTGGTGCATCAGCCGCCAGTTGTGGTGGGGGCAGCGCGTGCCGGCGTGGTACAACGCGGACGGCGATTTCGCTGTGTGCAAGACCGAGGGCGAAGCCATCGCTCAGTTCAGCGCAGCGGGGCAGAGCACGGCGGGAATCAAGCAGGACGAGGATGTCATGGACACTTGGTTCAGCAGCTGGCTGTGGCCCATCAGCGTGTTCGATGGCTTCAAGGATCCCGATAACGCCGACATCAAGTACTACTACCCCACGAACGATCTGGTGACCGCGCCGGAGATCCTCTTCTTCTGGGTGGCGCGCATGATCATGGCGGGCATGGAGTACAAGCAGGAGGTGCCGTTCAAGAACGTGTACCTCACGGGCATCGTGCGCGACAAGCTGGGTCGCAAGATGAGCAAGAGCCTGGGCAATAGTCCGGACCCGCTGGAGCTGATCGAGAAGTTCGGAGCCGATGGCGTGCGCGTGGGCATGCTGCTTACCAGTCCGGCGGGCAATGACCTGCCTTACGATGATTCGCTCTGCGAACAGGGCCGCAACTTCAGCAACAAGATCTGGAACGCGTTCCGCCTTGTGAAGGGTTGGAGTGTTGATGATCGCCCGCAACCGGCATCATCCGCTGCAGCCGTCGCGTGGATGCAGAGCCGTGTTGCGCGCGGTACGGCGGAGATCGACGGACTCTTCACGCAGTTCCGCATCAGCGAAGCGCTCATGGCCACCTACAAACTGGTGTGGGACGATCTCTGCAGCTGGTACCTGGAAAGCGTTAAGACCGGCTTCGTAAAGAACGAAGCTGGCGAAGGTGTGGCCGAGCCGATCGACCGCCAGACCTACGAAGCCACGGTGGCCATCTTCGAGGAGGTGATGAAATTGTTGCATCCCTTCATGCCCTTCCTCAGCGAGGAGGTGTGGCACCTGCTCCGCGAGCGGAAAACAGGGGAGGACATCATCATCGCGCCATGGCCGAAAGGCGGCGAAGGCGACGCGAATCTCGAAGCTGAAGTGCAACACGCCTTCGACCTGGTGAGCGCTGTCCGCAACACGCGCAACGAGCGAGGCATGAGCCCGAAGGAGCCACTCGAAGTGTTGGTGAAGTCCGCCGTGCCTATGCGTGATGCGGTGGGAGCACTGGTGAACAAGCTCGCCAACGTCAGCGCCATCAGCCGTAGTGAAAGCACAGCGCAAGGAGCGGTCACCTTCCTGGTGGGCACCACCGAATACGCCATCGACCTCGGTGGCAACATCGATGTGGATGCCGAGGTGAAGAAGGCCGAAACCGAACTGAACCACCTGCGCGGTTTCCTCGCCAGCGTGGAGAAAAAGCTGGGCAACGAACGTTTCGTGGCCGGGGCACCTCCCGCCGTGCTTGAAACTGAACGCAAGAAAAAAGCTGACGCCGAAGCCAAGATCGCAGCCCTCGAAGCCCGCCTCGGACAACTGACCACCTGATCCAACAGCACACCCATTACCCCAACCGAAGTCGAGGGGTCCACATCCACATCAGTGAGGTTTTCCCAGATCATCGGTCACGCCACCCTGAAGGCCAAGCTCATCGGCAACATCCGCGAAGGGCGGGTGGCCCATGCGCAGCTCTTCATGGGGCCTCGTGGCTGTGGCAATCTGCCGCTGGCCCTGGCTTACGCGCAGTATCTGCTGTGCGAGAACCCCGATGTGGTGGATGCCTGCAGCACCTGCCCGGCCTGTCTGCAAATGGCAAAGCTGGAGCACCCGGACATGCACCTCGCGTTCCCGGTCTTCTTCACCGATAAAGTGAAAGTGTGCGAACCCTTCGTACCCACCTGGCGGGCCATGGTGCGGCAGGAACCATACGCCGACTTCGACCTCTGGCGCGATCAGCTGGACAGTGAAAACAAGCAGCTGCGCATGGGGGTGGATATCGCCCAGGAGATCCAGCGCAAGCTCACGCTGAAGTCCTTCCGCGGTGGCTACAAGGTGATGCTGATCTGGTTGCCTGAACTGATGGACCCTCCAGCTGCCAACAAACTGCTGAAAGTGCTGGAAGAGCCCGAGCCGAACACGGTCTTTCTAATGGTAAGCAACGATGCCGACCAGCTCCTGGCCACCATCATCAGCCGCACCCAGTTGGTGAAAGTGCCCGCGCTGCGCCCCACGGAAGTGGCCGAGGTGCTGCGCCAGCGATTCCCGGAACTGCCCGGCGAGGAAGCCATGAACATGGCCCTGCGCAGCGAAGGCGATCTGCTGGAAGCGGTGGACATCGCCGAGAAAGGGGAGGAGGAGCTTTTCGTCTTCTTCCGCGACTGGCTGCGTGCCTGCTATGCTGCGCAAGTGGCCACGGTGGCCGAGTTCGGGGAGCAGTTCCAGAAGATGGGTCGCGAGAAACAGAAGTCCCTGATGCGCTACGGCCTGTACCTGATCCGACAGTGCATCTTCCAGTGGCAGCAGGTGCCCGAGCTGGTGCGCACCTTCGGGCTGGAGCAGGAGTTCGTTACCAAGTTCAGCACCTTGCTCACCGAGCAGAACGTGGGCGGCATCCGCAGTGAATTGGAGACGGCCCACATCCACATCGAGCGCAACGCCAACCCCAAGCTGCTGTTCATGGATATGAGTTACAGGATGATGGGGTTGTTGAGGAAGGGACGGTAGGTGGGGTTCGTAGGGGCGTGAAATTTCACACCCCTACGAACCCCGACTATCTTCGCACCTTGCCCAGCGACCTAAGGGGCACAGGCACAAGGACATGGCGTGTACAGGATGTAGCAGTGGAGCGGACGGAAAACCGGCCGGGTGCAAGAGCAATGGCTACTGCAGCAGCAGTGGCTGCAACAAGTTGGGGGTGTTCGACTGGCTGGACGGTGTGCCCATCCCCAATGCTCAACAGCCCTTCGAGGGCGTGGAGGTACGCTTCAAGAACACCCGCAAGGCCTTCTACCGCAATAGCAGCGGTTTGCAGTTGATGCCCGGCGACCTGGTGACCGTGGATGCGGCACCTGGACACGACATCGGCATGGTTAGCCTGACCGGTGAACTGGTGCGCGCCCAGATGGAGCGCCGCAAGGTGGCCCCTGATACCTATGACCTGCGGAAGATCCTGCACAAGAGTACACAGGAGGAGATAGACCGCTGGCACGCCGCCCGCAAGCAGGAGGACGAGACCATGTTCGCCGCCCGCAACATGGTGCGCGATGCGCGCCTGGACATGAAGGTGACCGACGTTGAGTACCAGGCCGACGGCACCAAGGCCACCCTGTACTACGTGGCCGAAGACCGCATCGACTTCCGCGGTATCGTGCGCACCATGGCCGACCGTTTCAAGGTGCGGGTGGAGATGAAGCAGATCGGTACGCGGCAGGAGACGGGCCGCATCGGAGGCATCGGCAGTTGCGGCCGCGAGCTGTGCTGCAGCACCTGGCTCACCGATTTCCGCAGTGTTACCACCAGCGCGGCGCGCTACCAGCAGTTGGCGCTCAATCCGCAGAAACTCGCGGGCCAGTGCGGCAAACTGAAGTGCTGCCTGAACTACGAGCTGGACATGTACATCGAGGCGATCAAGAGCTACCCCAGCCAGAACGCCAAGCTGAAGACCATGCAGGGCACCGGCACCCACATGAAGACCGACATCTTCACGGACCGCATGTGGTACGGTTTCAAGATGCCCGGTTCTCCCTTCATCATGGCCGGGTTCCCGGTCGAGAAGGTGCGCGAGATCCTTGCCCAGAACAAGGAAGGCATCATCCCCGAGGTGGACCTGAACATGGCCGATGAGCCGAAGCCCGCCGTGAAAGGCCCGGATTACGAGAACGTGGTGGGCCAGGATGAGCTGACACGCTTCGATAGCAAGGCGAAGAGCGGGAAGAAACGTTCGAAGAACAAGCCGGGAAGGGACCGCGATCGCCGTCCTGAGCCCGGTGGACCGGATGCTCCGCGCGAGGCCCGTGCGCCCCGCCCGCAAGGCGGGCCCCGCCCCGAAGGCGGCGAGCGGCCCCGGGAACAGCGCCCTCCTCGTCCGGAGGGGAGCGCACCGCGTGAGGCACGTGCACCACGCCCCGAAGGAAGACCCGTGGAAGGAGGGCAGCGCCCCGCCGAGGGTGGCGCCGGGGGCGATGCGGCAAAACGTCGCCGCAACCGCGGTCGAGGCCGGGGTAAGGGCGATCGCCCCGGGGGCGATGGATCACCCAATCCCCAAGCTTCGTGAAAGGGATCCAAGTCGGTGCGATCGGGATCGCGTGCCTGTTCTCCAGCTGTGCGGACAATGTGGTCTTCCAAGCCGATGTTCCGGTGCAGGGAGCGGCTTGGAACCGCGAATTCAAGCCCGAATTCGCCTTCGAAATGACGGATACGGTGAACAAGCACGACCTGTTCATCGACATCCGGCACACCGGCGAGTACCCGTTCAGCGACCTCTTCCTGTTCGTGGACCTGCACGGCCCTGACGGGCGCCACATGCGCGACACGATCGAATGCCTACTGGCGGACCCTACCGGTAAGTGGTTCGGGAAAGGCCTCGGATTCATCTTCGCCGACCGTTACCAAGCCCATGTGCTCTACCGGTCGGGCAATAGGTTCCCGGCTTCCGGGCGTTATACCGTACGCTTGGAACAAGCCATGCGCACGGAGGAACTGGCCGGAGTGCTCGATGTCGGCGTCAGCGTCGAGAGGTCCAAGTAGGGGCTTACTCTCCTGGGCCTTGTGGATCGCTGTAGCGAGTGGATCCTCCGTTGTTGATAAGGCAGACCCGAACCATACACCAGCAACACCGCCCGCACCGGTAATTTCACCGCCCGATGGCCGAACGCAAGCAGAGCAATAAGCCCCGCAAATGGTATGTGTTGTGGTGGGGACTGGTGTTGTCACCGGTGCTGGCCATGGCCCTGCTGCTGACCATTGCGGCCAACAGCGACCTGCCGGGTACCGAGGACCTCGAGAATCCGCGCAGTGATCTGGCTACGGCCGTGCTCTTCAGCGATGGCAGCCAGATGGGCCAGTACTACCGCGAGAACAGGATCCCCGTCACCTACGACCGCATCAGCCCGAACGTGGTGAACGCCTTGATCGCCACCGAGGATGAGCGCTTCCGGGAACATAGCGGCATAGACCTCCGGGGCACTTTGCGTGCTGCGGTCTTCTTAGGCAAGAAAGGTGGGGCCAGCACGCTCACGCAGCAGCTGTCCAAGATGCTTTTCACGGACCGCTCGTCCAACTTCATCAAACGCACCTTCCAGAAATTCCAGGAGTGGATCATCAGCGCCAAACTGGAACGGCAGTACACCAAGGACGAGATCATCGCGATGTACCTCAACCGCTTCGACTGGATCAACCAGGCGGTGGGTATCAACAGTGCGGCGCGGGTCTACTTCAACACCACGCCCGACTCGTTGCGCATCGAAGAGGCGGCCATGCTGGTGGGCATGTGCAAGAACCCGGCGCTCTTCAACCCCTTGCGCAGGCCCGATACCACCATGACCCGCCGCATGGTGGTGCTGGACCAGATGCGCAAGA
Source organism: Flavobacteriales bacterium (assembly GCA_044347005.1). Taxonomy (GTDB): domain Bacteria; phylum Bacteroidota; class Bacteroidia; order Flavobacteriales_F; family PHOS-HE28; genus PHOS-HE28. The sequence goes on along the minus strand of JBIIYD010000001.1, from coordinate 64,976 downwards.
ACGGGTTCCTTTCCACGGCGGAATACGATTCCTTGAAGGTGCTGCCGCTGGGCCTGCGTTTTCAGCGTGTGGACCATACCGAAGGACCGGCACCCTACTTCCGCGAAGTGCTGCGTGCCAAGCTCCAAGCCCTCCTCAGCGAAAAGGACGACAAGGGCAATTACAAGATCGCCAAGGCCGATGGCTCGCCCTACGACATCTACACCGATGGCCTGCGCATCTATTCCACGCTGGACCGGCGCATGCAGCAGTACGGCGAATGGGGCCTGAAGGAGCACCTGGCCTCGGAGTTGCAGCCCGACTTCTTCAAGGACATCGCCCGGAAGAAGAACAGGCCCTTCGACCACCGCGTAAGCCAGGAGGAGATAGATGGCATCCTGAACACGGCCATGAAACGAAGCGTGCGTTTCCGCATCCTTTCCGGCAAGCAGTGCGGCAACTGTGAACGCCCTGCGCGGTATATCGAGCGCGTCCAACACGAAGGATCGGAACACTACCATTGCCGGCCGGACAAAGGGGGCTGCGACCACTATTGGCCCTACGTGAAGGAGGAGGACATCCCGAAGGAGTTCGAGAAACCCGCGAAAATGCGGGTGTTCACCTGGAAGGGCGAGGTGGATACGGTGATGAGCCCGATGGATTCGATCCGCTACTACAAGAGCTTCCTGCAGAGCGGACTGTTGAGCATGGACCCGCGCACGGGCTTCGTGAAAGCCTGGGTGGGCGGCATCGACTTCCGGCACTTCCAGTACGACCACGTGGAGCAAGCGCGTCGCCAAGTGGGGTCCACCTTCAAGCCTTTCGTCTACGCCACGGCCATCCGCGAAGGCATGGACCCCTGCCGCGAACTGCCCAACCAGAAGGTGTGCTTCGAAATGCCGCCGGGCCAGCCCGACTGGTGCCCCCAGAACAGCGATGCGGTTTACGGTGGCATGGTCACCGTGGAGTATGCCTTGGCCAATTCCATGAACACCATCACGGCATGGCTCATGAAGCAGTACGGCCCACAGGCGGTCACCGTTCTCGCCCGGCACATGGGCGTGAAGAGTCCGCTTGAAGCCGTTCCATCATTGTGTCTGGGCGTGGCCGACCTAACGCTGATGGAGATGACCGGGGCCTTCGCCTCGTTCGCCAACCAAGGGGTCTTCATCGAACCCATCGTCTTTACCCGGATCGAGGACAAGAACGGCAACACCATCTACGATGTGTCGCCCAAGACCTACGAGGCGCTCGATGAGGTTACCGCCTACACCATGCTCAAGATGCTGAAAGGGGTTACCGATGGCGCCTACAACCCCAGTACCGGCAAGGTGGTGGGCACCGGCCTGCGCCTACGCACCAGCTGGGGTAGCAGGCAACGCTACGCCAACATCAAGTTCCCCACGGCAGGCAAGACCGGCACCACACAGAACAACTCCGACGGTTGGTTCATCGGCATAACCCCGGACCTGGTCACCGGGGTGTGGACGGGTGCCGATGACCGAAGTGTGCGTTTCAGTTCCACGGACAAGGGACAGGGCGCCAACATGGCCTTGCCGATCTACGGCTACTACATGAACAAGGTCTACGCCGACCCCACCATCGAGATCAGTACCGGCGACTTCGAAAAGCCGAAGGACTTCGATCCGGCCAGCATCGATTGCCGCCAACGGGCCAAGGGCGGCGCAGCCCCGAGCGGCAGTCCGAACTGGGACTAGTCCCAGCCGTCTCCTGTGGTCTCCTGTTGCAGCCGCCTATCTTCGCCGCGCTTCAAAACGCGATCGAAATGAACAAGGTGGTGGCCAACGCCGAGGTGGCGCTCGAAGGGATACAGGACAACATGACGCTGATGGTCGGGGGCTTTGGACTGTGCGGCATCCCGGAGAACAGCATCGCCGCACTGGTGCGTAAAGGCGTGAAAGGGCTTACGTGCATCAGCAACAACGCGGGTGTGGACGATTTCGGCCTGGGCCTGCTGCTGCAGACGAAGCAGATCCGCAAGATGATCAGCAGTTACGTGGGCGAGAACGCCGAGTTCGAACGCCAGATGCTGAGCGGCGAGCTGGAAGTGGAGCTGATCCCGCAAGGCACCTTGGCCGAGCGATGCCGTGCAGGAGGTGCGGGCATTCCCGCCTTCTTCACCCCTGCGGGCTATGGCACCGAAGTGGCCGAAGGCAAGGAGACCCGCGAGTTCCACGGCAAGATGTACGTGATGGAACAATGGCTCCGTGCAGACTTCGCTTTGGTGAAGGCATGGAAAGGGGACCGCTTCGGCAACCTCGTGTTCAAGGACACGGCCCGAAACTTCAACCCCATGATGGCCATGGCCGGTACCATCACGGTAGCCGAGGTCGAGGAGTTGGTGGAGCCCGGTGAATTGCACCCGAACGAGATCCATACCCCAGGGATCTTCGTGCAACGGATCTTCCAAGGCGAGCAGTACGAGAAGCGCATTGAACAGCGTACGGTACGGAAGAAGATGTGAAGATGAGAGGATGTGGAGATGTGAGGTGGATGTGGAAATGAGGGGGGATGTGGAGATGTGAAAATGTGGGATCCCGGAGAGGGTGGTGATCGCGGGGTGGGTCAGGGTCCTGTTCCATGAGCAACCAACACCATGACCGATGGACAACAACCAGGATACTTGGGAATTTCAAGAAGGACCTGCGGAATATGGTTTTGACCGGACCACTGGCAATTTGATCGTTGACAAGAGTTTTGAATTCGCACTACGTGTGGTCCGCTTCAGCAAAGGCTTGCGTGATTCGGGCTGGTATGATGCTTCGCGGCAACTCTTCAAATGCGGCACATCCATCGGAGCCAATGTGCATGAGGCCCAGGATGCGGAGAGTCGCGATGACTTCATCCACAAGATGAAGGTCTCCGCCAAGGAAGCCAGCGAAACACGGTTCTGGCTAAAACTATGCAAGTACGCGGATGAGCTTCCTTATGAGGAAGGAATGCTGGAGGACCTACAGAGCATCCGGAACATCCTTGCAAGCATCATCATCAAGGCGCGTATGAACAAGGTCCAGTGAACCTCGCAGATCGCGTGTCGGCAGCCCACATCTCCACATCCGTTCATTTCCACATTGGAAGTTCCGGTGAACGAAAGGCGTTCGTAACCATTGCCTCGGTCATATGGACTTACGTCATTCTGCGTGCAGCACTTGTCCCTTGGGTGCATGACGAAAGCACTTCGCTCTATTGGTTCCTTGAGCGAGGGACTTTTCTACCCTACGTGGCGCTCTGGGACGCCGGCAACCACTTCCTGAGTTCGGCCATCGGGGTGCTGGGGTACAAGTTCTGGGGGCTTTCGCTCTTTGGTTCAAGGGTGGGCAGTGTATTGGCCTTTCCCATTTACGCATGGTCGGTGTACCGGGTCGGCCTCCTGTTGCAGGACCGGCTCGTGCGCTGGTGCATGTGGTCGGCCTTGCTCGCTTGTCCTTTCCTGCTCGAGTTCTTTTCCCTGTTCCGTGGATATGGTTTAGGCATGGCTTTTCTCGCCTTTGCGGTGGATGGTATGCTGCGCTATCGCGCTCTTCCATCGGACAAGCATCTTGCACGGATCCTGATCGGCCTCGCGCTGGCCGACTTCGCCGTGCTTTCCATGGTGCCGCTGTGGGCCATGGTCGTAGCGCTTCTGGCCTTCGACCTCGTACGGCGCGGGCGTAGCGCGGGTCGCTTCCCTGTTCGCTCCTTCATCCTTTGGGTCCTGTTGGGCTTGCTCCCCTTGCTCGTGGGTATCCTGCTTTCGTGGGAAATGAAGCGTAGGGGGCTGCTGTACCACGGCTCGTTGGACGGGTTCGTTGCGGTGACCCTTTCGTCGTTGTCCAAGTACGTGCTCGGTGGCCTGCACCCCGCCTTGCTCATCGTTTCGGCCATGGCGGTCATCGCGGCCAGTATGGCCTTGTTGGTGGGCCGCACATGGCGAACGCCCTTGTTGTTGGTCGCATTCCTGCTTTGGGCCGATGTGGCCAGCCGCATCGGAATGGCCTTGGTCCTTGGCGTCAATTACCCGGAGGACCGTGCCGCCCTCCATTTGCTTCCTCTGGCCATCCTGCTCCTGGCATTCGCTGCGGATGCGTTGGCCAGCACCGACCTACGGTGGCGTTGGGCTGCGGCCATCCTGCTGGTACTGCCTTTTCGCAGTGTGATCACGGCGAACCTGGACCATACGGTCCTATGGCCAGAACAATCGGTACCCGCCCGCTTCGTTCAGTGGATCGGTGAACGTCAGGCCGGTGTCGATCGACCACTTACGATAGGCACGTACCACCAGCTCGCCTTGGCGCTGCCTTACGCGGCACGCCTGCAGGGTGTTGTGCTGAACCCACCCGATGCACAAGGCTTTCCCAACGCCCCTACCGACATCCGGATCGTGGACGAGCGTTTTCTGGAGCAGGCGCTCGTGGGCTACCGCGAAGTGGACGTTGCACCCGGTCCTGGCCTGCATCTGCTGGAACGCGCTTCCCCGCTGGTCCTCGGGCCCGTGCAATGGTCCACGTTCTCGTTCGCCCAAAGCGACCGCGAGTTCCTGGAATTGTGGCGTTCGGAGGGGTCGGATGGCAGCGTCGACTTCTTGTTCACCGTGGAGTGTTCCCTGGCCTCGGGTGCGTCGTTCCTCGATCTGCATCTGGTGGTGGAGCAGAAGCTGGGCGAGGAACTGTTGCACTACCACACCACCCGGATAGCGAGCATTTCACCGCACTGGAACGGAGAGCGCCTGCGCTTGCTCGTGAGGATGCCTGCCGTGCCCGATGCCGACACCCGCGTCCTCTACTTTTGGAACCCCGACCATCGACCGATCGCCATGGTCGACGGGCGTGTCGGAAAACAAACCCTGACCCCGGACCACGAATGACCGACACGTTCAGGCCCACGGAGCCGACCACACGCATGCAGGCGCTGCTTTTCGCGGCGCTGGCAGCATTGATGGCCGTTCACCTGGTGGTGCGCGCATTCGTGGTACCCATCACCCACGAGGAGGCCTTGCGCTTTTTCGCCTGGGTACAGCCCGCTGTACAGCCCATTGACCATCCTTTGTCCGGTTGGTGGGCCATGGTCTCCACCGCGCTGGTGGGTCCGGCCCTGTTCCCCCAGCGGGTCCTCTCGTTGTTGGCCTTCGTGCTCTTTGCCGGATATGCCTTCCGCTTGGGCGGTCTCGTGCAGGATGTGCTGCTCCGCTGGTGCCTGTGGATCGCGCTCCTGCTCATGCCCTTTGCAGTGGAAATGTTCGCCCTGGCGGGCGGGCAGTCACTGGCCATGGCGTTCACCTTCATGGCGCTCTGGCACCTGGGCCGCATACCCCATGAACCCGGTTCGCGTCACGTGCTCCGGGCCGCGCTCGCCTTCGTGGCCGTGGCTTTTTCCGCAACGGCCATGCAGCCTTTGTGGCTGGTGGGCGAATTGGCGGTGCTTGTGGTGGTGCTTCGTTCGGGTGCTGCCGATCGGTGGACAAGACTGGGGACCTGGGCCTTGGTGGCGGTCCTCTCCGGGCTGTTGCTCCACATGGGCTTCGACGCGAAGGGCACGGATGCCGAATGGTACGTAGCCGAAAAGCTCCGAACGTGGATGGACCTGGTCTTTGCGACACACGCACAATGGCTTGTATGGTCGCTCGTGCTGTCCTTAGGTTGCATGGCATGGCTCGGGCTCGTTGGGGGGCCGTATTCCGGCGGTGGGCCACGCACGGTGTTGTTGTCCACGCTCGCATTGCTCGTTGGGTGGCCCTCGTTGTATTTCGCCTTCCAAGCACCCACTGACCTGGTCCACGACGCGCTTCCGTGGTTGCCCTTGTTCCTGCTGGGCTGGGGCCTTGCGTTGGACCGGGCCATCGTTGCTGGCGCTCATCGCCGTTGGCTGGCGCTGTTGCTGTTGCTTCCCGCGCTTCACATGGTGCTCGGGATCCATGTGGGTACCACCCGTTCCTCGGGCGATGGCGCCATACCCCCGAAATTCGAAGCGGAGGTGCTTCTTCGCCAACAGCAGGCGGGGCGGGGCCTCGTTGTTGGAGGCGGAGTGCGGCAAATGCCTTCGTGGGAATACGGACGCCTGTTCGACCAAGAGCCGCTGACGACCCTTCAGACCGACCACATTGCCTTGGAAGAAGCGGACCTGCTGCTGGTTTCCCGGTGGCAGGCCGATGACGCTTCCACACGATTCCATACCGTGCTGGAAGGTCCGGGTGGCTTGACCCTGATGGTCCGCAATGCGGCGCACAGCACCACGACCGTCCTGGATACCAGCATTTCGTTCGCCACCTCCGATGCCGAATACCGGGAACTGCCGCTACCGGCCACCGCGACACTCACGGGACGTGCGCTTTCGTTCGACCTCAGCGGGGTGCTGCTGCTGGATCGAAGGCCTGCCGAAGGTCCGTTCCTGGTCGTGGAAGTGAACAACGCGGACATGGGACACGCCTACTACGGTTCCCGGTCGATCGGGCAGTATCCACGCGGGCGGCAGGGCCTGCCCTTGCGCATTACCCACGTATTGCCGCCGATACCGGTGGAGGCGCAACGTGTGGCGATCTACATTTGGAACCCAGCGCGGGTGCCGCTTTCCTTGCAGAAGGCGCGCCTGCACATCCTGCAACGGAACGCCCCGGAAACCCAAGCGAAGGAATAGATCATGGCACTCGACAAGGACCAGATGGCCAGGCGCATTGCGCGCGAGTTGAAGGACGGCTACTACGTGAACCTCGGCATCGGCATACCGACCCTGGTTGCCAACTACATCCCCGAAGGCATCAACGTGGTGCTGCAGAGCGAGAACGGCATACTGGGCATGGGTCCCTTTCCGTGGGAAGGGGAGGAGGATGCCGACCTGATCAATGCCGGCAAACAGACCGTGACGTTGTTGCCCGGCAGCAGCATTTTCGACAGTGCCACCAGCTTCGCCATGATCCGCGGGCAGCATGTGCAACTCACCGTGCTCGGTGCCATGGAGGTGGCCGATAACGGCGACATCGCGAACTGGAAGATCCCGGGCAAAATGGTGAAGGGCATGGGTGGTGCCATGGACCTGGTGGCCAGTGCCGACAACATCATCGTGGTTATGATGCACGCCAACAAGGCGGGCGAGAGCAAGCTGCTGAAGCGCTGTTCGCTGCCCCTTACCGGTGTGGGTTGCGTGAAGAAAGTGGTGACCGACCTCGGCGTTTTCGACATCACCCCCGAGGGCTTCAAGCTGCTGGAACGCGCACCGGGGGTCAGTGTTGAAGAGATCGTTTCGAAGACCGAAGGGAGGTTGGTGGTGGAAGGGGTCGTTCCCGAAATGAGTTTCTGAGCTGCGCGACCATGCGGACCTTGCGCGCGTTCCATCAACGGATCGGCCCGGGCTGGATGCTCGTGCTGGGGTTCGTCCTGATGTTCTCGGTCTACGAAGGCGGCCGCATCCTGAATACCCGACCCTATCCCTACCACCTCTGGCGCCAGGCGGATTGCCTCTCCATTACCGAGAACTACCACACTGGCGACCGTGGCTTTTTCGAGCCTGAGATCCATGCGCGCATCGGCGATGACGGCACCTCCGGCAACAGTGCAGGCGAATTCCCCTTGATCTACTGGGCCATGGGCCAGGTGTGGAAGATCACCGGGCAGAGCGAATTCGCCTACCGTCTGTTCGGCATCCTGCTGCACTTCATGGCCACCTGGGCCTTCTTCCACACCCTGCGCCGCTTGCTGCAAAGTGATTTCTGGGCGCTTTGTACGGCCCTGCTGTTGTTCACTTCGCCGGTCCTGGTTTACTACAGCGTGGGGTTCCTGACGGACGTTCCCGCATTCGACCTGGTGTTGATCGGCTGGTACTTCCTGGTGCGTTATGGGCAGGAGCACCAGCGGCGTTGGTGGCTGTGGGCCATGGCCTTCTTCGCCCTGGCCACCTTGCTCAAGGTCAGCGCCGGCATCAGCCTCGTGGCGATCATGGCCATGCTGGCCCTGGCCACCGTGGTGCCCAAGGCTTTTGGCTCGTACCGCGATCTGCTCCCTCCGCCGCGCCTGGGCTGGTCCTCCATCGCCGTTGCATTGCTGGCCGTGCTGGCCTGGTACGTCCACGCCGAAGCGTACAACAATGAACACAACGGGCGCTACACCTTCAACAACATCTGGCCGATCTGGGAAATGACGGCGGAAGAGGTGGAGCGCGCATGGACCTTCGCCAAGCGGATCCTCGTGTTCCAGATCTTCGACACCTCGGTGTGGGTCGCTCTGGGCGTGGCCTTCGTGGCCTTGCTGGTCAACGCAAGGCGCCTCCCCTGGCCGGTGGCCCTGCTCAATGCCTTGCTTCTATTGGGCGTGGTGGCGTACACCCTGCTGTGGTTCCATTCGCTGGACAGCCACGACTACTACTTCATCAACCCGATGATCGCACTGCTGGTGCTGTGGGCCACCTACCTCTGGTGGTTGCGACGCGATCATCCGGACCTGTTCCATGCACGCTGGCTAAAGGTGGCCTTCAGCGCGCTCCTGGTCTTCAATGTGGCGTATGCGGCCACCAACATGACCATGCGGTACACGGTCTTCGAGCCGGTGGATACCAAGAAGATCCTGCCCCTTTACCACGAGCACGAGCTGCCCTTCTGGAGCGCGACCGACTATTATGGCATCCGGAGCACGCTGGACATGGGGCCGGTGCTGGACTCGTTGGGCATCGGTCGCGACGAACTGGTCATCTTCCTCGACGACATCACCATCAATGGGTCGTTGTACCTCATGGGCCGGAAGGGCTATACCAACTATGGCAATGACTGGAGCGACCCCGCCACCTTCGAACGGCTCATTGCTCGGGGGGCACGTTACCTCATGTTCGCCGAGGACCGCTGGCTGGAGGACCCCGTGGTGAAGCCCTACTTGGATCGTCCCATCACTCGCCACAAATGGGTCCGCATCTACGACCTGTACAAGGGACCCGAGACCGAGGAGAACGACTTGGTGCTCGCAGCAGGAAGTCCGCTGCACCCTGCGGTGAAGGCTCGGGTCGATACCATTCCATGCGAGGGAGCGGGTGCCGCCCGATGGTGTTTCGGCAGTGGCGAATACCCGCTGGAAATGGACGAGCTGCCAGCTTATGGTAAGCAGGTTTTGCGCACGGAGGTCATCGTACGGGGCGTGTTCCACATGGACGGCGCCCTGGCTACGGATGAAAGTTTGTTGATCCTCGCCGAGAACGATGCGAACGGCCAGATCAGCAATGAGGGCAAGCGCTTGGTCGAAGGCCCGTTCGAGTTCCGTTGGATGCTGTTGCGCCACCCCTATGAAGTGCGCAATAAGCTCTACTTGTGGAACCGCAGTGGGAAACCGTTCTCCTTCGAAGGGCTCAAGGTGGAGGTGAGAAGGGTGATGATGGGCGAAGGCAATGGGCCGATACCCTAGTGGGAAGCATTGCAGTGCGTGATCCCGCACCCACCGCATCGCTCTATCTTCGCCCACTTCCTTTTAGTCGCATCGGTTGCATGGTCCAAACGCTTTCCATCATCATCCCCGCCTACAACGAGGAGCGGACCATACACCTGATCCTGGACAAGGTGCGCAACGTGGTGCTGGACCACGGCATCAAGAAGGAGGTGGTGATCGTGAACGACGGGTCCAAGGATGGCACCGTGCAGGCTGTGGAGCACTACATGGCCTCCCATCCTGAAATGGGCATCCGGTTCTATCAGCAGCCGAAGAACATGGGCAAGGGCGCGGCTATCCACCGCGGTATACAGGAGGCCACAGGCGATTACCTGCTGGTGCAGGACGCCGACCTGGAATACGATCCACGGGAATACAATGACCTGTTGCGGCCCGTGGTCGAGGGCTTCGCCGATGTGGTCTACGGATCCCGGTTCATGGGCCACCACCCGCACCGCATCCTCTTCTTCTGGCATAGCATCGGTAACGCTTTCCTCACCTTCCTGTCCAACGCGTTCAACAACTTGAACCTCACGGACATGGAGACCTGCTACAAGCTGATCCGAAGCGATATCGCAAAAGGCCTGAAGCTGCAGGAGAAGCGTTTCGGCTTCGAGCCCGAGGTCACTGCGAAACTCGCGCGCATCAAGGACATCCGGATCTACGAAGTAGGCATCAGCTACTACGGACGTACCTATGCCGAAGGCAAGAAGATCGGCTGGAAGGACGGTTTCCGCGCGATCTGGTGCATTGTGAAATACGGCCTTTGATGGTCACGGGCGCTGCAGGTAGTGCCCATTGTAGTGCACAGCCCTGATCCCCTGCGCATCACGTTCCAACACGCGGAACACCAGCGCATCCGCCGGGCGGATCAAGACCTCGTCCACGGTGATGGTATCGCGGTAATGGTCGGCGCCCTTCAACTTGATGCCGAAATGGTCCTGCGATCGGTCCACGCTGAAGCGCAACTCGAAGAGCGACCAATCGCCGTTCACCACGCGTGAAAAGCGGGTATCGCCACAACTGATCCATTCGTCCTGGGGCGCATCCAGTGCCTGCTGCGTAATGCAGACCAACGTATGCAGCCGCAAGGGGCCCTTGTTATGGACCCAGAACGAAGCGATGTGCTCGCCCTCCTGCAGGGTGCCGGGCGGTACCGAGGCCACCACATTGAACTCGCCGTGCACGCCCTGATAGGCGCCCTTTCCGCGATACGCCAATGGTGAAGGCCGGTCCTCGTGGTCCTGGAAATGGAAGGGAGCTGCGGATGGCAGCACTTGCCACCCCCCATCGCGGGTCGTGTCGCTGTACGTGCTTTCCAACTCGGCGAACAGTTCGGCCCTTCGGTCCAGGAAGAGCTCCGATGCCCGGATGCTGCGCAGCTCCACACCCCCTGCGGTGATCAGCGGCTCCGCCCTTGCGAAATGCGCTGCCTCGAAGGCGCTGCCTGGCTCGGCCCCCCGGACCAACAGGATCCGGTCGTCCGGCGCGAAGCGCGCAGCAATGGGCCGTGGATACCACGGTGCGTTGAAGACGCCCAGCTGTTGGAAGGTTTCCGTAACGCTGGTGCGGGCCAGGTTGGATGACATCAGCGGAATACCCGTGTGGTAGGCGAGGGTGAGCGCGGAACGCATGGTGGGCTCGTCCGGCAGGAGCAACAGCTCGTCCGATCCGTTCAGGAAGTGGGGCACCGCCACCATGGCCCTGTACGGTGTCCGGCTCGCCGCCTCGATGAGCGCTTTCTCTTCCGCAGTGAGCAGGTCGGGATGGAGCACATTGCGATCGCCATGGATCTCCTGTGCAATGGCCGTATGCAAGTAAGTCCCTTGATAGAGGTAGAGCGCCGGGATCAGCGCGGCATACAGCGCTGCGGGCCAGCGGGCCATTCCTCGGGCCTGCTGCCACAGCCACCAGGCACTGTAGATCGCGGCTATGCCGAACATGTAGTAGGCCGCCCAACCGAACCGCCCCGGTGAGCGGAATTGGCCGATGAAGGGCACCGACCATGGCAGCCAGCCTCTTGCGGAGGAGAAGGGCACGCCCACGGCGAAAGCCAGCAGTACCATAGCTGCCAGCACCAGCAGCGTGAGCCTGCGGGGCCAACCCGTACCGTGCTCGCGCAGTAGGGTGGGACGCAGCAGCAGGATCGAGGCCACCATGAACAACACGGCCGCGGCAAGCAGAACCGCCAGGCCCAGGTAGGTGGACGCCTCAAGGTCCGCAGGTCCGTCAAGGGGAACTATGCGCTGGGCCAGGGGGTCGCCATAATGGGCATAGGGGGCAAGTATGCCATGACGGTCCGTGCGGTAATCGAAGAAGCCCAGCGGCTTGTCCGTGCGGCCGGTGTGGTGATCGCTAAGGCCCTGTATCAAGAGGTAGGCGAACACCGGGGCGCACAAGAGCAGCAGCAGTGCCTTTGCCCGCTGCGGCTCGCCGAGCAGGGTATGCACAGGGCGGTCCAACAGGAAGAGCACCCCCAGCAGGGCCAGTGCGATCATGCCCGTGTATTGGTGCAGCTGGATGCCCAGCAGCAACAGTACCGCACCACCAATAGCGGCACGCCATGGCCATTGTCCGGTGCGCACCCGCAGGTAGCTCAACACCGGCAACACGATGGCCCAACCATAGGTCAGGCCGTGATGGCCCGCCACCATGCGTAGCGCTTGGGGCGAAAGAGCCATGAGCGCGATCCCGCCGATCGCCGCATAGGCCCAATAGACCCCGAAATACAGGAGCAACAGGTAGATGGAAACCGCCGTGAGCAACCAGCCCACGAGAACAGCGAGGTTGATAATGGCCACGCTTTCATTGCGCAACGCGGGGAACAGGCCGGAAGCCAGCTTTGCCGCGTTCACCAGAGCAGGCTGCGCATCCGGATAGCCGATCTGTTCGCCGAAGGGGTGGTTCATCCCCTCGAACTGCATGTAGCTGCTGTCGTGCTTCAGGTGGTAGCCGAAGACGAAGTAGTTCTTCAGCCCATCGCCACTGCCCCGGAAGAGCGTAGCACCGGGGGCCTGTATCAAGGCAGGGTGGAACAGCGCCAGGAAGCCCAATGCCCCCAACGCCACCAGGGCCACCTTCAGCCCGTGAAAGCGAGTTCCCATATGGCGATGAGTTTCTGCCAGTTCCATTCCGGCCCTTCCCACGGCCAATGGTAGAGGAAGGTCAGCCGCATGCTGAAGAACACGAACAGGCCCAGTGCCGCGGTGCCGATATCGCGCACCAGGACACCCCGCCGGAAGAGCCGCTCCAAGCCCCAGGCCAGTGGAATGGACAGGAACGCGTAATGCTCGATGAAGCCACGGTGACCGAAGGATCCGCCCAGCCACCAGCTCCACCAGCTGGAATACACGTACCAGGTCACCGCCCAGATGAAGAGTACCAGCCGCATGTCCGTCGTGTTCCGCACCGAGCGCACCAGTAGGACGGCCATGGTGAACAGCATGATGGGGGTGTAGACGAACCACCCGTTCTGGTGGCTGAAGAGCACTTCCCAAAGGTGGGGTTCCGCCCAGGTGAATCCTTCCCCTTTCTTGCCATAGGTGAAGACGAGCCATTCACCCGTTACCCGATGCCAGTAGTACAGTTGTGGGCCAACCAATGCGATGGCCAGCAGAAGACCGGTGACCCCGGCCACCGGAAAACGGCGGAGCCATTGCCAACGGAGGCGCAGCGCTTCACGCCAGGGCGCACCGTACAGCAATGGGAACAGGAGGGCGACGGCATTCAATTGCCGGACCAGAACGATCAAGGCCGCACACACGAACAACGCGATCAAGCGATCGGCACGTGCTTGTTCGAGCATGCGCACGGTGAGGTAGTAGAGCCAGGCGAACAGGAAGAAGGCGTACACGTGCGACATCCCCGGCTCGTGCGTGCAGTAGAAGAACAGGTTGGTGGCGCCGTACACCACCAGCGGCACGACCAGGGCGACCCGCGCCGGGAAACGCCTGCGAAGGGCATGGTAGAGCAGTCGACAAGCGGCCGCAACGTAGAACGCCGCTGCCGCGAATTGTGCGAACACGAATGGCAGCGAGTAGCCGTCCACCGGCATGCCCAAGCCCTTCGCCACCAAGGCACCCAGCAGGAAAAAGGGCAGCATGAGGATGGCCGTTCCCATGGAGAACAGGCTGATGGAATTGCCGTTCTCGAGCACGTGGGCCCACGGCAGGTGCAGCCATTCATGCGTGCCCAGCAGGGCCGGAAGGAACTGGTAATAGCCCCAGGGGTCGCTGCCGTGCGTCAGGATACCATCCAAGCGGTACGCATTCGCATACCAGCCCACGAAGAAGGTGATCAGGAACAGCGCGGTCGCCAGTGCCCGGCCGGTCCGTTGTGCCGATCGTGAAGGGATCACGGTGCTTGTCATGGAAAGCGCGTGGCGCGAAGTGCGAAGAACGCCATCTTTGGGCATCCATGGAACGACCACGTACCGCATCTATTGCTTTTTGGTGGGTGACCTGGGCGGCCGCGGCAGTGGTGCTCAGGCTCTTGTCGCCGGGGATCCTCGAGAGCGGCGATGGTGTGCTGCACTACCAGATCGCCCGCTATTCGTGGGCGCACCCCGAACTGTTGCTCGACCATTGGGGCAAGCCGCTGTTCACGCTCCTCGCCTCGCCCTTCGCCCAACTCGGGCATTGGGGCATGACGCTGTTCAACGCCTTGTGTTTCGTGGCCACCGCCTGGGCGGCGGACCGCATGCTCAAGGACACGGCTGCTTGGTCGCGGTGGTTGTTCGCACCGGCCCTGCTGTTGGTCCCCGTGTACGGCACCATGGTGCTGGAAGGCATGACCGAGGTGCTCTTCGGGTTGCTTGCGACCTTGGTCGTCCTGGCCTGCTACCACGCTCGTTATCGCACGGCCGCCCTGATGGCATCGCTCATGCCTTTTGTACGGCCCGAGTACATCGTGGTCGTTCCCTTGCTGGTGGGTTGGCTCGCGCTCCAACGGCAATGGAATGCGCTTCCCTTGTTGGCCGTGGGCCATGTGATCTACGCCGTGGTCGGTGCCCTGGTCTGGGGCGAACCCTTCTGGGCGTTCACCCGCGATCCTTACACCGGGGCCGAAGCCATTTACGGCAGCGGCACGCTCACCCATTTCGTTCAACATCCGGAACTGGTTTACGGTATACCGCTGCTGGTCCTGCTCGGTGCATCCTTGTTGGTACTTCCCATGCTGCATCCGATGGACGCCGGCATGGCCACGCGACGTAGGGTCCTGGTGCTCCTTGCCCTGCTGCCGGCAGTGGGCATCCTTGTGGTACACTCCCTGCTCTGGTGGCAGGGTGCCAAAGGCTCCCTGGGCCTGTTGCGCGTTCTGGCCACTTCGATGCCCTTGCTGGTGCTGTTCGCGTTGTGGGTGCTTGCGCGTGCCTGGCATTTGCTCAGCGGAGGGCGCTTGGTCGCTGTGGTCGTCGGGCTGGTACTCTCGGGAGCGTATGTCGTGCTTGCCGCGCAGGCCCTGCTTGCCGCGCAGGCACTTCCGGTGCAGGCCGGTGCCTATCAACGCTTCCTGGACCGCGTTGGCGATCGCGTAAAGGAGCTAGCGGTGGACCACCAACGGGTGATCTATTTCCATCCGTATGTGGCCTACCGCGCGGACCTGGACCCCTTCGATACGCAGCGCGCCTGGAAGTCGATGCCGGATGATGGCCTGCAGCCCGGGGACCTGCTGGTCTGGGATGCCCATTTCGGCCCCAATGAAGCAGGGGTGCCGTTGGAGCGGCTGCTGCAGGACACCACGCTGCGCCTGATCGAACTGTTGGTTCCCGATGAGCGCATGGAGGTGCTGGGCGGGCATGCCTTCGAGGTGTTCCTCTTCGAGCGATTCGATGGCCAGCGCACGGTGGAAGAGAAGGTGCTCTTCCAACAAGGGCTCTCTGGATCGCTGCCCTTCACGCACCGCAAGGACACGCTGGCCTGTGCTGGAGGTGGATGGTGTTTCGGGGCGAACGAGTTCCCGTTCGAGGTCAATGACCTGCCGGTGGATGTGCCGGGCATGCTGTATGCGGAACTGCTCATCACGGGGTCCATCGCCTGGGATGGCGAACGGAAGGGTGCTACGAACCTGGTCTTCACCGAGGATGCGGACCATGGCCAATTGAGCTACTGGTCCAACACCTTGGAGGAAGGTCCGTTCAGCATCCGGATGCGCATTCCACCAAGGAACGGGGCGGTCAGGAACAAACTCTACCTCTGGAATTTGTCCGGAACCGGTTTCCGACTGCGCGACCTCCAGCTGCGAACGGCGGTGCACCGCGCAGTACCTTGATCACCGCCCCGGTATCGCCTCGATCAACGAACGCGTGTAGGTCGCTTTTGGATCATCGTACACCGCATCCGACAGCCCCAATTCGGCTTGCCGCCCTTTCTCCAACACCAGGATCCGGTCGCAGAAATACTTCACCACGTTGAGGTCGTGGCTGATGAAGAGGTAGGTGAGGCCATGCTCCTCCTTCAACTCGTTGAGCAGGTTGAGCACCTGGGCCTGCACGCTTACATCCAGCGCCGCGACACTTTCATCGCACACCACCAAACGCGGTTCCAAGGCGATGGCCCGCGCGATCACGATCCGTTGGCGCTGCCCGCCGCTGAACTGGTGCGGGAAACGGTCATAGTGCGAGGCTTCCAGACCTACACGTTCCAACAGAGCGGTGATCTTCGAACGCCTTCCGCGATCGTCGCCACCCAGGCCATGCACCTGCATCGCTTCGGCAATGGCGCCCCCCACGGTGATCCGGGGATTCAAGCTGGAGTAGGGGTCCTGGAAAATGATCTGCAACTCGCGACGCAGGCGGCGCATCTCTTCCGCGCTCAAGGTGGTGAGGTCGCGGCCCTTGTAGAACACGTTGCCGGAAGTGGGCTCGATCAAACGCAGGATGCTGCGCCCAAGCGTGGTCTTGCCGCTTCCGCTTCCGCCCACCAGGCCCAGCGTTTCGCCGGGGTATACCGCGAAGGACAGGTCGTGCAGGATGTGCGCATCGTCCTTCGCCTTGCGGAACAATCCCTTGGCCCCGGGGTACGATTTGTTGAGCCCTTCCACCCGCAGCAGAGGTTCCTGCTGCATCAGGTGTTGTACATGGGCGATACGTTCCTCGCGTGTCACAACCGGTACGTTAGGGATAGTTCCCGTGGGTTCGGCAGCGGCGCGCATCACATCGTCCACGGTGAGCAGTCGCCTCGGGTGCTGCTCAGGGTCGGGTCTGCACGCGATCAAACCTTGTGTGTAGGGGTGTTTCGGTGCGCGGAAGAGTTCCTCCACGGAGGCATCCTCCACCACGCGACCCTTGTGCATCACCAGGGCACGGTCGGCCACTTCGCGCACCACGCCTAGATCGTGGGTGATGAAGAGCATGCCCATGTTGAACTTCTTCCGAAGGGCTTTCAATAGATCGAGCACCTCGCGTTGCACCAGCACATCCAGCGCGGTCGTGGGTTCATCGCAGATCAACACCTTCGGTGAGCAGCTCAACGCCAGGGCGATCACCACGCGCTGCTTCTGGCCGCCGCTCAGTTGGTGCGGATAGCGGTCATACAGCGCAGCAGGCTCGGGCAGTTGCACTTCGGTGAAGAGTTCCACCACCCGCTGGCGCGCTTTTGCCTTGTCCAACTTCAGGTGCAGACGGATCGCTTCGGCCACCTGTTCGCCCACGGTGTACACGGGGTCCAACGCCGTCATGGGTTCCTGGAACACCATGGCGAGGTCGTTTCCGCGGTGGCGGCGCATGGCCTCATCGTCCAAGGCGATCAGATCCACCGTTCCCGCATCGGTGCTCAGCAGGGCTCGTCCTGTGGAGTGGGCGTGGCGCTTGTCCAAGAGGCCCATCAAGGCGAGGGAGGTCACGCTTTTGCCGCTTCCGCTGGCGCCTACCAGCCCCAGGCATTCGCCGCTGCGCAGTGCGAAGGAGATGGCGTCCACCACCACGCTGTCGCCGAAGCGCACCGTCAGGTCGCGGACATCAAGAAGGGGCTGTTCCAACGAGGTCAAACCAGGGTGATGTGTTCATCGGGCACCAGGCCCTTGCCCGTAAGGCGCAGGTAGAGTTGGGCGGTGGCCACCACGTCCTTCTTGCAATAGGTGGCGATGCGTTCCAGGTCCTTGTCCTCGTAGTACACCCGCGCCACATCGGCACCGCTGATGTCGTCCTTGGGCGTTGGAATACCCAGGATGTGCGTGAGCAGGGCCAGCGAAGTGTATGCCTTACGATCGCCGAAGCTCCATAGGTTCATGGTGTCCAGATGGCCCACCTCCCAGGGCTTCAGCCCTGCGATGTTCAACAGCTTGGGCAGCTTGATGCCATGCACCACGCAACGGCGTGCGATGTAAGGGAAGTCGAATTCCTTGCCGTTGTGGCCGCAGAGCCAGTGCTCGTCGCTGTGGTAGTGCTTGTCCAGCAGGTCCACGAAACGTTGCAACACATCGCGTTCATCATCGCCGTGGAAAGAGGTTGCGCGCAGGCCATGCCTATCGCCTTCGCTCCGCAGACTTCCCACGCCGATGCAGATGATCTTCCCGAACTCCGCCAGGATGCCGCCCTTCTCGCCGTAGATCTCCTCGGCGCTCTTGCTGCCGCGCTCCTGCTCGAAACGGGTCTTGTCGCTGAAGAGCTTGGCGCTGCGCTCGTCCAGGTCGTCCCAGCGGTAGTGCTGCGGCACGGTCTCGATATCCAGGAACAGGATCTTGGTAATGTCGCGGGCGGTGTCGGTGCGCATGGTGGGTCGCTGGTTCGTGTTGCACGATGAGGTCTCGCGTTCCAAATATGCGCACGAGGAAGGGTCGTTCCAAGATCAGCGACAAGCTTGCCTTTTATCCGATCATGACGCCCCGCATGTTCATCAGCGGGATCTCCGTGAAATTGTCCTCCTGGATGCTGTCCGGGAGAAAGATGTACTTCTTGTCGTGCAGTGTTGAGCCGATGTAGAAGCTCAGCCAATACTGGTTGTTCAGCCCGAAGACATCCTCCACGATACGCTCGATCTTGGCCCAGCTGCGTGGTTCCAGGGTGTCCAGGAAGTGCCTCATCTCGCTGGTCTTGCGCGTTTCGCCATCCAGCTCGCCGTAACCCCGCGAGCTGACAAGCACTTTTTCCAAGGCCACGTCCTGCTGGTTCACCACATAGACGTACCAAGCGTCCTCCCCTTCTTCGTCCTTTTCGCGCACCACCGCCATGGCAACGCCTTCCACCTTGGGCGTATGGATGTCCTTTCGCATCTGTCTTGTACCCGGGTTAGGCGGGGGTGTAAAGATCGCACCTGCGGTCGCACTGGCTTGTCGCCGCGAGGTACGAAGCGGACGCCGGTGCAAGCGAGTTGCGGTGCTCTACGAACTTGGAGAGGTAACGAACGAGATCGCCAGGTCGACCTAAGCCTACTCGAAGCTGATCAGCAGGTGGCCCTTTTCCACGGCTTTGCCCTGCTCGGCGGACACGGCGCTCACCACGGCATCACCCGGTGACTTGATCACGTTCTCCATCTTCATGGCCTCCAGCACCAGCACCGGGTCGTTCTTCTTCACCACATCCCCGGGCTTCACCAGGATCTTGAGCACCAGGCCGGGCATCGGGGCCTTGATCTCCCGCAGTTTCGGACCGGTCTTCTCCAGTCCGAGGGTCTGCATCAGGCGGCTGTGTTCATCCTGCAACTTCACCGTGTAGGTCGCTCCTCCGATGCGCATGCGCACCGTGTTGTTCTCACGGTCCTCCTTCAGCACCAGCACACGGTGGCTCTTGCCATTGCGCACCAGGCTGAATTGCGAGGGCCCCGTGCGCACCAGGTCGGCCGGCCCTTCGCCCGCAAGGGTCCAAGGGGCATGCGGGCTGGCGCGCTCCAGGACGATCTCGCCTTCGGCGCCGTTGACAGTGGCGAACAGTTGCTTGGCCATGGGGGCGAAGTTCGGTATCCGGACCGGAAATGGTGCGTGCTTGAGGAAAGACGCAACGCAGAGGGTAGAGGCGCAGAGTGCGCAGAGAACTCAAAGGCCAGGATCATAGACACAGGCGCAGGAGGAATGCCAATTGCTTTGGATGGTTTGCGTCCTAAGCTCGGCGCCCTCTGCGTCCCCTCTGTGCCTTTGCGTTGATCTTGTTATTCCTCGAAGATCCCACCAGCCGCTTGTGCCTCATAGCCCGCGTCCACCTCCAGCTCCTTTTGCTGGCTGGCCGCCACGGCCAATCGATCGCACAGTTCGTTCAAAGGGTGGCCGTTGTGCCCGCGCACCCACTGGAACTTCACCTTGTGCTTGCGGTACACCACCAGAAAACGTTTCCAGAGGTCGGGGTTCGCCTTCTTGGCGTAGCCCTTTTTCTCCCAGCCGAACACCCAGCCCTTCTCCACCGCATCCACCACGTACTTGCTGTCGCTCACCACGGTCACCTCCATGCCGGGGTTCTTAAGCGCCTCCAGCGACACGATCACCGCCAGCAGTTCCATGCGGTTGTTGGTGGTGCGACGGAATCCTCCCCACAATTCCTTGCGGTATTTGCCCGCCTCCAGCACAGCGCCATAGCCCCCGGGGCCCGGATTGCCGCTGGCAGCGCCGTCCGTATGGATCGTTACGTGCATCGCCGCGAATGTAGATCGCACGAACGTCGGTGTACCATCTCCTTACTCCATGAAAAGTCCCACAGGGTAACTGTACCGTCCTCCGATATTTATCGGAGCCACTGGGTCGACTTACGGTACGCCACCTTATCCTTCCCCTAATGCGGGAACAAATACGTGATATTCCCCGCGAACAGCTTCACTGCTATGGCCAGCAGGATGATCCCGAAAGCCTTACGCAGCACGATCAGGCCTACCCGGCCCAGCAGGCGTTCGATGCGGTTGGTGAGTAGCAGCACGACGACCACCACCACCATGTTCAGCACGATGGCCGCCAGGATGTTCGGCCGTTCGATCTCGGCACGCAAGGAGAGGATGGTGGTGATGGTGCCCGCACCGGCGATCACCGGAAAGGCAAGGGGTACGATGCTGTAGATCTTGTTATCCTCCTCCGGCGGGGTGAGGCCCGGGGCACTGGTGTCCTCCTTGAAAAGCTTCACCCCCAGGATCATTTCCAAGGCGATGAAGAACAGCACGAACGAACCGGCAACGGCGAAGGAGTTCACGTCGAGGCCCAGGAACCCGAGGATGGTCTCGCCCACATAGAGGAAGGTGACCATAATGGCCAAGCTCACCAGCGTGGCGCGCGCCGGGTAGATCTTGCCGGCCTTTTTACGGACTTCAAGAATGATGGGGATGCCGCCCACGATATCGATCACCGCGAATAGCACGAGGAAGGCTTTACCGATCTGGACGAGGTCGAACATGATGGAGATGTGGAGATGAAGAATTCCGAAATGTGGAGATGTCCTTACAGCTTATGTGCAAAGGTGCGATGCGGGAGGGGAGATGGGTGGAACCGCTCAGGTTCGGGTCGACACCAAAGGACCTGCCCCCATCGTTACAGAACCAGCCTCCAGGCATTCCCTGCACATGCGCAGAACGCTCCCGACCCTCCTTTACCTGCTTTCGGCCTTGTGCCTGCAAGCCCAACCCCGTGTCATCCACGTGCTAGTCGCACTCTGCGACAACGAACACCAAGGCATCGTGAAAGTGCCGCCGGGTATCGGCAATGGGCAGAAGGCCAGCACCAACCTCTACTGGGGTGCGGGCTATGGCGTGAAAACGCATTTCGATCGTTCGGCGGAATGGATCAGGGTGGCAAGTACTCCCGCGACCGAAGTCCACATCCTGGACCGCGCGGTTTGGAAACACAAGGACAGCGCCGTGTACCTGGTGGCCGATGCCTACGATGGCCGCAACATCCGCGAGGCCACCGAAGACCTCCTGCGCTTCGCCAGCGGTGCTGGTCCCCTGAAGATCACGGCGGATGGCACCGTGATCAAGGCCGGTGGTGCCGCGCAACTCATCGCCTACGTGGGGCACGATGGCCTGATGGACTTCACCCTCGACAAGGAATTCCCCACCACCGGTCATGGCACGCGCGAGACCATCATCCTGGCCTGCATCAGCAAGCGCTACTTCGCGGAACCCCTGCGCAGCACTGGCGCCAAACCCCTGCTCTGGACCACCGGACTCATGGCACCAGAGGCCTACACCCTGAAAGCGGCCCTCAACGGCTGGGTGGCCCGCGAACCCAACGAAAGCATTCGTGAGCGGGCTGCGAAGGCTTATGACCAGTACCAGAAATGCGGAATCAACGGGGCGAGGAGGTTGCTGGTGAGCGGGTGGTAGGGTCGCTCAGGGATCTTATGCCACCACCTTCTCCACCACCCGCGCATAATGCGCATGCTCCAAGCCATGGATCCGCTCCGCAAGGCTATCCGGCGTGTCCTCCGGTAGTACGGGGCAGCTGGCTTGGAAGAGGTGTTCGCCCTCGTCGTAGCGTTCGTTCACGTAATGGATGGTGATACCGCTTTCGCTTTCGCCGGCAGCGATCACCGCGCGGTGTACGTGCATGCCGTACATGCCCTTGCCGCCGTACTTGGGCAACAGCGCGGGGTGTATGTTGAGGATGCGTTGCGGAAAGGCCTGCACCAACTCGGCAGGGATCAGGCGCATGAAACCCGCCAGTACCAACAGGTCAATGCGTTGGCCTTGTAGCTCGCGGAGCAGGGTGCCGTCCTTCAGTTGTGCGCCGTTGAAGAGGTAGCTGGGCACGCCCATATCCCAGGCGCGTTGCAGCACACCGGCCGTGGCCTGGTCGCTGCCGATCAACACCACCTCGGCAATGCTGCTTCCGGCGAAGTGCTCCATCAGCCGCTGGGCGTTGGTGCCGGAGCCGCTTGCAAGGATGGCGATGCGCTTCATGCTGCGAAGGTGCGATCTTTCGTCCTGATCCACGGGAACCATGCACGCAGAACACACGCACATCGCCTTCGACTTCATGCGCTATCCGGAGGCGGAGATGCTCGATCGCGCCAAGGCGTTCCACGCCATGTTGGACCGGCGCCGCAGTGTGCGCCATTTCAGCGCCGACCCGGTTCCTTACGAAGTGATCGCCGAGGTGGTGCGCGCGGCCAGCACGGCCCCCAGCGGCGCCCACAAACAACCGTGGACCTTCTGTGTAGTAGGCAATGCCGATCTGAAACGCCGCATCCGCGAAGCGGCCGAGGAGGAGGAGCGCATCAACTACGGCGGGCGCATGAGCGAAGAGTGGCTGGAGGACCTGAAGCCCTTCGCCACCGACTGGCAGAAGCCATTCCTGGAGACCGCGCCCTGGCTGGTGGTGGTCTTCAAACGGGCCTACGAATACGAGGCGGACGCCAGCAAACATCCCAACTACTATGTGCAGGAGAGCGTGGGCATCGCAACGGGCATGTTGCTGGCGGCCGCCCACAACGCAGGCCTGGCCACCTTGACCCACACGCCAAGCCCCATGAACTTTCTGTCACAAGTGCTGGGCCGGCCGGAGAATGAGCGGCCTTTCCTGCTGATACCCATGGGGTTGCCTGCGCCGGGGTGCACGGTTCCCGCGCTGCGGCGCAAGTCGCTGGGGCAGGTCCTGGTGCCGTTCCTGTAGCCCGGGGTTGTGCAAGTGGAAAATGTCTTTCCTTTGCAGCCTGTTCAACCAACAACGAACTGCTATGTCGGATATCAAGTCAAGGGTCATCGCCATCATCGTGGACAAGCTCGGAGTGGACCAAGCCGAGGTAACGCCCGAGGCGAGCTTCACGAACGACCTTGGCGCTGACAGCCTCGATACCGTCGAACTCATCATGGAGTTCGAGAAGGAATTCAACATCGCCATTCCCGACGACCAGGCCGAGAAGATCCAGACCGTGGGTCAGGCTGTGGACTACGTCGAGAAGAACGCGAAGTAAACCCGGTCCGCGAGGACCTACCGGATGCAGCTCAGGCGCGTCGTCGTTACAGGTCTGGGTGCGCTTACTCCCCTTGGCAATACCCTTCAGGCGTATTGGGACGGGTTGGTAAGTGGCACCAGCGGCGCTGCGCCCATCACCCGCTTCGACGCTTCCAAGTTCAAGACCCGTTTCGCCTGCGAGGTGAAGGGCTTCGACCCCGAGGCGTTCATGGACCGCAAGGAAGCGCGGAAGATGGACCCCTACACCCAGTTCGCTGTGGTGTGCGCGGACGAGGCCATGAAGGATTCGGGGCTCGACCTGGAGAAGGTCGACCGTGAACGCATCGGCGTTATCTGGGGCAGCGGCATCGGCGGACTGAAGACCTTCCAGGACGAGTGCATCAACTTCGGCAAGGGCGATGGAACCCCGCGTTTCAACCCCTTCTTCATCCCCAAGATGATCGCCGACAGCGCGGCGGGCCTCATCAGCATGCGGCATGTGCTGCACGGTCCCAGCTACGTCACGGCCAGCGCTTGCGCCAGCAGCAACAACGCCATGATCGATGCCTTCAACTACATCCGCCTGGGCACCTGTGTGGCCGTGGTAACGGGAGGTAGCGAGGCCGCGATCTACGAGGCCGGTGTCGGGGGCTTCAATGCCCTGCACGCCATGAGCACGCGCAACGACGATCCCGCAACGGCATCGCGCCCCTACGACAAGGACCGCGATGGATTCGTGCTGGGCGAAGGCGGTGCGGCCCTCATCCTCGAAGACCTCGAACATGCCCTGGCCCGCGGTGCCAAGATCTACGCCGAGGTCATCGGCGGTGGCATGAGCAGCGATGCCTTCCACATCACAGCGCCGCACCCCGAAGGGCTGGGAGCAGAGCTGTGCATGAAGTTCGCGTTGCGGGATGCCGGCATCGCGCCCACGGAGATCGACTACATCAACACCCACGGCACCAGCACGCCCATCGGCGATCCGCAGGAGGTGAAGGCCATCCAGCGCCTCTTCGGCGAACATGCCTACAACCTCAACATCAGCGCCACCAAGAGCATGACCGGGCACTTGCTCGGCGGCGCGGGCGCTGTGGAAGGAGTGGCCGCCATCATGGCCATCCACACCGGGGTGGTGCCGCCTACGATCAACCATTTCACGGACGATCCCGAGATCGATCCGAAGTTGAACTTCACGTTCAACCAAGCGCAGAAGCGCACCGTGAACGCCGCCCTGAGCAACACGTTCGGATTCGGCGGGCACAACACCTCGGTGGTCTTCCGCAAGTACAGCTGATCCCCTTGTTCCGCAGCCTGTTCAGCCGCGCCCGTGATCCCGAAGAACGCCGGGTACGGGCATGGTGTCGGCAGACCCTGCACCTGACGCCCGGCGATCTGCCCCTGTACCGCCAGGCCCTGCGGCACAGCAGTGCCGTGGCCGATGACCGTCCCGACCTGCCGGACAACGAGCGCCTGGAGTTCCTGGGCGATGCCATCCTCGATGCAGTCATCGGGGAAATGCTCTTCAACCGCTACCCGGACAAAGGCGAAGGGTTCCTGACCCGCATGCGCAGCAAGCTGGTGAGCCGCACACAGCTCAACAGCCTGGCCAAACGGATCGCGATCGAGCGGGTCATGGAAAGCAATGTGGCGCGCACCCAGGAATCGTCGGTGCCCGGCAACGCCCTGGAAGCCCTGATCGGGGCGCTGTTCCTGGACAAAGGGTTCGATCGCACGCGCAAGGTGGTGGTGAAGCTCCTGCTGGCGCATGTGGACTTGGAAGAAGTGGCCAAGGAGGACAAGGACGGTAAGAGCCGCCTGCTGGAGTGGGGCCAGAAACGGCGGCGGAAAGTGGAATTCGTGGTGCGCGAGGAGAACGCCCACGGCCGCGGAAAGACCTACATGGCCGAGGTGCACATCGACGGCGCAGTGCGTGGCACGGGCCGTGGCATCAGCAAGAAGGCCGCCGAACAGGATGCCGCACAAAGCGCGTTCATGGGGATGCGCAGCCGCAAGCCCAAGGCCGCACCAGCGCCTGCTCCGGCCACCGAGGCTGTCGCCGCGAGAGGGAGGTCGCGCCGGTACCGCACCAAGCGCGGTGGCGGCGCAACGGAGGGCGCCGAACGTTAAGCCTTTGGTCACGCTCCCGAGCGCCATGCGGCGTGGCTACCTTTGAGGCGTGTCACGCGATCCCGGAATGGGATGCGAAGACCCGACATGGCCAAGCTCAAGCTCGATCTGGACCCCGACCCCGAAGTGACCGTTATCGGGATCAGCAGCCACGTGAACGATTACCGCCTCTGCTGGTCGCTCAACAGGTCCATGGGTCTGGAATTGAGCCGTTGCAACGGTGACATCACCGAAGAGGTGCAAGGCCGCACCACCCGCTTCACCGTGTTCAGCCACGAGGAGCCCGGGCAGGAGGGCCGTTATTTGCTGGTGAACAACCACGGCAGCGATGGTGTCCTGATCCGCGACCAACGCCAGGCCGATTATTTTCTCGTGGTGGACAATGCCCTGGCCGAGCGTGACCCCGACCTGATCGATCGGGTGCGCCGTTCGGAATTCGTACTCACAGCTTTTCCCCTGCCTTTCGAGCGTATCCGCACCGGGCACAAACTCCTTTCAGACCTCACATGACCGACCCGAAGACCAAGATCGTCGCCACCATCGGACCCGCTTCATCATCCAAGGAAGTACTGCGTGCCCTCATGCTCGAAGGCATGGACGTATGCCGCCTGAACTTCAGCCATGGCAACCACGCTTTCTATGCCGAACTCATCCGCACCATTCGCGAGCTGAACGAGGAGCTCGACCTGACCACGGCCATCCTGGCAGACCTGCAGGGACCCAAGATGCGGGTGGGCGAAATGGAGGACGGCCCCATCGAACTGGTGGAAGGTGCCGAACTGGTGATCACCACCGATCCCGTGAAAGGACGCCCCGGCATCGTTAGCACCACCTACCAACAGTTCCCCAAGGACATCAAGAAGGGCGAACTGGTATTGCTGGACGATGGCAAGCTGAAGCTACAAGTGACGGCCACCGATGGAAAGACCACGGTGACCACCAAGGTCGTACACGGGGGCATGCTCAGTTCCAACAAGGGTCTCAACCTGCCCAATACCAAGATCAGCCTGCCCTGCTTGACCGAGAAGGACAAGGTGGACCTGGAGTTCGCTTTGGAGCACGATGTGGATTGGGTGGGACTGAGCTTTGTACGCAGTGCCCGCGACATCATCGAACTGAAGCACATCATCTACGAGCGCGAGAAGCACGCGCGTGTGGTGGCCAAGATCGAGAAGCCCGAAGCGCTGCTGGAGATCGATGAGATCATCCGCGAGAGCGATGCGCTCATGGTCGCGCGGGGCGACCTTGGCGTGGAGATCCCCATGGAGCAGGTGCCTTTGGTGCAGAAGGACATCATTCGCCGCTGCCTTGCCCAGCATCGCCCGGTGATCGTGGCCACGCAGATGATGGAGAGCATGATCACCAACATCACCCCCACACGGGCAGAGGTGAACGACGTGGCCAACGCCGTGCTCGACCATGCCGATGCCGTGATGTTGAGCGCAGAGACCAGCGTGGGCAAGTTCCCCGTGGAAGTGGTGAAGGCCATGAACAAGATCCTGCGCGAAATGGAGAAGAGCGAGACCATGTACAACGTGCCTGAGCCCGAGTTGGGGCAGGACGAACGCATGGTGACCGATTCGATCTGCATGGCCAGTGTGCGCATGGCCGCCGCCATCGACATCAAGGCTATTGTGACCATGACGCACAGTGGCTACACCGCGTTCAAGATCAGCAGCATGCGACCCAAGGCGCACATCTTCGCCTTCACCAGCAACAAGCGCTTGCTCACCATGCTCAATCTGGTCTGGGGGGTGCGTGCCGAGTATTACGACAAGACCGTGAGCACGGACCACACCATTGCCGACATCAAGCACATCCTGCGGCGCAAGGAGCATGTGCAGAAAGGGGACCTGGTGGTGAACATCGCCAGCATGCCGATCGCCGAGCAGGGCATGGCGAACATGATGAAGTTGAGCCCGGCTTGAAAAGGCTCACTGGGGTCTTGTGCGGCCGCTCCTAAGGAACATCCGCAGACAGAACGCGTTACACCCTATATTGGAGGCTCTGGAGACGCGCACGGCAGGTGGTTCAATCCGGGCAGACCGGTAGATGCCCTTCGGCCCGATCGCGCGGACGATCGAGGCACTCTGTCGTTGAACGGGAGGCTGAACGCACGAAAGGCATGGGCACGAAAGCTGCATCGAGGCAAATCGCGACAATGGTCGTCCTGGGCGTCCTCCTCATCGGGGGCTCCCCGTTGCGGGCCCAGGATGATGCACCCGCGCAAAGCCTGGACGTGCTCTGTTGGAACATCTACATGCGCCCGGCGGCGCTTTTCTGGAACGGGCAACTGAAGCGGGCCAGGCACATCGGGGAAATACTGAAGTGCTCGGACCACGATGTCCTGCTCTTCCAGGAGGCTTTTGGTCGGAAGAGCCGGAAGATCCTCCGTAAAGCCTTGGACGGAGCCTATCCCTACGAGGTGCTGCCGGTCGGGAACGGACGCCTCTTCAACAGCGGGCTTTGGGTGCTGAGCCGCATCCCGATCGACAATGTGGAGGCGATCACCTTCGTTGCCAGCATGGGCATCGACCGTCGTGCGGCCAAGGGTGCGGTACTCGTTGAACTTACCCAAGGCGAACGAACCACCCAGGTGGTGAACACCCATTTGCAGTCCACAAAAGGCCCCCGGCAGCAAGCGGTGCGCGAGCGTCAGTACCGGCAGATCCTGGACCTGCTGGAAGCGCATGCCCGACCCGGTGTGCGGCAGGTGGTGGCCGGCGACCTCAACACCGATCAGCAGGACGTGGAGGCCTACGAGGCCATGCTGGATGTGCTGAAGGCAAGGGATGGCGTGATGTGCCGCTCGGAAAAGTCGGAGCGTGCGGGCATGCCTTTTTCGACCTGGGGCGGTCCGTTCAACACCTTGGTGAACAAGCGCAGCAGGGGCGACATCAAGCTCCTGGACCATGCCTTGGTGCGTGAGCCCGAGCGCCGCGACAGCAACTTGAAGCTCACCGTTGAATGGGTGCTCCATTTCATCACATCGCCCTGGTCGCCCAAGCACGAG
The DNA here is from genome assembly GCA_044347005.1 of Flavobacteriales bacterium. Lineage (GTDB taxonomy): Bacteria > Bacteroidota > Bacteroidia > Flavobacteriales_F > PHOS-HE28 > PHOS-HE28. Next base: position 36,659 of record JBIIYD010000001.1, on the reverse strand, counting down.
CACTTATCGGACCATCACGCGATCTCGATCCGCTTGGTGGATTCTCCGGTCCAGTAGCCCTGTTGCACGTAAGTGCTGGAAACCGTTCGGCCCGAACGATCAAGCACTGAGCTTGCGCCCCAACACCAGGTCCATGTAGAAGCCCGGCTTCTTCAGCTTCGCCCGCAGGTCCAGGTCGGTGAACATGCTACTGATCGTGTCCGCAAGCGCGGGGTTCTTCGTAGCTCGATCCACCACGAAGTCGAAAAGCCAGGGCTTGTCGGCGAGCTGTTGCAGGCGGGTGCTTATCGCGAGCTCCTGACCAAGGCGGCGCCAGACCCGGGCGTCGTAGTCGCGGAGAAGGGAGTGCGGGACAACGCTTTGCTGTGATGTTCTTTCCAATGCTTCGCAAGCAACATCCGCTGCATGTACTCCGCTGATCATCGCATGGCTGATGCCTTCGCCCGTGAAGGGGTCGATGAGGTGCCCGGCATCGCCGATCAGCAGGTAGCCATCGCCGCTGAGTTTGCGGCGCTTGCTGGCAAGCGGTAAGCCCATGCCTTGCACAGGACCATCCAGGGTGGCGTGGGCGAAGCGCTCCTTCAGCGCCGGGTGCTCGGCGAGCAGTTGCAGTAGGACCGCCTTCAGGTCCACGCGCCGTTTCTTCACCACATCGCTGCGCAGCCCAAGGCCAACATTGGCGCGTCCATCGGGCAGCGGGAACACCCAGAGGTAGCCGGGCAGCAGTTCCTTCAGGAAGATCAGCTCGATGAAGCCCTGCTGGTCCAGTTCCTTCACACCCGTGTAGTACGCGCGCACACCGGCCGCATGGTGGCGCGGCTCCAAGCCCAGCCCGGCCACGTGGCGTGCGAAGTGCGAGTTGGCACCGCTGGCATCGAGGACGAGGGGACTGGATATCGTTCGTTGACCGATGTTCGATGCTCGATCGCCACCTTCCAACGTTACCAGCCAACCACCCTTGGTGCGCTCGAAGGTCTTGGCAACGATGCCTTCCAGGACGGTGATGCCTGGTGTCACCTTCGCTTTCTGGAACAGGATGTTGTCGAAGTCCAGGCGCGGGAGGATGGCTCCGGGTGCTTCGCCGATGCCGGTCTCGCGGCTGAATGGAACGCGCAAGGCCTTGCCGCCGGGTGCCACGAACACCACGCCCCAACTGGGCATGCGGTGGGCATCGGAATTCACCTGGGCCGCCAGCACAGGGTCGAGCCTTTCCAAGGTGCGCATCACCTTGCCGCTGAGGGCATCGCCGCACACCTTATCGCGTGGGAATACCGCCTTCTCCACGAGCACGGCAGGCACGCCGCGTTTGGCGAGCTGCAGCGCTGCGGCACAGCCACCCGGACCGCCACCGATGATCAGGACGGGGCTATGCAGGGCACTCATCCTGGGTGCACCGACCGGCAAGCGGCAAATGGTAGAAGGGCAAGGTCAGCGCTGCGCAGAACATGGCCCAAATGTTCAATTCCTGAACGTACCGGCCGTGAACTGGTCGAGGAAACGAACGTCGTTCTCCCAATAGAGCCGCAGGTCGGGCACCCGGTAGAGCAATTGCGCGATACGTTCCACGCCCATGCCGAGCGCGAAGCCACTGTACACATCGGGGTCGATGCCGCAGTTGGAGAGCACGGCCGGGTCCACCATGCCGCAGCCCATGATCTCCACCCAGCCGCTGTGTTTGCACACGTTGCAGCCGGGACCGCCGCAGATGGTGCAGCTCATGTCCACCTCGGCGCTGGGTTCGGTGAACGGGAAGTAGCTGGGCCGCATGCGGATCGATACCTCCGGTCCGAAGAGGCTCTTGGTAAAGTAGTCCAGCGTTCCTTTCAACTCGGCGAAGCTCACGTTCTTGTCCACGTACAGGGCTTCCACCTGGTGGAACATGCAGTGGGCACGGGCACTGATGGCCTCGTTGCGGTACACGCGCCCCGGGCTGATGGTGCGAAAGGGTGGCTTGCCGCTTTCCATCACACGGACCTGCACGCTGCTGGTGTGGGTGCGGAGGGCGAGTTGTTCGTTGTTCGTTGTTCGTTCGTCGTTGTTCGAGCGAACGAAGAACGTGTCCTGCATGTCGCGGGCAGGGTGGTCCGGGGGGAAGTTGAGCGCGCTGAAGTTGTGGTGGTCGTCCTCCACCTCGGGACCCTGGCTCACCGTGTAACCGATGCGTGCGAAGATCTCCACGATGCGTTGCCGCACGATGGTGATCGGATGCAGGCTGCCGGTGTGGCTCGTTATGCCGGGCATGCTGCCGTCCAGGGACGGTCCGGATCCGTTGGCACCACCTTGGTCGGCAGCGGCTTTCAGCTCGTCCACCCGGCCCTGCGCGGCTTGCTTCAGCACGTTCATGCGTTGCCCCAGGGCGCGCTTCTGCTCCGGTGGCACTTGCTTGAAATCCTCGAACAAGGCCGTGATGGAGCCGTTGCGCCCCAGCAGGGCCAACCTGATGCGTTCCACCTCTTCCGGGTTTCCGGCTGTTGCGGCAGCGACTTCCGCTTCCAGTGCCTCGATGCGTTCCAACAAGCTCATTCCAAGATGCGCATGAACATTCGTATGTCTTTCAAGGGGCGGTCCTGCGCGTTGCAGGCCACGGCGGCCAGTGCATCGATCACTTCGTGACCGTCGACCACTTCGCCGAATACGGTATAGGCCCCATCGAGTTGTGGCGCTCCGCCCTCACGCGCGTAGTCGTTCACATTGGCCTCGGTGTACACCACGGTATCGCCGTATTGCAGGGCGCGCTGTACCATGCGGTCAAGGTCCTCCTTTTCGTAAGTGCGTCCCAGTACGATGTAGAACTGCATGCCGTTGGACCGCTTGTCCGGGTTCACGCTATCGCCCTGCCGGGCAGCGGCCACGCTTCCACGGGTGTGCACCAGGCCGGGCACGATCTCGGCCGGCAAGGTGTAGCCGGGATCGCCGGTACCCAGCATGGCCCCTGCGGCGGGTTCCCGGCTATCGGGGTCGCCGCCTTGTACCATGAAGCCTTGCATCACACGGTGAAAGAGCAATCCGTCGTATGCGCCTTCCCGCACCAGCTTCAGGAAGTTGTCGCGGTGCACGGGTGTTTCGTTGTGCAGGGCGATCACCAGTGTTCCCACCTCGGTACGCACTTCCACCAAGGGCCGCTTACCCCCTGCCGGGGCCTGGGCCTGTAGCATCGTGGACGAAGCGCACATGCAAAGGGCCAGCAGCATCGCCGGCCAGCATTGCTTGGAAGTACCGCGCTTGATTACATTTGACATCCGGAACCCATTGTTGGAGGGCTGAATACCGCTTTTCAACAGGGCCTCAAAAGTAACCCAATGTCCCTACCCGTGATCCGCCGCATCCTTGTCAACACCGTGGTCGTTGCCTTATCGGCCGTTGTGTTCGCCGCATGCAACAAGGAGAAGCCCACCACAGCGATCATCATCGTTAAGAACCAGGCGGATCAGGTGGTTCCCGGTGTTACGGTGAAGCTGTACGCGAACCCTTCCTTCCCCTTGGGCGACCCGACCCGGCTGAACAAGGAGGGCGTCACCAACTCGGCGGGCCAGGTGGAGTTCGACTACACCGACTTCTACAAGCAAGGACAGGCCGGGTTCGCGGTGCTGGATATCCTCGCCACCAAGGACACCCTTGCCGGTGCGGGCATCATCAAGATCCTGGAAGAGGAGGAAAACAAGGAGAAGGTGATCCTGCTGCCCATCTAAGGGAACACCTCAATCCCGCTCGAAGTAGGCCAATAGCGCCTCCTTCATCAAGCGCTCCTGCTCGTCGGGCCCCAAGGCCGGCAGGTCCTTCACCCGTTCGAAGTGCGGCCAGCCATCGGCATCGCGCCCCAGTTCCCGGTAGTACCCGTAAGGCATCAGCAGCACGCAGATGGCGATGTGCATAAGCGCCACCTTCTCGTCCTTCTTGAACTCGCGGGCGTGCTGCCCCAATTCCTGAACACCCACCAGGAACAGGATCGCGTTCAGGTCCAACGTGCCGGCATCGAAGCGTTCGGAGAGCATCGCGACCAGGTCGCGCCAGCGTTTTTCGAATGCCAGGTCCAAGGGAGGTGCGTTGTTTGGAGGTGGGAGGACGGAACGGGGGGCGAAGTTCCTCCTTTCGCACGGAACAGCGGCGTTCAAGGACAGCGCTCGGCCACCAAACGGGCCGCCTGCCTGCTGCCAGCGGCTTGTGACAGGCGCCAATCCGCACAGGCTGCGTCGGCCTGCCCCGAAAACAGTTTGCTGAGACCCCGGTTCATCAGGATGGCCGTGTCGTTCGGCAGGAATACCAAGGCGCTGTCGAGGTCGGCGATGGAACCGGCGTAGTCCTTCATCATGGCCTTGGCATTGCCCCTGTTCTGGTAGGCCTCACCCTTGCGTTCGCTGTGTGCGATGGCGGCGTCCATATCGCGCACCACCGCCTGCATGTCGCCCAGTTCCTTGTAGGCCAGCCCGCGGTTGAAATACGCCGAACCCTGTTCCGGCCGGTACCGGATGCACGCATCGTAGTCCTGGATCGCACGCTTGTGGTCGCCTTGGTAGTAGTAGGTAAGCCCGCGGTTGTAGTAGATCAGGCCGTCCTCGGGGTAGGTGCGCAACACGTCGTCGAACAGCGTGAAGCTTGTTCGCCAGACCGGGATGCGTTCGCGGGTCTGCACCGTATAGGCCATCAGCAGTACCGCCAGAACCATCGCAGGTCCGCGACGGACCCACACGTTACCGGGTGCATTCCAGCGCGCCAGAATGCCGTGCGCCACCAGCAGAGAAAGACCGATGTACGGCACGTAGGTATAGCGTTCGGCCATGATCGCCCGGCCAACGGGGATGACCTGCAATACCGTGGCAATGGTGAGCAGGAAGAACAATACGCTGGTGATGACGATGCGGCGGTGGGCGGGAAAGCGCAGCAACAGGACGACCGATGCGAGCGCGAGCACGAATACCGCCGTGGCCGGCAGCAGGTATGCCTGTAGTCCTTCGCCGGGCAGCGCCGGGTAAGGGTGGATGGCGCTGAGCCGGAACGGCCACACGAAGCTGAGGAGGTAGTAGCCCAAGGCATAACCCACGATCAGGGGCCGCTGCCACAAGGGGAACTGTGGTGCGAAGGAGGCTTCCATCGCGGTCTTTTGCGAGGCGAGCGCCACGATGCCGAACACCAGGGCCAAGGCGAAGAACGGCAGCTTTTCCAGCAGCAGCCTCCGGTCCCATTTGCGGCTTTCGAAATAGTCCACCACGAAGAGCAGGGGCGCAAAGGCCACCGCGGCCGATTTGGAGAGCAGGGCCAAGGCGAAGAAGACCAAGGTCAGCAGGTAGGAGCGGAGGGCACCGGACCGTACATACCCCAGGTAGCTCAGCAGCGCGAGCAGGAAGAACGCGGTGTAGAGCACATCCTTCCGTTCGGAAAGCCAGGCCACGGACTCCACGTGCATGGGGTGCAGTGCGAACAACAGGGCCATGATGATGCCCGCCCAGCGCAGACCGAGCAGGCGTGTGCCCAGCATGAAGACGAGCACCGTGTTGATGGCATGCAACAGCACATTGGTCGTGTGCATCGTGCGCGGGTCCAGACCCACGAAGGCATACTCGATGGCGTAGCTCAACAGGGGCAAGGGGTGGTAGTTCCCCATGTGGTAGGCCGTGAAGATGGCCTTGATGCCGTTCCAGCCCAGGTCCTTCACGTACGGGCTGTCGGTGAGGTAGTAGTTGTCGTCCCAGTTCACCAGGCCGTTCTCCAGGGCGGGCGCATAGGCCATCAGCGTTGCGGCGGCCAGCAGCAAGGCGATCAGCGCATCGTACCACCGGGGGTCGAGCGGGGTGCTCGATCGGCTTCGCGCCTTGGACGTGGCCCTGGGGGTGTGCTTACGGGACTTGGCCATGGCGCATTGCTCCTGCAAGGATAGCGGCCGTTCACCGCTTTCTCAAGCGACCCCGATGCGCTGCGATCGCCGATCGATGCGCATCTTGCACCCATGAACTGGTTGGACCTGTTGTTGCTCGCTGTGTTCGCCTTGGCCGCGTTCAAGGGCTTTTCCCGTGGCTTCATCGTGGAGGTATGCTCGCTGATCGCCATGGTATTGGGCATCTGGGTGGCGGCGCGCTACAGCGCAAGGGTCGCAGAGGCCATCGGCCTGGGTGCGGACAACGAAGCACTTTCCTTTCTGGCCACCTTCGTGCTGGTGCTGCTGGCCGTACATCTCCTGGCGCGCGTGTTGACCACCATGATCGACCTGGCGCAGTTGGAACTGCCGAACAAGCTCGCAGGGATCGCCTTCGGCGTGTTGCGGTCCGTGTTCACGGTAAGCATCGTGTGCAACCTGCTCATGGGCTGGAGCTCGGGTTCGATGCCCTCCCGCGAAGCGCGTGAAGGCTCCGCTCTGTTCGGCCCGGTGCGCGCTGCGGCGCCCTTGGTGCTACCCGCGCTCGGGGAGACCAAGTGGGTGAAGGACGTGCTCGACCAGCTCAAGGAGGAAACGGACCAGCTGTTGGACCAGGACGGAGGACATTGAGTCCCGCCCCCGCTCAGCCCTTCACGCTCTTCTCCAGCTTGTCCAACCGATCCACGATGCGGTCCAGGTTGCGGAAGTGGATGTAGCTCTTGCGGTACTTGCTGGCCTCCCATGCTGGCGAACCCATGTAAGCCTCGCCGGGCTTGGTGTCCTTGCTGATCCCGCTCTGCGCCGCGATGATGGTACCATCGGCGATCTTCAGGTGACCGATGATGCCCACCTGCCCGCTGAACATGCAGTTCTTCCCGATCTTGGTGCTGCCGGCCACCACGCCGCCTGCCGCGTAGTAGGTGTTCTCGCCCACCTCCACGTTGTGTGCGATGTGGATCAGGTTATCGAACTTGACACCACGCCGCAGGATGGTGCTGCCGAGCGTGGCGCGATCGATGGCGCAGTTGGCACCGATCTCCACATCGTCCTCGATCACCACGTTGCCGATCTGCGGGATCTTCTCCGCTGCATTGGGGCCTGTGGCAAAGCGGAAGCCATCGCTGCCGATCACCGTGCCGCTGTGGATGATGCAGTTGGCGCCCACCACACAATCCGAATAGATCGTCACGTTGGCGAACACGGTGGTGTTGTCGCCGATGGTCACGTTGTCACCGATATAGGCGTGTGGGTAGATCTTCACATTGTTGCCCAGCTTCGCATTCGCACCGATGTAGGCCAACGCGCCGATGTAGCAGTCCTTCCCGTAGGTCGCACTGTCCTCAATGACCGCTTGGGGCGAGATGCCCTTCTTGTCCAGTTTGATGGTGTTGTACATGGCCAGCACCTTCGCGAAAGCGCCCTGAGCATCGGCCACGCGCACCAAGGTGGTCTTCACCGGGGCCGTCAGTTCGAAGGCCTGCCCGATGATCACCACGCTGGCGGTGGTCCCGTACACGTACTGCGTGTAAGCGGGGTTGGCGAGGAAGGACAGGGAGCCTTCGCCACCCTCCTCGATCTTCGAGAGCTTGTTTACGGTTGCGTTGGGATCGCCTTCCACGGTGCCATGGAGGAGTTGCGCGATCTGGGTAGCGGTGAATTGCATGGGTGGGAAGTATGGCGCCAAGGTAGGGGAGAGAGTGGCGAGTGACGAGTGGGCGAGTAGCGAGTAAATGCCCCAGGCGATAAGCGCCGGTAAGGGGCATTTACTCGCCACTCGCTGCGATGGCCCATCGGGCCGAGCACTCGCCACTCGCCACTCTACCCAGCTTAGATCAATTACGGATCATCACGGGCGCAGCCCAAGCCCGATCTTTGACCCGTGTCCTCCCCCCTCGACGTCCGCGAAAAGGTCCGCCTGTTGCCGCACACACCCGGCGTGTACCAGTTCTTCGATGCCGAAGGTGTCATCCTCTACGTGGGCAAGGCCAAGGACCTGCGCAACCGCGTGGGCAGCTATTTCGCCAAGGAACACTTCGACGGCAAGACACGCCTGCTCGTCCGCAAGATCGTGGACCTGCGCGTCATCCATGTGCCCACCGAATTCGAGGCGCTGCTGCTGGAGAACTCGCTGATCAAGGAGCACCAGCCGCGCTACAACATCCTGCTGCGCGACGACAAGAGCTTCCCCTTCATCCGCATCCGCAACGAACGTTTTCCCCGCGTGGAAGGCATGCGAAACCCGGAGCACGACGGCAGCGAATACTTCGGCCCATACGCCAGCGTGCGCACCATGAAGACCGTGCTGGGCCTGGTACACAAGCTTTACAAACTGCGCACCTGCAACTACGATCTCTCGCCCAAGAACATCGAGCAGAAGAAGTTCAAACGCTGCCTGGAGTACCACATCGGCAACTGCAAAGGCCCTTGCGAAGGCCTGCAGGACGAAGCCGAGTACACCACCAACATGGTGCAGGTGCGCGAGATCGTGAAGGGGCGTGTGAGCGGCCTGCTGAAGGTGATGAAGCCCCTGATGCACGCCCACGCGGAAAAGCTCGAGTTCGAGGCCGCCGAGGAATACCGCCAGAAGATCGACCGGCTGGAGAGCTACCACAGCAAGAGCATCGTGGTGAACCCCGACATCGGCGACGTGGACATCTACGGCCTGGTGAGCGACCCCGCCAGCACCTACGTCAACTACATGCGCGTGATCGACGGCGCCGTGGTGCATGGCATCACCATCGAACTGAAGCGCCGCCTGGAGGAAAGCGATGTGGAGATGCTGCAACTCGCCATCGCCGAACTGCGCACCCGCTACCACAGCCTCGCACCCGAGGCCATCGTGCCCTTCGACCCCGAGATCGAGGTGCCCGGCCTCAGCTTCACCGTGCCCCAACGCGGCGACAAGCTGAAACTCCTGGAACTTTGCGAACGCAACGTGCGCTACTTCATGCTGGACAAGCAGAAGCAGGAGAAGCTCACCGACCCCGAGGGTGCCACCACGCGCACGCTCGAGCAACTCAAGCAGGACCTGCGCCTCAACGAATTGCCGCGCCACATCGAGTGCTTCGACAACAGCAACACCCAGGGCACGGACCCCGTGAGCGCCTGCGTGGTGTTCAAGGACGCCAAGCCCAGCAAGAAGGACTACCGCCACTTCAACATCCGCACGGTGGAAGGGCCGGACGATTTCGCCAGCATGACCGAGGCCGTGGAGCGCCGCTACAGCAGGCTCGTCACCGAAGGCGAACCATTGCCCCAGCTCATCGTCATCGATGGTGGCAAGGGCCAGCTCAGTGCCGCCCTCGAAGCGCTGGACCGGCTCGGTCTACGCGGCAAGATCGCCATCATCGGCATCGCCAAGAAGCTGGAGGAGATCTACTTCCCCGGCGATCCGTACCCGCTGCACATCGACAAGCGCAGCAGCAGCCTCAAGGTCATCCAACACATGCGCAACGAGGCGCACCGCTTCGGCATCACGCACCATCGTGGCAAACGCAGCAAACGCATCGTGCGCACCGGCCTGGAGGAGATCCCCGGCATCGGCCCCGGTACCGCCCAGAAACTCCTCAAACGCTTTGGCAGCATCAAAGGCATCCGCGAAGCCATGCCCGAGGATGTGGTGGCCGAGGTGGGCGCGAAAAAGGCGGAGGTGGTGATGAGGGGGCTTGCGAGCGGGGAGTAGCCGACGCGAGGCCGATCAGATGATCGGACTCTTCACCACGCGGTATCGGCGCGATTGTCGAACATGGTCACGATCACCACCCGGTCGCGATACACGCGGTACACCGCCGATGTGTTGCGGTGAACGAAGCCCAGCCGATGATGCTTGTTGCGTTGCGAACGCTTGAAGCCGTTCGGCCAACGCGCGATCAGTGCTTCGAACTCCTGCACCATATCCAGCAAATGGTCGGCCTCGCGTTTGGTCCAGCGCTCCAGCCCGAAGGCGTAAAGCCGGTCCAAGTCGCGTTCCGCTCGGGCGGACCACTCAACTCTTCGGAGTGCGGCCATACTTTTCCCACACTTCCGCGGAAGAACGCACGCGACCAGCCTTGATGTCCGCTTCGCCCTCGGCAATGGCAGCTTGTTGCTCAGCGGTCAGGCTGTCGTACCAGTCATGGGACTCGTTGGCCTGCTTGAAGTGGAGCAGGGAAGCAAGCAGCCCCTTGTCATCCAACTGGCTCAGCCAGCGGATCAATTCCATGCGCATGCTGTCGGTGCTCATCGGTTACTGCAATGGAAACCAAAGCTACGGTAGCGGACCCGTTACCCGATATAGATGCTCCGATCAGAAATGGGATGATCAGATCTGCGTACGTATCACCGCACACGTATCTTCGTGATACCCCGCCTACGCACAAGCTTCGGCGGACAATGCATGAAGACCAAGCTCGCCCTCAGTATCGACCGGCGCAAGGTGGCCATGCTGCGCAAGGCCAGCGCGCGTAAAGGCAAGAGCATCAGCGATGTGGTGGAGAACCTCGCCGACAAGAGTGAAGAGCAACCCACCCCAGAAGGAGAAGGCGAGCACAACATCCTCAAGTGGCGTGGATTCTGGGCCAAGCATGTCACCGAAGCCGATTTCGAGGCCGATGACCGGGCCGGCGCCGAATTGCGGAAGACCAAGGCCTACGAGCGAATGCAGAAGGCCAGTGGTAAGCACCCCGCCCAATTCCCAAGCGAACGGAAAGATCCCAGATCCCTGATCTGATCCAGTATACGTATCACCGGACACGTAACTTCGCAATACCCCCGCCTACGCTAAAGCTTCGGCGGACAATGCATGAAGACCAAGCTCACCCTCAGCATCGACCGGCGCAAGGTGGCCATGCTCCGCAAGGCCAGCGCTCGCAAAGGCAAGAGCATCAGCGAACTGGTGGAGAACCTTGCCGACAAGAGCGACGAACAACCCACCCCAGAAGGAGAAAGTGAGGCTAACATCCTGAAATGGCGTGGGTTCTGGGCCAAGCATGTCACCGAAGCCGACTTCGAGGCCGATGACCGCGGCGGTGCGGAATTGCGCAAGACCAAGGCCTACGAGCGCCGTAAGCGCGAAAAACAGGACCGCGCATGATGCGGCTCTTCGTGGACGCCAACATCTTGCTGGATGCCATCCTCGAACGCCCGCATGACCCCGAGGAGGCGCTGCTTCTATTGGCCCTGGGGGAACAACGGCAAGTGAAGTTGCTCACCACCTCCCTCAGTATCGGCATTGTGCTTTACCACCTGCAGCGCAAGGATGCAGCTAAGAAGGGCCTCCTGCGCGAGCACGTCCGTCGCACCCTTGAAGATCTGTTGGCCTGTGTGGAGCTGGTGCCCTTGGATGCGAACCACTTCCTGCAGAGCGCGGGTAGCACTTTCGGTGACCTGGAGGACGGCGCCCAATACTGGGCCGTGGTTTCCGCCGGAACCCTCGACGCCATCGTAAGCCGCGACCCCGACTACGACGGCCACATCGGCGTAAAACGGCTGAGCGCGAAGCAGGCGCTGAGGTTGGTGAAAAGGAAGCGGTAGGGGGGCGATCCTGAGAGGATCAGAAAATGAGATGATCAGATGATCAGAAGATCGAATGCGCGCTTCGGTCGGGGGTGGTGCGTAGCCTACAGGCACTGCATCGCCCAGCGCCATTTTCTGATCATCTCATTTTCTGATCATCTGATCGCAACGCCTCCTTCGCCAGCGCCGCCCGCACCCACCCATTGATCTCCACCTCGCGGATGCCGTGCTGTTCCAAGGCGCTCAGGTCCGTGTGTTCCTCGGCGAAGAGCGCGAAGAGGGCCTCCTTACCCGCCGTGCGCAGGATGTGCTCCACCACCAAGGCGCCAATGGTGTAGGCCACGTTGGTCTCGTCCGCGTAATAGTCGCTGTTGTACACGTTCAGGTCCTGTCGCAGGTCACGGTCGGGTTGCTCGGCCAGCATGCGCTGCAGTTGTGCGCGGTGCCAGGCATAGGGGTGCTCGTTGCTGCCACCCAGCCAGGTGGCCAGTCCTTCGTGCAGCAGGTCCATGCCCTTGCGGCCCAGGCTGCGGAAAATGAAGGCGTGTACGATCTCGTGGGTGTAGCGTTCGCTGTTGTTGCCCGCGTACACCTGCCCACCATGGTCCAGCCGACCGCCCGTGGCGTGCGCGTACATCGCCGGGTGTACCAGGAAGCCCCGCGCCCGGAACAGGTCCGCCGGGTCCTTGAAGCTGTAGTACGTAAGGGGGAAGGGCGAGATGCCGAAGAAGCGCCCCAGCGCCTCCACGTCCTGCTCCTGCGCACGGGCCACGGCAGGGTCGAAACGCCGCTCGGGGGACACGATGTAGCCGATCGGTCCCACCTGGTGCCGCGGCCATGTGGCGGTGTTCCACGCCAGCGGCATCGCCAGGCGCGTGCCCTCGGGCGTGTCGCGCGCAAGGAAGTCGAAGACCTGCCGAACCTCCTCCGCCCTGCCCGTGCTGTCCGGGGCGGCCCACTTCACGCGCAGCAGCCGGGTGCCATCGGGCAACGGGCGCCGCTCCATCAGCGTGGGCAGGTAGCGCAGGCGCGCCTCGCTGTCGTACTCGGTGTACAGCAGGTCCTCATAGGGCCGCACGTAGAGCTCCACATCCGGCCGCCACCAGAAGTCCTGCGCTGCGCCGCTGTCCAGCTTGTTCACGAAGAAGCGCCGCAGGCAGGCCAAATCCGCCCGGGCTTCTGCCTCCGTGGTATCCACCGTGCGCCAAACGCGTAGGTCCGCCGCCTCCAGCCGGTAGCGCTCCGTGGGCGCCGTGGCCTCCGCCTCTTGCGGACGTGCCGCGCCTCCGTTGGTACAGGCCCACAAGAGCAGCGCAGGCAGCAGGTAGCGCATTGGCATGCCCGAACATAGCGGGCTTTGGGCGCGGGTGGGTGCGGTGGGGCGTTAAGGATCGTGAAGGGGGGCTTGGGTGCCTGCCTGACGGCGGTCAGGCTATTAGCTGCAAGCCTGCTTGCCGTAGGAAAGTCCTCGCCGCCCTCGTGCCTCAGTCGGCTGTGGGCTTTCCGCTGCGATCGCTCGCGCGAACTCGCGGTCATGACCATATTACTTCCACCACCTCAGCCCCGAACGTGACCACCCCGTCATACCAGTTCCAGTCGAAACACACGTCGTTGATGATCTGGGGATGGCAGTTGTCGGCCATTACCGATAAAGCTGTCGCCTTCCCGCGATGCTGTGCGATCAAGAACAAGCAAGCCTCGATCGCAGCCGATCGATGGTCTCCGGTGTCGTTGAGCTGCACCCATACAGGTCGCGGACGAGCACCCAGCGCAGGCCATTGGCCCTTGGGTGGCCGCCACATGCAATGGACAACGTAGGTAGCCTCCTCGGGGATGGTAAAGCCCAACCGGACCAGTTCCCGCCGATAGCGCGGATTCATGCCCGGTCCTGCTCCTTCTGTTGCAGGTGAATGAGATCCCTGATCCGCTCATAGTGCTCGGCCAGCCGCTCAGCTTCCTCCGCATCACGGCACTCCTCCATCACGAAGTCCGCGCTTGGTACTTCGCCGGTGTGCAGGTAGGTTGCCGTATCGCGCCACGCACGGGCACGAACCTCCAAGCCATCGATGAGTTGCCCCAGATCGAAGCTGTTGAGGCGAATGACGTATTCCTTGTCGGTAAGCATTCGACCAGGGTACGGAACCTTGACCGAAAATGCCAGGGAATGTTGACTGACCAGATCGGCTCACTCCAACGGACGACATCCGGCTGCCATGAGGAAGTCGAATGTCTCGTCCAATTCGGCTATCTGTTGGGGGATACAGATCAGCACACCTTCACGTCCACGTGTTAGCAAGACCCGATAAGCATTCAATCTAAGCTGGAGTGGATCAGCCACATCGCCTTTGCGGAGATAGCGCATTGCGAGTGCATCATCCCATACCCCTGCTTTGCGGATCAAGTCGGTTCCCCAGACCAAGAGTGCATGATCCAGCTCAAGGCCTTGTGCGGAGAATTCCGTGATCGCATCTGTGAGGCGCCTGCATGAACTGGGAGAACTTTCGGGGTCAGCGTACCACGGACCTGCACGGAATGTTCGCGTGTTCACTTTGTTCAAGTCAAGATCTTGCAGACCCTTGTCGCGTCCACCGGTGAGCATCCCGTAGCGAGCGTCCGGCTGTAGTCGGTACTTCTCCCAAAGAAACTCTTTAGCCTTATGTAGGTTGCGCGTAATGCGGATCTGGTACCCCTGCTGCCAAAGGTGGTCGACCATAAGGGATAGTTCTCCTGTACTTAGGTGACCATCGACCACTCCCCCTGACCATTCACTAAGGCCATGAGCGAAATGGAAACGAACGGAACGCGCAAGGTGTAAAGGAGCAATAGGTGTGTACGCTAAACCCCGTGATCGAAATATGGATTGGAATTGAGGCGGGCCGACTACATCCCACTGTTCACCCCCGTTCTGAATAGCCTCAGCCCAAAGGTCCATTCCCCCTTCTTCACCGGTGTAGATCTGTTGCCCTTCGCCGATCAATCCGATAACAGCGGACCACGCAGGAATACGACTGGCGAATCGGATGAATGACTCAGGTTCGGAAACGGCATGCACATCATCATGCTTCGCCTTAACACGCTTGGCATCCCACGCACGCTGAGCCTCATCAAAGATCAGAACGTGGTGAGGTGGGACAACCGCCTTCTTGGTCGAGTAGCGCTTCACAAAGTCTTTCACATTCTGCACGAAAACTTTTCCATCACCACCGGCTCTTCGCATCTCGTATTGAAGAACGTCCACGAGCGGCTTGTTACCGGAGAGGAATACAGCAGGGGCGGATGGCTTCGACCCGCTCTCCATTACCTCCGAGAGGTCATCGAGGAAATGCTCGTGTGCGATCTGGAGTCCAACGTAGGTCTTGCCAGCCCCGGGTACTCCGCTCACAAGGATCAGCTTGCGCCGTTTGGCTGAATGAGTCTCACGTATCTCGCTTATCACGGACTTCAACGCATCGCCAGTGACATCATCAATGCGCTTGATCCTAGGCAATTCTTGTTTAGAGAAGTACGCCCTAACAGCTTGGACCAGCGAAGGAGGAGGTTGGTGATTTTCTTGGTGCAGAAAACGATCAAGGGGTATTGGCGAAGCTCTCTCTGGTTGGTCGAACCGCATGACCTCTTCATGCAGCTTGTCTATGTTGGTCAGCGTGTACCACTCTTCTTTGCGTTCCGCACTTGGCATACCGTATGACACCAGAAGTGCATGTACACGAACTCCGTCTTCTCCGCAAAGAGTATGATTCGTATATAGCCCACGGGCATAGTCTGCCATCTGTTCGATGTCACCTTGTCGTGTATTACTGTCCCCTTTCAGTTCCACAACAAGAACTGCCCCTGAGATAAGCAGGATCACATCAACCCTCCTTTGGCTGTATGGCATCGTGTACTCGAACACTGCGCCATACTCTTTCGAAGAAGGTTGAATATCGAGCACCTTACCCGCTTCGATCTGTACTAAAGGGATGGAACTGTTCCACGCACGGATCTGCTCTGGAGTAGCGTCTCGCACAAAGCTCATGAGCGCGTTTACAACTTCGCTAAGTGTGGCACCTTTCAATACAGGGAAGTTACCTGCCCAGCCAAATCCTTCTCCATCTATTGCTCCTGGGGTGCTTCGCATCTTGTATCTCGCAAATGTGATCGTTTGATCGCGAATAGTTGGTTAGTACCCCCACCGCTCCCGATGCCGAGCCAGATTCTCCGGTGCGGGCCAATGGCGTTTCTCGTTGGGCAACATCAGGCGCTTGCCTGCGAAGGGGCGGATGGCATGGCTGCTCGCGCTTTCCAGGAGGTCCGGGGCCACCAGTACCGAGTGGTCAGCGGCGATGCTGATGAGCCCACGGTCGAAGGCGCGGTGCATGTTGGGGCAGAGCGCGATGCCGTTGCTGATGGTATCGTCGAAGGAATCGGCCCAGGGTACGATGTGGCAGGCATCGATGAGGTTGACGGCTCGTCGGTTCTGGACCCGTAGTCCGGTGATGGCGCAGCGGTACTCGTAGAGCTCGGGGATCTTGCGTTTGAAAGCGGCACCTCGCAGGATCTGTTCTTCCTCCTCTTCGACCTGGATCAGCTGGTGCTGTCGGGCCTTGTATGTCTCAGGGCTGTCGTGTACGATCTGCTGTTCGATCTCGCGCAGGTGGTCGGTCAGAGTGAGCGGCAGAGCCTGGCCATTGAAATAGTGGGCCATTAGTGCAAGACGAGCGGCGACGCGATATTCAGGGTTGAGCCACCGTTGGTACACATCATCGCGCAGAGTGGCATAGGCCTCGAAATTGGTGAGGGCGCCAAGGCTTTTGATGTCGCGGCCACGTGTAAGCGCACGTTCAAACCCGGGCAGGGTGTGCAGTGTCCACAGGCCGGAGCGTTCGTTCTTTAGGTAGAAGAAGGGATAATGGAAGCGGCCTTGAGGCCTTTCGGTTGGCACCAGCGCTTGCCAGTAGCCATTGAAGAGATTGATCAGCTCAGCGGAAGGTTCGATGCGGTTCTCGATGATCAGTCCTTCGTCGAAGGCACGAAGCACGGCCAGCAGCATGATCGGCTTATGCGGCGCGTTGCCGCCACCTTGCTTGAGGCGCAGGTAGTCGGGAAGCGAAGCCGCTGACATGAGGCGGAAGATAGCAGGCGGGTCGGCGACAGGCATTCGAGTCCCTGCCTCAGCGCCCCCTCACCGCAACTGCACCCCCTTCAACAACAACCGCTGCCAAGCCGTGTGGGTGCGCAGGTAGTCCTTGATGGCCGGGTGGGTGGGAATGAGCCTCCACTTCTGCTCTTCCACATGGGTGAGCACCCTTTCCAGCAGGGCATCGCCGAGGCCCAAGGGCTGCAGGCTTTTGGGGATGTTGAGCCCGGTGAGGAAGATCCGCTCCCCGTCGCGGTCGTATTCCACGGTGGCGCGCAGGCCGTCCACCCGCGTAACGAACTGGCGGTTCTCGGCCTCGTCGTGCAACTCCAACGCGGACGGAATGATCGGGGAGGGAGGAGCAGCCTTTTTTGCCATGGCCGCAAAAGTACGGGTGGCATGCGGTGCTGCACTCCATGCCCCACGGGCGGTGGTCGCCTTGCCTCTTCGACATCCGTGCAAGGGACAGGCGCATCGGTCTGGTGCGCGAGGATTTCCCGGTCCAGGGCATGGTGCCTGCGCTGGGCTATCTTGCTGCCATGCTGGTCGGCCCTTCGCCCCCCCCACCACCTTGGTGCATCCGCCCGCGTGTCCGGCTGGTCCGGGCGGGCTGCTTGCTGGTGCTGGCGCTCCACCTCCTGCTGCCTTCCGCAAACGGCCAGGATGCCCACCGCGCTGCCCTCGACTCCCTGGCCTGGGAGCGAATGGCCAGTTGGATGGAACCACCCGGCAGGCACAAGCGGCACAACTTCCAGTTCCACTTCCGCTACGGCCAGCACTACCGCTTCGATGGAGCGCTGGGCCAGGTGAGCAGGCGGGATACGACCAACCCTGCCGGATACCGCTTCAAAACGGCGAGCGTGGCCAAGACCTTCGTGGCCGTGCTGGTGATGCAGCTGGTGGAGGAAGGCCGCGTCGGTCTGGACAGTGCGGTGGTGCGCTACCTGCCGGATGCGCTGGTGCGTCCCTTGGTGCGGGTGAAGGGCGAGGACCTGGGCCACACCATTACTGTGCGGCAACTGCTGGCGCATACCGGCGGGCTCAGCGACTACATCTTCGACGACTGGCGTTTCCTGTTGCGCACGCAACTGCGGCCGAGCAAGGCGCACACCACCACCGAGATCCTGCGGGCTTACGAGCGACATGGCATGGCCAAGCGCAAAACAGCCGTGCCGGGCAGCCGCTACCACTATACGGACACGGGTTACCTGCTGCTGGCCTTGTTGGTGGAGCAGGTGGGGGGCGCTTCCCTGAACGTGCAGTTGCAGGAGCGCATCTGCACGCCGCTGGGCCTGCGCGACACCTGGACCGACAGTTGGGACAGCAGCTACACCCACATGATGCACCAGTACCACGGTCGCCGCAGTGTAACGGACAAGCTGCACCCCTCGGTGGAGTTCGGCGGCGGCGGCATCATCACCAGCACGGCGGATCTGGCGCGCTTCATCACCGGCCTGGCCAAGGGCGAACTGTTCCGCGAACCGGCCACCTTGGACGCGATGCTTACGCGCCATTCACCCGAGTACGCGCTCGGCGTCGAAGTGTACCGCTTCGATGCAAAACCCTCGGGTGTCACCGGCCTGGACTCGCTTACGATGATCGGCCACAGCGGCTTCTTCGGCGTGAACATGTACCACGTACCCGAGCTGGACGTCACTTGGGTGGCCTGCATCGGCCAGGTGAAAGGCTTCAAGAAGGAGAACCGTGCACTGCCGTGGTGGCCGCTGACGAAGGAGTGTTTGGTGGTGTATGGGCGGGAGTGAGGGTGTTGCATCATGCGTGCAATGCGTCGGGTTATTGCATGTTCCGTGAAAACAGGCGGCTGCACTATATTTGCAATTCATGAATCGTGAATCATGAAGACTTCCGGAGAAATGCGGCCACAGGATGTGGTGGTGCTGTTGAAGATCGTGGCCTTGGGCAAGGAGCCCTGGCTTGCCAAGGACTTGGCGGCCTCGCTTCGCTTGAGTCCGGCCGAGGTGAGCAATTCATTGTCCCGCTCGGTGTTGGCCGGCCTGCTCGATGGCACGAAACGAAAAGTGGTGCGCGCTTCCCTGCTCGATTTCCTTCGGAACGGGTTGCCGTATGTGTACCCGGTGCGGCCGGGCGGACTGGTGCGCGGCGTGCCAACGGCCCACTCGGCACCGGCGTTGCGCGAACGCTTCCTGAGCGATGATGCCTATGTCTGGCCATCGGCAAAGGGCAACGCACAGGGTCAGGCCATTGCGCCACTGTATCCCGGCGTGCCGGAAGCGGCCATGGAGGACGCGCGCTTGTATGCCATGCTCGCCTTGTCGGACGCGCTGCGCGTGGGTCGTGCCCGGGAACGCGCTGAGGCCGCCAAGGAATTGGCCAAGCTGTTCAAGGAACGCTGAACCATGCTCCCGGTCTCCATCCTGCTACCCTTCCGCAACGCCGCGGCGACGCTGGATGCGGCCATCGCGAGCATGTTCGCCCAGACCTACACGGAATGGGAGCTCTTGCTGATCGACAACACCGGGGCAAGCCCGGTGCAGGCACGCACCGATGAAAGTCCGACTATCGCGCAACGCTGGGCCGAGCGCGATCCACGAATACGCATCCTGCACGAACCCCGCATCGGCATCGCACACGCACTGAACACGGGAGTGGCCCGTGCGCAAGGCCGCTACATCGCCCGCATGGATGCCGACGACATCAGTCACGCGGAGCGCCTGGCGGAACAAGTGGCCTACCTCGACGCGCATCCGGAGATCGGCGTGCTGGGCACACGCACCGCCTTCGCCAGCAGTGTGCCAGAGAGCCGCGGCATGCAGGCCTTCGTGCAGTGGCAGAACAACCTCCTTTCCCCGCACGAGCACTACGTGAAGCGCTTCGTGGACGCGCCCCTTGCGCACCCCACGGTGCTGTTCCGCCGCGAACTGGTGGAGCAACACGGCGGATACGATACAGGACCGCTCCCCGAGGACCACGAACTCTGGTTGCGTTGGATGGAAGCCGGAGTGCGTTTCGCGAAGCTGCCCGAGGAACTGCTCACCTGGAACGACCATGCGCATCGCCTAAGCCGCACACACCCCAACTACAGCGTGGATGCCTTTTTCAGCACCAAGGTGAAGTGGCTCGCGAAGTGGTTGCATCGGAAGTTGAACGGCCGTCCCATGATCATCGCGGGCACCAGTGCCTTGTGTCAGCAGCGGGCGGCGCTGTTGGAGGCGGACGGCATCGCGGTGCATGCTTACACCGACGTGAAGGGAAGCGGGGTGCCGGGCCGTTCCTTCATCCCACACTTGGAATTGCCGCCTGCTGGCGAGGCCTTCGTGGTGAGCTTCATCAGTCAGCGGGGTACTGGAGATAGGATCGCGGGCTTCCTGGCGGGGCGCGGGTTGGTGGAGGGCGTGGATTTCGTACTTGCGGCGTAGCCTATGTGACTTGTCTCACCAAGTCGTCCCGGTCCGTGCAGGACCTTTGGTCTTCAACCCATGTCCATGCGTCTCCTGTTCGTTGCCTTCGGATTTTCTACGGCCACCCTCTTCGCCCAGGACCTGGGCGATCGGCGCATCGTACTGCAGGAGCTCACCATTCCCGGCATGCCCGGCCTGCAATCCTTCGCCTGGGGCCAGCACAACGGCGAGTGGTTACTGATCGGGGGGCGCACCGATGGCTTGCACCAACGCCAACCCTTTGCGGCTTTCCTGGCGGCGGACAACAACACCAGCGCCTATGTTGTGGACCCCACAACGCAGCAGGTGTGGAGCGCTTCCATGAGCAGCCTGCCCGCTGCGGTGTACCAGCAACTGCAATGCACCAACATGGAGTTCGAACAGATGGGAGGCACCTTGTACATCATCGGGGGCTACGGATTTTCGGCCACCGCCAACGACCACATCACCCACCCGCGCCTTACCGCGGTCGACGTTCCCGGCGCCATTGCGGCCATCAAGAACGGCCAGCCGATCACCCCGTATTTCCGTTCCATTGCCGATGAACGCATGGCGGTAACAGGCGGATATCTGGGCCGCTTGGGCGACCGCTTCCTGTTGGTGGGTGGCCAGCGGTTCATTGGCCGCTACAACCCCCAAGGTCCCGACTTCGGGCCGGGCTTCGTGCAGGAGTACACGAACGCCATCCGTCGCTTCGGCATTGCCGATGATGGCACCGCGCTGTCCATCGTCGACTTCACCGAGGTGGTCGATACCGTCGAGTTGCACCGCCGCGACTACAACCTGGTGGCGCAGATCTTCCCCGATGGCACACCCGGTTACACGGCATTCTCCGGGGTGTTCCAGTACGCCTCCAACATTCCCTGGTTGAACACGGTGGATATCACGGCCACCGATCACACGGTAGTGCCGGATTTCGAACAGTTGTTGAACCAGTACCACGGCGCGCATATGCCGGCATACGCCCAGGCGGACAACCGCATGAGCACCGTGTTCTTCGGTGGCATCGGTCGGTACTACTTCGATGCGAACGACCAGCTCATCGATGATGTGAACGTGCCCTTCGTGAACACCATCAGCCGGGTGGCGCGCGAAGCCGACGGCAGTATGGAAGAGGTGGCCATCGGCGAAATGCCCGCGCTCTTGGGTGCCGGGGCCGAGTTCCTGCACGAACCCGCGACCCCGATGATCTCCGATGCCATCGTGGACCTTGATGCCCTTGTGGGCGATACCGTAGTGGTGGGGCACATCGTAGGCGGCATCCAGAGCACCGCGCGCAACATCTTCTTCATCAACAACGGCACACAAAGCGATGCCAGCACGCGCGTGTTCCGCGTGTTGCTGGTGCGCGACGCGACCACGGGTTCGCAGGACCCGCTGACCGAGGGGCGCGAAGCACTGCAGCTGAGCGTGGTGCCCGGCAGCGGGGAACTCTTCATCACGATCGACCTTCCGGTGGCAGCCCAGGCGGAGGTGCTGCTGTTGGACAGCAGCGGCCGGCAGGTGCGGCAGCTCTTCGCAGCACGCATGATCGCCGGTTCGCAGCGCATGCAGGCCGATGTGCGCGATCTGGCGCCGGGAGCATACCTGGTGGAGTTGCGTGCCGGGGAACTGCGAAGGACCGTCCGTTTCGTGCGCTGATCCGCCTATTCCTCCAGCACCCGTTCCCCGCGAACGGGCCGCAGCGCATCGCGCAGCACCTTCAGGTATCGCTCGTCGCATTCCATGACGGCCGTGGAGCGAATGGTCTGGTCCGACACCCAATGCCGGTAGCCCGAGATGCCTTCACGTGCACAGAACTGGTCCAGGTGGTGGAGGAAGTGCGCTGCGGTCGTGGGCGCATCGGGGCCGAAAAAATCCCAGTGAAGTCGGATCGTGCTGCTCATGGTGCCGGGCCAAAGTTCGGGGCAGTAGAGCCTCTTTAGGATCTCTTCAAATGCGCTCTCCGGCCTCTTTTCCGCCGATGCTTCCCCGGAAAATGTTCCCGTAGGCACCGCTACGCGAAAATTTTCCGGCTTCGCCTCAGCAAAAAATAGGCTCGGAGCCCATCATTCAAGAGATCCTGAACAGGCTCTTGCTGTAATTTCGGACCGAAGCCCGTTTTCCCATGCACAGCGTTCGCTCCCTCCTCCTCGTTTTCGCCTTGTTCGTTACCGTGGCCGCACAAGCCCAGGATGTGCTGGACCGTATTGCCGAAGGGACCTGCGAATGCCTGAACGCGCTGGACCGCAGCGAGATCAAGGGGGAAGCCTTGCAAATGCAATTGGGCCTGTGCATGATGAAGGCGGCGGCGCCCTACGAAAAGGAACTGCGCAAACAGTACAAGGTGGACCTGACCCGCCTGGACGCCGGGGCCGGGGAAAAGCTCGGCGAACTGGTGGGCATGCGTCTGGTGGGCGTGTGCCCCGGCTTTTTGGAGATCGTGGCCGAGATGCAGGGAACGGAGGAAACCACCATCACGGAGTCCGCCACCATTGCCACCGTGACCGGTTCGGTCACCGGCCTGCGCGATCGCCAGTTCTCCACCGTGCTCGTGAAGGACGTTTCGGGCCGTACGGTGGAACTCCTTCGGCTGGAGCATTTCGCCAATGCCGACCTGTTGGCCGGCGCGGATGCCACCGGGCTGAAAGGCACCTTCAGCTACGAGGTACGCGAACTGTACGATCCCGTTGCGGGCACTTATCGGCCGCACAATGTGCTCGTTGGGCTGGAGCTCGAGGAGTAGCTCAGGCCAATCGGTCGCTCAGCAGGCGCATCTCCATCATCGGCGCCATCTTCTCGTATAGGATCCGGTAGGTGGTCTCCGTGATCGGCATGTCCACGCCCAGCTTGGCGTTGATCTCGTGAACGCATTTCACGGCGTGGTAGCCTTCGGCCACCATGTTCATTTCCAGCTGTGCGGCGCGCACGCTGTAGCCCTTGCCCACCATGGTGCCGAACTCGCGGTTGCGGCTGAAGGTGGAGTAGGCCGTTACCAATAGGTCACCGAGGTAGGCCGGTTCGTTGATGTCGCGGGCGATCGGATGAACGGCCGTTACGAAGCGCTCGATCTCCTGGATGGCACGGCTCACCAGCACCGCGCGGAAGTTGTCGCCGTAACCGAGGCCCACGCTGATGCCCGCGCAAACGGCGATCACGTTCTTGAGGATCGCGGCGTACTCGGTGCCGTATATGTCGTCGCTCAACGTGGTCTTCATGAAACGCCCGTTGAGGGCCTGGCCCATGGCGGCGGCGGTCGCTGCGTTCTGGCTCGCGATGGTGAGGTAGCTGAGGCGTTCCATGGCCACCTCCTCGGCGTGGCAGGGACCGCAGATCACCCCGAAATCGCCCTCGGCCACACCCTTGTGTTCGAAGAGGTAGCTGCCCACGATCTGGTTGGTGGAGGGCACGATGCCTTTCACGGCGCTGAACACCGTCCTGCCCTTCAGCGCATCGGGTTCCAGCAGGTCCATGGTGGCTTGCACGAATGCACTGGGCACGGCGATCACCAGGATGTCCGCGTTCTTCACCACGGTGTGGATGTCGCTGCTCATGGCCAACCGTTCCACATCGAACTGCGCCGCGCTGATGTAGTCCGGATTGTGGCCGTATTTGCGGATGTGGTCGATGGTTTCCTGTCGACGCACCCACCAGCCCACCTGGGGCGCGCCTGCCTGTCCGGCAGGCAGGTTGGCCGAAAGCAGTTTCACCAGGGCCGTGCCCCAGCTACCGGCGCCGATCACGGCAATGCGTTGTGTGGTGGTGGTCATCGGGCGTGAAGATCGTTCATGTTCCGCCAAGGCTTGTGCGATGCACCTGTAGCGTCGACCCATTGGGTCGACATACGGTGCATTGGTAAGGGATCCAAATGTCGACCCTCCGGGTCGACGCTGCCGGAGGCACGGGTGGAATTTGCGGGATGCCCCCGATCAGAACGTCACCTCAACCATCACCTCCTTCCCATCCCGCAGGATCTTCACCGGTGCCGTATCGCCCTTGTTGAATTGGCCCAGGGCCTTCATGTAGCCCATCATGTCGGGCACGTCCACTGCACCGATGCGCAGCACCACATCGCCCTTCTTCAGCCCGGCGGCTTCGGCGGGTTTGCCTTCGGTAACGCCATCGATTCGCATGCCGGTGCCGCTGAACATGTAGTCGGGCACCACACCCATGGTCACCTTGAAGCGCGGTGTGGCGGCCGCGTTCTCCTCCTCGGTCTTGGTGAATTCCAGTTCGCCACGGCCATCGAGGCGGGCCATCAGATCCTCGATGTAGCGCGTTACCCGCAGCATGCCGGGGTAGTTGAGGTTTTCCCAGGTGTCGCTGGGTTTGTGGTAGTGCTCGTGGGTGCCGGTGAAGAAGTGGATGGCCGGGATGTCCTGCAGGTAGAAGCTGGTGTGGTCGCTGCTGCCGATGCCGCCCAAGGTGCTCTTGATGGTGAGTTCTCCGGCTTTCACGCTATCCACCACGCTCCAGCTTGGCGAGGTGCCGACACCGTTGATGCCGATGCTGCCCACGCTGTCCAGCATGCCCACCATGTCCAGGTTGATCATGTAATTGATGCTGTCCAAAGGGAAAGTGCTGTTCTTGGTCCAGTAGTTCGAGCCGTACAGCCCTTTCTCCTCGCCGCTGAAGGCGATGAAGAGGTGGTTGGAACTACTTGCATCTTCGCTGAGCGGAGTCGAAGCGGAGGCCAGATCCCGCGCCAACTGCATCAACACCGCCGTACCGCTGGCGTTGTCGTCGGCACCGTGGTGGATGGCCTTTTCGCCCCGGTGACGGCTGCCTTCGCCGCCCCAGCCCAGGTGGTCGTAGTGTGCGCCCACCACGGTGGTGCGGCCCGCGCCGCTGTCCAGCAGGCCCACCACGTTGTAGGCCGTGCGTTCCTCGCGCTTGATGTCCGCTGTGATCACGCAGGGATTGCCGTCGATCAGCAGGTCGTGGTGATCGGCCTTGCTGAGGAAGACGACCGGAACGCTCAGGGGCTGCACCTTGGCGCGCAACTCGGCACTGGGTGCTTCGGTGTTCTCGTCCTCGTTATACAGCACCACACCCACGGCGCCGCGCTTCACAGCCTCCTCGATGCGGCCTTTCAGTTCGTGGTAGGCCAGGTACTTGCTATGCGGATGAATGCCGTCCGGCGAGCTGATGAGCATGGCCGCGATGTTGCCCTCGAGTTTCAGCCCTGCGTAGTTGTTGTAGTCCAGTTCGGGGGCGTGTATGCCGAATTCCACCTTCACCACTTTGCCGCGCGCAACGCCGCTGGCCGACATCGATACGGGGTAATAGTCCTCGGACTTCAGCGTGCTGCGGCCGATCTGCAGGGTGCTGTTCGGTCCCGCTACCGGCGGCGCCTGGAAGGTGAAAGCCTGCAAGTACGACCCCATGTTGCCCTTCGGCTTCAGGCCCAGCCGTGCGAACTCCGCCGCGATGTATTCAGCGGCCAAGCGTTCGCCGGGCGTGCCCGCTTCGCGTCCTTCGAGCGAGTCGCTGGCGAGGTACTGCACATCGGCGGTCATTCGGGCAATGGCCAAGGAGTCGGGCAACATTTGTGCTGCGACGAACAGCGGAAGCAGCAGGAATGTCAGTGCAGGCAGGCGGTACGCGATCGGTGTCATGGGCGGCGAAGTTACCCCGCTCCATACCTTCGGGTACCTCTGTCGCGTTGCGTATGACACGACAATGACGCCACGCTTGAACCCACAGGGCACCAACGCTTCACTCACTTGGGTAAGTGGCACCAGGCCCCGACCAACGACCATCGATCTCCGAACAACGACCTGCACCATGAAGCCCCTTCTCGTCACCCTCGCCGGCCTGCTGGCCCTCTTGTACCTGCTCAATCCCACCTTTGGTGTGTTCGAGTTCCTCCCGGACAACATCCCGCTATTCGGCAACATCGATGAGGCCACGGCCACGATGGTATTGCTGGGGGCGCTGCGCTATCATGGGTGGGACTTCACATGGGTGTTCATGCGTTACCGGGCGGTGGATTTCGGGGTCGGGCGGTAGCCACGCACATCGTTGGCATTGGTACTGTACCGTCGACCCATTGGGTCGACTTTCGAATTCCACCAATGAATGTCAGGCAAGTCGACCCAATGGGTCGACGGTACAGTGCATGAATGAATGATCTTCGTGGGGTGATACGCTACATCATCCTCGTATTGGGTTTTGCATTCCTTGCAGCGTGCGAGGTTCCAGGACCAGGTACACCCGAAGCTCCACCCAACCGCTGGGCCGATGAACGCCTTTGGCCCATACTTGAGGCCCAGGAACACCGCGATACCGATGCGCTCTGCGCGCTGCTGAAGCACGAGGCATCAGAAGTGCGCGATGCGGCAGCGCTTGCATTCGCCAGTGTGCAGGACACCTCGGGGATCCCTTGTCTGATGGGTGCGTTGGGAGATACCTCCGCGAATGTGCGCGCAGCCGCTGTCTTCGCGCTGGGCTTTGTGGCGGACAGCCTCACCATCGAACGCATGGCCGAATTGGCGATCAATGAACGCGACAGCACTGTGCAACGCGCCTACCTCAGTGCTTCCTTCCTGGCCATGCAGCGCAAGGGGATGCTGAAGGACCCGCAGGCCATCATCCACTTCCTGCAAAGCAGCAGCGGGCAGGACCGGGCAAGAGCTGCGGATGCGTTACGGCGCTTGCCGGACACCACCTTCGCCGGATGGACCACCGAACTACAAGAACTGATGCGGAGCGGGGACGCCGAAGTGCGTGCACTGCTCCTGCTCATCATGAAGCACCTTGATCCACTGGCGAACACACCGGAGTTGCGTGCGATCGCCTTGGGGACAGGTGCATACGCGGAGCGGGTGAATGCGTTGCGCGTCCTTGTTGCTTGGGATGCGGTGAGCGACCAGGAACTGCTGTTGCACGCCCTGTCCGACCCTGCAATGTCCACGGTCGCCATGGACTTCCTTCAACAACGATCCGATCTGGATGCCGACCGGTGCCTGAGGTGGGAAACCCAAGTGGCCGACACCAACACACGGATCGCGTTGCTTGGTCTTGCCATGCAGCACGGCGATGAAGACATGGCTGGGAAGGCCGGCGTGGCCATGGAGCGATTGGTCGCCGGAAAACTTTCGACCTACCAACGTGCCGAAGTACTCGGTTCCTACTCCCGGGCACCGCGGGACGAAACGCTGCAGGGATTGCTCTTCGTGCTGCGCAGCAGCGAACCGGCTCCGCTGAAACAGGCCGCCTTCCAAGGTGCGGTACGCATCGTTCGGGAGATCATGATGCGTTCACGTTATGCCGATCCAGCGGCACGGTACAGCCAACTTGGCGAGGTGGTGCGCAGTGCCATCCGCACCCGTGATGAAGGGCTGATCTGTGCCGCCGCCGAACTGCTCTTGGAAGAAGACCCCGAGGCCATCGGTCTGTTGTTCGATCGGGAAACGGAGTCCTGGGCCTTGTCCGCGCTTCTGCCCATTCGTGATCTGGAGGCTCGGATCCTGCTGGCCAACGTGGCCGCAAAGCGCGATGGCCTTCCCCCGCCAACCCAGCAAGCGCCACCCTTCAACCACCCCATCGACAAGGAAAAGCTCCGAGCCCTTCCACAGGGCCAGCGCTACCGGATCACCACGACTAAAGGCTCCGTCATCCTCGCTACCGATGTCAACGACTGCCCAGGCAGCAGCCTCGCCTTCGATTCGCTCGTAACGGCAGGCTACTACAACGGCAAGGCCTTCCACCGTCTGGTGCCCAACTTCGTGGTGCAGGGTGGTTGCCCGCGCGGCGATGGATATGGCGGCATGCCCTATACCCTGCGCACGGAGATCGGCCGCAAGCTGTTCACGGCGGGATCGATCGGCCTTGCTTCCGCCGGAAGGGATACCGAGAGCTGCCAGTTCTTCATCACGCACAGCGCCACCCCGCACCTGGATGGTCGCTACACACGTTTCGGCGAGGTGGTGGAGGGTATGGACGTGGTGTGGCGGTTACAGGTGGGGGATGTGATGGAGAAGGTGGAGCGGGTGGAGTAATACCCTTACACGAACGCAAAGGTTAGGATATCAATTACTTACAATGTGTTTGTGTAATTCTGAAGTTGTACTCTATATTTGAACAAATCTCACTACGCGGTGAACAAACTTCCTCGCGATCAGGCACATTTGTTATTGAAGGGCGTGGCCGAAATGCCGGTGGTAACCCTGATGGGTCCGCGGCAAGCCGGTAAGACCACATTGGCGCGCGACGTTCTTCCGGAATGGAGCTATGTGAACTTGGAACAGTTGGACCATCGAACCCAGGCCATAGAGGACCCGGTCGGATTCTTGGACCATTACGGTCCGCAGTTGATCATCGATGAGGTGCAGCATGCACCCGACCTGCTTTCCTACATCCAAGTGCGGGTGGATGAACTGGGTGGTAATGGCCACTACGTGCTTACCGGATCACACAACCTTATGCTGTTGAGACAGGTAAGTCAATCGCTGGCCGGCAGAACATACATACAGGAGCTGTTGCCGTTGAGTGCCGCTGAGTTGGATGCCGCTGGCCTGCTGCCGGACAATGTGGACCAATGGATCTTTCGGGGCGGCTATCCGCGGCTGTATGAACAACCCCGCGACCCGGCACCCTGGCTGCTGAGCTACATCCAGACCTATGTGGAGCGTGACGTCAGACAAGTGATCGACCTTCGTAACGTGAGCTTGTTCAGCAAGTTCATCCAGATCGCTGCAGGCCGCATCGGCCAGCTATGGAACCAAGCATCCGTGGCCACGGAAGTGGGGGTGGACGCGAACACGATCAATAGCTGGATGAGTGTGCTCGAGACGAGTTACATCGTCTTCAAACTCCAGCCCCATTTCGAGAATTTCACCAAGCGGCTGGTGAAGTCGCCCAAGCTCTACTTCTCCGACACGGGTCTGGCTTGCGCACTGCTCGGCCTACAAACTCCCGATGACCTTGCACGCCACTGGGCGCGCGGAGCACTCTTCGAGAACGCGATCATCGTGGACCGCTACAAAGCCGCTCTCAACAAGGGACGACGGCCCAACCTGTACTTCTGGCGTGACAGCCATGGCGTCGAGATCGATCTTCTCGAAGATGGACCAACACGGAAGCTCACCGAGATCAAGAGCGGTTCCACCATCACGTCGGCAATGTTCAACAGCCTGCACAAGTACCGCGAACTCTACCCCCGCAAGGTGGAGTGCGCATTGGTCTACTCCGGGTCCGATGGCCCACCCCGCGACGGTATTCGTGTGTTGAATTGGAAACAGTATATGCGTGAACAATGATCCAGCGCATCCCCTCCACGCACGGTGTCACCAGCGAGCGGCTCGTCTTCCGCCATACCAGCATGGATGATCTTTCCTGGTGGATGGAGTACATCAACAGCGCCGAGGCCATCCGCTTCATGTCGCTCGTTGTAGGCAGCGAAGCAAGTTGCCGCGAATTCATCCAACGCAGCATGGACCGCCGTGTCACCGACGGTTCGGGGCTGAACGCCATCATCGAACAAGCCACTGGCAAGCCCGTGGGCATGATCGGACTGTTGACCCAGGTCGTGGATGGCGTGGATGAACTGGAGATCGGTTACCACCTTCTGCCGTCCGCATGGGGAAAGGGTTATGCTACGGAAGCGGCCATCGCGTGCAAAGAATTCGCACAGCACCACCAACTTGTGCCATCCGTGATCTCGCTGATCGACCACGAGAATTTCGCGAGTCAGGCCGTGGCAAAGCGCAATGGAATGGCCTTCGAAAAGGACACCGTGCATCGTGGTACGCCAGCGATGGTTTGGCGGGTCGCGCTCTGACTTATTCGAATTTCTCCGGCCTCATCTGCGGGAACAGCAGCACCTCCTGGATCGCAGGGTTGTCGGTAAGCAGCATCACCAGGCGGTCCATGCCTATGCCGATGCCTGAGGTAGGCGGCATGCCGTACTCCAGGGCACGCAGGAAATCCTGGTCGATGAACATGGCCTCGTCATCGCCGCGTTCCATCAACTTCAGTTGCTCTTCGAAACGTTCGCGCTGATCGATAGGGTCGTTCAATTCACTGTACGCGTTGCCCACCTCGAAGCCTGCCACGTAGAGCTCGAAACGCTCCGTGAGTCGATCATCGTCGCGGTGCTTCTTGCAGAGCGGGCTCATCTCCAGCGGGAAGTCCATGACGAACGTCGGCTGGATCAATTCGGGTTGCACCAGTTCGCTGAAGAGCTCGTCGATGAGCTTGCCTTTGCCCATGCTTGGCGCCACTTCGATCTTGTGCTTCATGCACAGCGCACGGACGTCCTCTTCCTCCATATCGAGCACGTTCAGTCCGATCTTCTCCTCGATGGCGCCGCACATGGTGATGCGCTTGAAGGGCTGGCCGAAGTCGATGGACTTACCCTGGAACTGTGCCGTGGGAGTGCCGTTGGCGGCCGTGGCAACCTGACGGAACACGCCCTCGATGAAGTCCATCATCCAGTGGTAATCCTTGTAGGCCACGTACAGCTCCATCACCGTGAACTCCGGGTTGTGGGTGCGGTCCATGCCCTCGTTGCGGAAGTTGCGGCTGAATTCGAACACGCCATCGAAGCCGCCCACGATAAGGCGCTTGAGATAGAGCTCGTTGGCGATGCGCAGGAAGAAAGGAACGTCCAGTGCGTTGTGGTGCGTGGCGAAGGGACGCGCGGCGGCACCACCCGGAATGGGTTGTAATACAGGCGTGTCCACCTCCAGGTATCCGGCATCCTGGAAAGCCGCACGCATGGCGTTGAAGATCCTCGTGCGCTTGAGGAAAGTCTCCTTCACCGTGGGATTCACGATCAGATCCACGTAGCGCATGCGGTAGCGCAACTCGGGATCAACGAAGGCGTCGTGGACGTTGCCTTCGTCGTCGGTCTTCACCACGGGCAGGGGGCGCAGGCTCTTCGCCAGCACAGTAAGCTCTTTCACATGCAGGGTCAGTTCGCCGGTCTGGGTCACGAACATGAAGCCTTTCACGCCGATGAAATCACCGAGGTGCAGTAGCTTCTTGAAGACCTCGTTGTACAGTGTCTTGTCCTCGCCAGGGCAGATCTCATCGCGGTTGATGTAGATCTGCTGGTCGCCGCTGCCATCGCGCAACACGGCGAAGCTGGCCTTGCCCATGATGCGCACACTCATCAGTCGGCCAGCCAGCACCACGTTGGCTTCCGGCTGCTCACCCTCGGCATGTTTGGCCACGTCCTTGTACTGCTTCTTCACCAGCCTGGCACTGTGCGTAACGGGGAATTGGGCAGCAGGGAAGGGCTCGATGCCGAGCGCACGGAGCTTGCTGAGCGCCTCGCGGCGGTGAAGCTCCTGTTCGGATGGGGTGTGGGACATGGCAGCTATTCGATAATGAAGTCCGCCTTGGACAGACGGGCCGCGAAGATACCGGCAACCCCAAGATCGGCAGAAGCGTATGAGCGCTCTAATTTCGCACCCACACCAGACCACCCTCATGCAGCAACTCATCGAAGCCTTCCCAAAACAACTCAAGGAAGCACTGGAGATCGGCCGGAAGGCCACGTTGAAAGCCCCCGGTGGGCCATATACTAATGTGGTCGTTACGGGTCTCGGCGGAAGCGGCATCGGTGGTCGCATCGCTGCCCAGTTGACGCAGAAGGAGGCCAAGTGCCCCATCGAGGTCTACAACAACTACTACCTGCCCGGCTATGTGAACCACAAGAGCCTGGTGATCGCGTGCAGCTACAGTGGCAATACCGAGGAGACCCTCGCGGCCATGGAGCAGGCGCTGAACAAGGGCGCCCGTGTAGTGGTGATCACCAGCGGTGGCACCATGCTGGAGATGGCCAAGGCGAAAGGCCTGGACCACATCGTGATCCCCGGCGGCAACCCGCCACGCACCATGCTGGCCTACTCGCTGGTGCAGCAATTCTACGTGTTGCATCACTTCGGCATCATCGGCGATGGGTTCGAGGGTGCCATCAAGACCGCGGCCAACATGCTGGCCGACGACAAGGAGGACATCAAGAAGGCCGCCATGGAACTCACCGAAAAGCTGGTGGGCAAACGATTGGTGATCTACAGCGAAGCGAACACCGAGGCCGTGAGCATCCGTTTCCGCCAGCAGGTGAACGAGAATAGCAAGGAACTCTGCTGGCACCATGCCATCCCCGAAATGAACCACAACGAGCTGGTGGGCTGGGCCGGTGGCAAGGACGACATCGCCGTGGTGATCTTCCGCCACAAGGCCGATCACGAGCGCACGCAGATGCGCATGGAGATCAACAAGGGCATCTTCGAGAAGTACACCCCGCACATCCACGAAGTGTGGAGCAAGGGCGATACCGGCTTCGCGCGCCAACTGTACCTGATCAACCTGGGCGACTGGGTGAGCCTGTACTGGGCCGAGAAAAAGGGCGTGGACCCTACGGAGATCGCGGTGATCAATATGCTGAAGGGGAAGCTGGCGGAGGTGAAGTAGGAGTGGCGAGTGGGCGAGTTCGGCCTGTGGCCTCTGAGTGGCGAGTGAATGCCCCCGAACGATAAGCGTTCCGGTGGGGGCATTCACTCGCCACTCGCCACTTCTTCCGGACCTTTGCCCCGTGAGAAAAGTCAACTACCGTGACCTCGGCCTCATCGACTACGCCACCGCGTGGGAGTTGCAGACGCGCCTCTTCAAGGAGACCATCGACCTGAAGATCGCCAACCGAAAGGCACCTGATGATGTGCAGGTACTGACCCAGGACCACCTGCTCTTCTGCGAGCACCCGCATGTGTACACCCTGGGCAAGAGCGGCAAGCAGAGCCATCTATTGCTGAACGAAGCCGGGATGCGGGAGAAGGGCGTGCAGTTCTTCCCCATCGATCGCGGCGGCGACATCACTTATCACGGTCCGGGGCAGATCGTGGGCTATCCGATCTTCGACCTCGACCATCACTTCACGGACATCCACCGTTTCCTGCGCACCTTGGAAGAAGCGGTGATCGGCACGCTGGAAGCGTACGGCATCAAGGCCGGGCGCATCGATGGCCTCACCGGCGTCTGGCTCGACTGGACCGATCCCTTCAAAGCCCGGAAGATCTGCGCCTTCGGCATACGCGCCAGCCGCTGGGTCACCATGCACGGCTTCGCGTTCAACGTGAACACCGACCTCAGCTACTTCGAGAACATCGTCCCTTGTGGCATAGCCGACAAGGGTGTTACCTGTATGGCGAAGGAGCTTGGCGGGTTGGTGGATATCGAAGAAGTGAAGAACAGGTTGAAGCTGGAGTTGGCGGATCTGTTCGATGTGGAGCTGGTCTGACAAGCGTCCCGCTTGTCGACCGAGCGTTAGGACTACAGCGAGCTTAGCGTAGTTGACCGACTTCGCGACAAAGAGCGAAGCCCCCGGCTACGCCCAATGCTTCCTGCTTATCGAACGAGGAATGAGGCACTAGCTCTGCCGAGAGCCCGCTTGTTTCAAGTACTCACGTCCTTTCGGCGGCTTGCGCCGCCGCGACCGGCGAGTCCGATACCTATCGGACGCCGGTCGGACGTCAACCCTTATACCTCCCCACCGCCGCCTTGTGCGCCTGCCTGATCGTCTTCGCCAGATGCTTCGGCTCCAACACCTGCACGCTGGCACCCCAGCCCATCAGTGCTTGCTGCAATTCGATGTTCGGCATCACGAAGAGCGAGATGGTAACGCCGCTCTTGTCCTCCTTCTCCACCTTTTGCGTGGGGTGCAGCGGCAATGACTTCACGTACTTGGCCTCCACGGGGTCGAAGCGCAGCACGATGCGTTCGGCCTTGCCGGGCGAGGCATCCACGCCGATGATGTGTTCGTAGAAGTCCGGGACCGCATCGCCGCTGCGGGCGAACTTGGTCTTTTGAACATCCAGCTTCTCGATGCGGTCCACACCCAAGGCGATCGGCTGTGTGTGGCTCTCGGAGCGCGCCAGCAGGTACCAGCGTCCACGGTACTCCTTCAGCAAATGGGGCTGTACCCGATAGCTCTTCAGACCTTCCTCCTGGAACTTGCGGTAGCTTACCACCACTTCGCGGCGCTCGCGGATGGCCTTTACCAGTGGTGCCAGATGCTGGATCCCACGCAGGCGTCCCAGCTCCTCGAAACGCACAACGCGGTTCAACTCGCGGAAGCCCTTGCCATTGGTGTTCACCAATTCCATGAGCTGGGCGCGCTCCAGCAGCATCAGCACACCGGCGTGGTCCTCCTTGCCTTTTTGTACGGTGTAGTGGTTGGCGCCACGCTCGTAGGCTACCTCGATGCCCAGCTCCACGCGGATCTCCTCCAGGTCGCGCTGCAGGGTTCTCGGACTCAGCTCGAAGCCGTGGTCCTCCAGGTGGGCTTTCAGTTCCACGAAACTGGCCGGGCGTTGCAGGCGGTCCAGGATGAGCAGGTAGCGCTTCAGTTTGCCTTGGTACGACATGAGGGCAAAGATGCACGATCCGCCCAGCACCCACTTGTCGACCCCGGCACGCACGGGCATTGGTGTATTGCTCCGGTACTACCGCTCCACCCAGCGCACCAGGGTCTTATTGACAAGGGAGCCGCGAAGGAAGATGAGCACGACGCCAAAACACGACGTTGCGCAAAGGGGCGAACCGATCTGTCCGGTGATCGGGATCGTGCAGGATGGACTCTACAATTCGCAGCCTCGTTGTATGTCACGAGTGCCGTTCTCGATCGTTGCACAGGGTTGTGCTCCCCGGGCTACATTCGTCCATGCGCTTCATCATCCGATCCGTCCTCGGCCTGCTACTATTGGTAGGCTTGTTCATAGCCGCCGCTTACCTCAGCGGCAACGACCACCTCGTGCGCGGGGTGCGCTACACCTACCTCATGGGCCGCAACGCTCCTGAGATCGATGACCGTAGCTTCTTCCCCTACGCCACCATCCCGGCCGATGCACCGAGTCCCTGGCCGAAGTCGACACGCTATGGCTCGGTCGCATTGAATGCCGAACAGGAGGCCCGGCTGAAGGAGCTGCACTCGAGCAGCTTCGTGGTGGTACGCAACGACAGCCTGCTCTTCGAACACTACTTCGAGGGCTGGACCGCCGACAGCACGGTCAACTCCTTCAGTATCGCCAAAAGCTATGTGAGCATCCTGACCGGTATTGCCATGGGTGAAGGGCGCATCAATAGCGTGTTCCAGCCGGTGGGCGATTATCTGCCCGAATTCAAGGAAGGCTGCCGCGCCGACATCACGCTCTGGCATTTGCTCACCATGAGCACGGGACTGGATTGGGACGAGAAGGCCAACCCCTTCGGGGAGAACGCCAAGGGCTACTACGGCACCAATGTGCGCGAGCTCAGCTTGGGCCTTCCCTGCAAGGAGGAACCGGGCAAGAACTTCGAGTACGTGAGTGGAAGCACCCAGATCATGGGCGAGGTACTGGAAGCCATCTACGGCAAGGACCTGGATGCATTGGTGCGCGAGAAGCTTTGGACGCCCCTGCAGGCCGAGGGCACCGCCTATTGGGGCAAGGACCGTGAGGACGGTGACCTCAAGCACTTCTGCTGCCTCTACGCCATGCCGCGCGATTTCGCCCGCCTTGGCCAGCTCTATCTGGACAGCGGCATGTGGAAAGGCCGTCAACTGATCCCGCGTGATTACTGGCAGGCGTCCATCACACCGGCCGCTACCATGGACAAAGGCGTTCCGAACGAACGGTATGGCTACTACTGGTGGCTGGCCGAATTGAATGGAAGACCGATCCACTACGCGCGAGGATTCCATGGCCAATACGTGGTCATCATTCCCCACGAGCGGCTCGTGCTGGTGCGCACGGGTATGAAGCGCGAAGAGGCCACCCCCAGCGGGCACCCGAAGGACGTGTTCGAGTGGATCGCGATCGCGCGGAGTTTGGCGGGGGCCTAGATCGTTGTTCGGTCCCGGGCTCGTGCTTGGGCGGCATTTCGCTGTAGGTGCTTCGTTCGAGCGTGCGAGCCCGATGGGTGGCACGACATGTGATGGAAGCACTCGACCATCGACCACCGAACAACGCATCCCGACCCCTTACCTTCGACCCTATGGACCGCAAACAATTCCTTACCCGTTCGTTACAAGCCACAGTAGGTACGCTGGTCGCCGGGCCGGTGATCCTCCACGCCGCATCATGCGGAAACCCATCGGACGGTGGCTCGAGTGCTGAGGATGAGCGGGCGGCCATCGATCGCCTTCCACTTCTCTTTTCGCAATTGCCGTTGCCCTATGGCTACGATGCGCTGGAGCCGCACATCGACGCGCGCACCATGGAGATCCATTACAGCAAGCACCACGCGGCCTACGTGAAGAACGTGATGGACGCCGTGGCCGAGGAAGGGATCACCGCAGCGGACGACGCGGCCTTTTTCGCAAGCGTGGGCAAGTGGAGCAGCAAGGCGCGCAACAACGGAGGCGGCGCGTGGAACCACAACTTCTTCTGGCAGGTGATGGGTCCAGGAAAGGGAGGCAAGCCCGAAGGCAAGGTCCTGGATGCCATCAACGCATCCTTCGGTTCCGTGGAGAAGTTCCAAACGATCTTTACCGAAGCATCCATGAAGCGCTTCGGCAGCGGCTGGGCATGGCTGGTGGACAAGGACGGAAAGCTGGAGATCGGCAGTACGCCCAACCAGGACAATCCGCTCATGGACGTGAGCGATCTCAAAGGCAAACCCCTGCTGGCCCTCGATGTATGGGAGCACGCCTACTACCTGAAGTACCAGAACAAGCGCAACGAATACGTGGCCGCTTGGTGGAACGTGGTGAACTGGGACGAGGTGGCGAAACGCATGGGCTGATCGGGGCTTTCTCTTCTACCGCTTTCGGATCTCCACGAGGAGAACTCGGTGCTGGTACATCGCCGACCTACCT
>JBIIYD010000128.1:0-8259 GCA_044347005.1 Flavobacteriales bacterium | reverse complement strand
CTCGGCAGCCTACTTCGCGCAAGGCCGCCGCGTATCACGCAACCTATTGGCTTCGGACCTGGGCTTGATCGCCAAAGCGGGCAACGATGGTTCCCTGTTGATGGCGGTAAGCGACCTGGGGACCACCAACCCGATATCGGGCGTAAAGCTGGATGTGCTGGACCTGCAAGGCAAGTCGATGGTATCGGTGGTCACCGATGGCCAGGGGCTGGCCACCACGCCGCCTACCAAGCACAAGCCCTTCTTGTTGGTGGCCAGCAAAGGCGCACAACGGGGATACTTGAAAATGGACGATGGGACATCGCTTTCCATCAGTGAATTCGATGCCACCGGAGAGACGATCGAACGAGGGCTGAAGGGCTTCATCTACGCCGAACGGGGCGTATGGCGCCCCGGCGATTCGCTGTTCATCACCTTCGTGCTGCAGGACGCGCTGCACCGCCTTCCCAAGGACCACCCGGTGGTGCTGGAGTTGACCGATGTGCGCGGGCGCCTCGATCAAAAGCACGTGCGCACCACGGGGGTGCAGGGCATGTATTCGTTCCGCATAGCCACTCGGCCCGATGCGCCCACCGGCATCTGGAGCGCCAAGGTGATGGTGGGCGGTACCGCGTTCCAGAAGAACCTGCGGATCGAAACGGTGAAACCCAATCGCCTGAAGGTGCTGCTGGACCTCGATGAAGAGCGCTTGACCGCCGCCGACACCCGACCGATCAAGCTGCGCTCCCTGTGGTTGCACGGTGCTCCGGCCAAGGACCTGAAGACCCGTGTGACCATGACGGCCACCAAGGGCAGCGCCAAATTCAAGGGTCTGGACCGCTTCGTGTTCGACGACCTTCGCAGCCAGGTACCGGACGAAGAGCAGGTGCTGTTCGACGGCCGGTTGAACGCCATGGGCGAAGCCGGCTTCCCCGCCCGTCTGGAACTGGGAAAGAACGCCCCGGCCATGGTGAACGCGAACATCGTGACCAGGGTGTTCGAAGCGGGTGGCGATGCCAGCATGGACCGGATCACGGTGCCCTACTACCCCTATGCGAGCTACGTGGGGATCAAGGCGCCCGAAGTGCGCAGCGCCTGGGGCAACCTGGTAACGGATACCACCTACCGCTTCGATGTGGCCTCGGTCGATGCGGAAGGCAGGGCACTGCCCGGCCGTGCGTTGACGGCACAGGTGTACCGCATGGACTGGAACTGGTGGTGGGACGGAAGCATGACGGGACCGTCGAACTACATCAGCTCGCCCAGCGTGCAACTGCGCCAGGAAATGCCGCTGACCACCGACGCCAAGGGGCGCACCACGTTCATGTTCAGGATGGACCGTCCGGAATGGGGCCGGTTCGTGGTACGCATCAGCGATGCGGCCAGCGGGCATGCGGCGGCGGTGCAGGTCTACGTGGATTGGCCGGGCTGGGAAGGACGCTCCCGCAG
This sequence comes from Flavobacteriales bacterium, assembly GCA_044347005.1. GTDB lineage: Bacteria > Bacteroidota > Bacteroidia > Flavobacteriales_F > PHOS-HE28 > PHOS-HE28. The sequence goes on along the minus strand of JBIIYD010000128.1, from coordinate 6,831 downwards.
GGAGGCACCGGAACAGGCCGCCATGCTGCGCTTCAACAGCAACAAGGAGCGCTACAACGTGGGCGACGAAGCCACCCTTACCATTCCTTCCGCCGGACAAGGCCGCGCCTTGGTAAGCCTGGAGACCGGCAGCCGGGTGCTGGAAGCCGTGTGGGTGGACCTGAAGGACAAGGAGACCAAATTCACGTTCCCGGTAACGGCCGACATGGTGCCCAATGTGTACGCCCATGTAGCGGTGATCCAGCCGCACGCGCTCACCTTGAACGACCTGCCCATCCGGTTGTACGGCGTGATCCCCCTACAGGTGGAGGACCCCACTACCCGCCTGACCCCGGTCGTACAGGCGCCCAAGGAGATCCGGACCGATGTGCCCTTTGCCCTGGAGGTGAGCGAGAAGTACGGGAAGCGGATGAGCTACACGCTGGCCATCGTGGATGAAGGCCTGCTCGACCTCACCCGCTTCAAGACACCCGACCCGTGGAAACATTTTCACGCCCGGGAAGCCTTGGGCGTGCGCACCTGGGATGTGTACGACCAGGTCATCGGCTCGTTCGGCAGGCAGATACAACGGCTTCTGGCCCTGGGTGGCAGCGACGAAACGAACCCCGCCGATGCCGACCGCGCCAATCGCTTCAAACCGGTGGTCAGGCACATCGGCCCGTTCACCCTCGAACCCGGACGCAAAGCGAAGCACAGCTTCACCATCGGCAACTACGTGGGGTCGGTGCGGGTGATGGTGGTTGCCACCAACGACCACCACGCCTACGGAAATGCCGAGAAGGCCATTCCGGTGCGCAAACCGCTGATGGTGCTGGCCTCCATGCCGCGCGTGCTTTCGCCCGGCGAACTGGTGGACCTGCCGGTGACCGTATTCGCGATGGACGCGAAGGTGAAGGAGGTGGAGGTGTCGCTGGAGCCCAACGCGTTGTTGGTCCCGGAAGGCCCCGCAAAAAAGACGATACGTTTCAACGGCACCGGCGACAAGGTGGTCACCTTCAAAGTTCGCGTGAAGGACGCCGTGGGCGTTGCCCGGATGAAGGTGACGGCGACCGGGGCCGGCGAGAGCGCCAGTGAGCGCATCGAACTGGATGTAAGGCAACCGAACCTGCCGATCACGGATGTGCAGGAGGGCATCCTGGAACCCGGGGCCGGCTGGCAGGGAACCGTGGACCCCATCGGTGTGAACGGCACCAACAGCAGCTACCTGGAGGTCAGTTCCATTCCTCCGGTCGACCTGGGACGTCGCCTGCAAGACCTGGTCGGGTATCCGCACGGCTGCCTCGAGCAAACCACGTCCAAGGCCTTCCCCCAGCTCTTCATTGCGAGCGTGATGGAAGTGCCGGAACGCTTTGCGAACGAAATGCGTGCCAACGTGGAAGCCGCGATCCGGAAGATCTCGACCTTCCAGCGCAGCGATGGCGCCTTCAACTACTGGAGCGGTGGCGACCATTACGATACCTGGACCTCGATCTATGCCGGGCACTTCCTGGTGGAGGCGGGGAAACAGGGCTACGCCGTGCCCCCCACGATGCGCGCGAACTGGTTGGGCCACCAGCGCAAGGTGGCCCGGGAATGGAACGGTACCGTGGCCGATGGCTGGGTGCTTTCCAACACCCAACTGGTACAAGCCTATCGGTTGTACGTGCTTGCACTGGCGGGTAACCAGGAAGTAGGCGCCATGAACCGCCTACGCGAGCAGAACAACCTTGGGATCACGGCACGTTGGATGCTTGCTGCGACCTACGCGCAGATCGGGCGCACCGATGTGTCCAGGAGCCTGATCAAGGAACTACCCTTGTCGGTGCCGGCATACACCGAACAGGGCAACACCTACGGAAGCGACCTGCGCGACGCGGCGATCGTGGCCGATGCCTTGGTGACCATGGGAGAGCTGGCCAAAGCAGCCGGTGTGGTGCAACGGATCGGCGTACAGCTCAGCTCGGACAACTGGTACAGTACGCAGAGCACGGCCTTCGGCCTCATGGCCGTGGCCCGTCTGGCACAGCGCAGCGAACTCGGCAAGGGCATGAGCTACAGCGTGCAACATGCGGGCAAGACCACCCCTTACACAAGCTCGAAGGCCATTGCGCACAAGGAGCTCGAAAAGCCGGACCGCGCTTCCACTATCGCTGTTTCCAACACGGGCAAGAACCTACTGTACGTAAGGCTGGTGCGGCGCGGCACACCTGTGGCGGGCGATGAACGCCCCCTATCGAACAGCTTGGTGATGAGCGTGGAATACCAACTGATGGACGGCAGCACCGTGGATCCGAAACGCATCGAGCAGGGCACCGACTTCCGCGCCGTAGTGCGTGTTACCCATCCCGGGGTGGCCAGGAACTACCAGCAGCTGGCCCTTACCCAGGTGTTCCCCTCCGGCTGGGAGATCCGCAACATGCGTCTGGAGGGCAGCGACGCGGCGATGCGGACCGACCCGTACACCTATCGTGACCAACGGGACGATCGCGTCATGACCTATTTCGACCTGCGTCAGGGTCGGACCCATACGTACACGGTGCTGTTGAACGCATCGTACACCGGTCGCTACTACCTGGCCGGTGCACATGTGGAGGCCATGTACGACCATACGGTGAACGCGCGCAGCGCCGGAACCTGGGTGGAGGTGGTACCGCCCGGTGGAGAGAGCCAGGCACTGAAGTGATCGGGCGAAACGTGCATGAGCCGGACCTGCACTTCCCTTCCGGGAAGAAGGTCGCATGTTCCATAGGGTATACCGCGCCATGATGCATGGACTGCTTCGCTACAAACGCTGGTGGCCCTTAGCGGCACTGGTGATCCTGTTGGCCTGGGCGGGTTGGTGGCCCATGGACCCCTTGTTCGAGCAACCCTGCAGCACCGTCCTGATGGACGAGCATGGCAGGTTACTGGGTGCCGGTGTCGCTGCGGACGGGCAATGGAGGATGCCACCTACCGGGCACCTTCCGGATCGATTCGTGCACTGCTTGATCCAGTTCGAGGACCGTCGCTTCTATCGGCATCCGGGGATACACCTGCCCTCGTTGGTGCGTGCATGGAACCAGAACCGCAAGGCCGGACGCACCGTGAGCGGTGGCAGCACGATCACGATGCAGCTGGCCCGCATGAGCCGCAACGGCAGGAGCCGCACCTATTGGAACAAGGTGGTGGAGATGCTCCTGGCCCTGAGGATCGAGATCCGTTACAGCAAGGAGGAGATCCTGGGGATCTACGCGGCCAACGCTCCTTTCGGCGGTAACGTGGTCGGTCTGGAAGCCGCGTCATGGCGCTGGTTCGGGCGCCCGGCCCACGAACTGGGCTGGGCGGACTGCGCCACCCTGGCCGTGCTTCCCAATGCACCGGCCAGGATCCATCCCGGCAAAAAACGCGATGCCCTACGCGCTAAACGCGACCGGCTGCTGGGTCGGCTGGCGGAAGCAGGACTGCTGGACAGTGTATCGTGGTCGCTGGCCGTGGAAGAGCCACTTCCGGAAGCTCCCCTGCCGTTGCCGAGATTGGCGCCCCACCTGCTTTCCACCTTGCAGAAACAAGGATGGAACGGCAAACGCATCGAATGCACCCTGGATGCTGCACTGCAGGCACAGGTGGCCTCCATCGCCGAGCTCCACGCCGCGGCCCTGCGCGGCAACGGCGTTCATAATGCGGCCGTCCTCGTCATGGACATGCCTTCGGGAAAGGTGCTGGCCTATCTCGGCAACCTGGCGTCCGCCGGAAAAGCCCATTCGGGCGATGTGGATATCGTGCACGCGCCGCGCAGCACCGGCAGCCTGCTGAAGCCATTCCTGTACGCCTCCATGCTGCAACACGGCGAGCGCATGCCGGATCAACTCGTGGCCGACATCCCCACACGCTACGAGGGCTTCGCACCGCACAACTACGAACAGAACTACTCGGGTGCCGTGCGGGCATCGAGCGCCCTGGCTCGATCGCTGAACGTACCCGCTGTGCGGGCCTTGCATGAACACGGCATCGACCGCACCCTGCGCATGCTGCGGGCCATGGGCTTCGAACACATCGACCGAAGTGCCGACCACTACGGCTTGTCCTTGATCGTGGGTGGATCGGAGAGCACCTTGTGGGAACTTGCAGGCGCCTATGGGTCCTTGGCCCGCATCGCGCACCAAGGGCGCATCGAAAACGCACCTTCCCCGATCCATCCGCCCAGGGTCCTGCACCACACGGCGACCACGGCGGAGCCTGGCGCCAAGCCGCCCTTCTCCGCAGCAGCCGCCTACCACACATTGCGCGCCCTGCAGCAAACGGACCGTCCCGGCACCAGCAGCGCCTGGCAGCAATTCGGTGGGAACGAAACCATCGCTTGGAAGACCGGCACCAGCTTCGGCCACCGCGATGCATGGGCCATCGGTGTAACGGACCGCTACGTGGTGGCCGTTTGGACAGGCAATGCTTCTGGTGAAGGACGACCCGAACTCACCGGTTCCCTGGCGGCCGCGCCCATGCTCTTCGACCTCTTCAGGATCCTACCCAACGGCAACGGCTTCGAGCCGATCTACGACCAGATGGAGCGCATGCCGGTATGCCGTCGCAGCGGCCACCGGGCAAGCACGATGTGCCCGGTGGTGGACAGCACATGGACGCTGGAGCAGGCGATCCGCACAACGCTCTGCCCCTACCACATGGTGATCCTCACCAACGCCGAGGGCACGGAACGCGTTCGACCGAGCGAAGGCGCGGTGCGCCGTTCCTGGTTCGTGCTTCCGCCGGCCATGGAGTACTACCAAATGAGCGTGGACCCCACCTACAGGCCGATGCCTCCCTGGGCAGCGCAGCACGCACCCGACGACGACACGGGCAGCATGGAACTGATCTATCCGCAGAAGGGCGCCCGCATCATGGTACCCGTGCAGCTCGATGGATCGCATGGGCTGGTCGTTTTCGAGTTGGCACATCGCGACCCCACGGCCACCGTGCAATGGCACCTCGATGGTGAACACATCGGCACCACCACAAAGGAGCACCGCCTGGCCGCGGACCTGCAACATGGGCCGCACCGGCTAACTTTGACCGACCGGCTGGGCACGACGATATCCACGACGTTCACCGTGGATCGTGGTATTTCCCGGAAACGTTGACGATGCGTCGCTTGATCGCCTTCCCTCTCCTGCTGCTCGTGAACGCGGCCTTCGGCCAGCCCGATTCGCTGTACATCGCCTCGGGTGACACCGTGTTCACCTATGCCGTGGTGTACGAACCGGAGCAGGCCGTGGAACAATACACGCGGATAGGCCGGTATGCGCATGCGCCGGAACAAGTGGCCGTGCGCTTGGGCTACAGGATGGGCAAACCTTCCGGTATCTACAGGGCCTATTACCCGGACGGGCGCCCCTTGATCTTCGCCGTATACGGTTGGGGAAAATTGCACGGCGACTGGACGGAATACGATGAATTCGGCCGCATCACGGTCAAGGGGCAGTACCGGGATGGACTTCGCGATGGCACCTGGTCGTTCCGCCAACTCGGGGTCGTGGGCCATTACAAGGAGGGCCTCAAGCACGGCAAATGGAAGACCTACGAGAACGGGAAGCTCGCCCGCATCGAAAAGTTCTACAAGGGCAACCCCGTACAAGGAGGCAAGTACACCATCAAGTGAGCGCCCCTTTCACACTGCTTAACACGGACCGGGCAACCCCTTGATCCATCCGAGCGTTCCATGCTTACCTTAGAACTACACGTTCCGTTCCTACCATGACCTTTTTCCGCAAACTTCCCGTGCTCCTTTGGCTTGGCCCCTTGACGTTGCTTGCCCAGGACGACCCCTCCGGCGCCGGAAAGATCAACTCCCTGCTGTACCACATCGACCGAATGTACGTGGACGATGTGGACCAGAAAAAGCTCGTGGATGCAGCCATCGTGCGCATGTTGGAGGAACTCGACCCGCACTCGATCTACATCCCCAAGGAGGAACTGGAGGAGGTGAACGAACCCTTGAAAGGCAATTTCGAGGGCGTCGGTATCCAGTTCAACATCATCCGTGATACCATCTATGTGGTGGACGCCATTGTCGGCGGACCTTCGGAACGGTTGGGCATACGGGCCGGTGACCGGATCCTCACCATCGATACCACGGTCGCGGCGGGTGTGGGTTTCAAGAACAGCGATGTGATGAAGCGCCTGCGCGGGAAAAAGGGGACCAAGGTCAACGTGTCCGTACAGCGCCGCGGGGAACCGGCCCCCTTGGAGTTCACGATCACCCGGGACAAGATCCCCATTTACAGCGTGGAGGCCAGCTACATGGCAACGCCGTCCGTGGGTTACATCAAAGTGAGCCGCTTTAGCGCCACCACGATGAAGGAATTCAGGGAGAAGCTGGACGAGTTGAAAAGCGCCGGTATGCAGGACCTGATCCTGGACCTGCAGGGCAATGGTGGTGGCTACTTGCGCACGGCGATCGAGATGAGCGATGAGTTCCTGGGCGAACGAAAGCTCGTGGTGTACACCGAGGGCCGCAATGCTCCACGGGAAGACACCTATGCAACACCGGAAGGGCGGTTCGAAAAGGGTCGGCTGGTGGTGCTGGTGGACGAAGGTTCGGCCAGTGCCAGCGAGATCGTCAGCGGTGCGGTGCAGGACTGGGACCGCGGCCTGATCATCGGCCGCCGCAGCTTCGGCAAGGGCCTGGTGCAGCGCCCGGTGATGCTGCCCGACGGCTCGGCGGTAAGGCTCACGGTTTCCCGCTACTACACTCCGTCCGGCCGTTCCATCCAGAAATCCTACGAGGAAGGGGTCGAAGCCTACCAACGCGAAAGTTCCGCACGCTGGGAAACCGGCGAGCTGACCGGTGCGGACAGTGTGCATGCGGCCGATACGGTGCGC
>JBIIYD010000127.1:0-8279 GCA_044347005.1 Flavobacteriales bacterium | reverse complement strand
AATATCGGAGGAAGCGGCTATGATCAGGTGAATTTCCAAACGGACTTCGTGGATCCGATCAATGAACGCACCAAGATCGAGTTCGGCCTTAAGGGACAGTACCGTTTGGACAACACGTACATCGATGTGTTCGTGACCTCACCCGAGGTGGGCGACTACGTTCCGGACAGCGCGTTGACGAACAATTTCGACATCACGGATATCATCAACGCGGCCTACTTCAACTGGTCGCACAAGCTGGACGAAACCTGGAGCGTGATGGCCGGACTGCGCTTCGAGCAGACCTGGTTCGAGACCGTGCTTCGCGATACCGACCAGCGCTTCAGTTACAAGTATCCGAACGGCACCGAGAACCTGCCGAAGGCCTTGTTCCCCGCACTTTACCTCGTGCGAAAGTGGAAGGACAGCACCCGCGAATTGCAGGTGAATTTCTCGCGCAAGATCGATCGTCCCAGGCACTGGCAGATCACACCTTTCATCATGTTCGCTGACAGCAGGAACGTGCGCATCGGCAACCCCACCCTGGCACCTGAACTGAGCAACCTGGGCGAGGTGAACCACCTGCTTCCATTCCTGAAGGGCAAGGCGAGTTGGCTCACTTCGGTCTATGGACGCTATACACAGGATGTGATCACGTCTTTCGCAAGCCCGCTTCCCAGCGACTCCAGCATACTGCTCAACACCTTCGTTAACGGCAGTTACAGCACCAACGGCGGCTGGGAGAACATCCTCAAGTTCGATCCGGTCACCGGCCTACAGCTGACCTTGAGCGGAACCGTGCAGTACACGAACGTTGGTCTTGCCGAAGCACAAGGTGGTAAGCGCAATCAAGGCTTCAACTGGAATGCGAAGGCCCTTGTGAACTACCGCTTCGCGAAGGACTGGGCCATGCAGCTGAACGGCGAATATGAGGGCCCGGAGATCCTGCCGCAGGGCGTCTCGCTTTCGCAATACGGACTTGATGCTTCGCTGAGCCACGACTTCAACAAACACCTGAGCGCAGTAGTGGCCGTGAACGATGTCTTCTTTACCCGCCGCTGGGGGAATCTCCTGGACACACCGTTCTTCCTCCAGGAGAACTTCTCTCGCCGCGAACAGCGCAACGTTCGGATCACCTTCACTTGGAAGTTCGGCGAGCGCGACGCCTCCTTGTTCCGCAGGAAGAACGGCCAACAGCGACGCGAACCTGGCAGTGGGGCCGGCGGTGGGGAGAACGACATTTGACCGCGGTCGGTCAAAGTCGCTTCACAACTCCTTCACGGCGTAGAGCGGACAGCCGGCCTGACCCTGGCTGCCGTAGAAGTCCAGGAAATGCAGCTTGTAGAATACGCCTTGCGCATTGCGCAGGATGTAGACCAGGTCCTGCAGACAGGTGTAGGATGATGTCTCGAAGGAGTATTCCTTCCAATTGTATCCGATGATGTCCCTGCGTTGTTGAAAGGGATGCTGCACCGTATCCCCGAGTGTTACCTCGTTAAAGGACTTTCCCGTGATCCGCGATACGCGAACATCCGTTCCATCGATGAGTGCGCCCACCACGATGTAGGGCAGCACGATATCCTCGAAGTTGTGCGTGTAGCGGGTAAGGACGATATCCCATGCACCTCGTACCGGGGAAACCTGCACCACGCCTTGCTCAAAGCTGAAGTGGACCCACCCTCGTTGCGTATCCTTGGGCACGACCACAGTGGTGGCTCCGCTGCCATCGGCTTGAGCCACCTCGATCGTATAGGCCTGTGCATCCACCGAAATGGGCCTTATCCTTCGGAACCCTTTGGGCAGGCCAAGGGCATCGTAGCCCAGGTCAAGCACGAACACCTGGTCCAGGGTGCGCCAATCACCTATTGCGGTGCTATCGGGATGAGCGCTAGGTGCATCGATCCTCCCTTGCAGCGGAACAGCAGCAAGGTCAAGCGACGCAGTGATATCGGAGACACCCGAATTCCAAGCGAGCATGAGACGCCCCCCATTGACCATGATCCGCCAGCCGTTGGGGGCACTTTCAAAGGCCAGGTCCCATGCGCCGAGGTCGTTCTGACGCACCACTGAATTGTCCGCCAGATCGATCCATAGTTGTTGCTGGTAGCCAGTGCCCAAGCAGAACTGCGCCGAACGTTCATCACCCCGAGGGGTGGAAGGAACAGGCAATTCATCCTTGATGCACCCGCCAAGAAGTACGGATACGGCAGACACGATGACTGTGCTCAACTTCTTCATGCCTTCTTCTTCAGATCCATTTCGAAACGCAGGAACCAGGTCCTTCCCGTGGTCATCGGCACACTGGTGCCACCGCTGCTATGCACCCCGCCAGCCAGCGACGCCTGTACGTTCTGTACATCGAACAGGTCCTTGCAGCCTGCGGAAAGCAATATGCGATCGCCCCACATGCGGCGCCCCACGGTGAGGTCGGCCATGTGGAATGGTGCCATGAAGCTGCGCACCACTTCGATGTCGGAGATGTATACATAGTTGGCCAGCTCACCTTGGTATTTCCAGAACAGAGAAGCGGTCCAACCCTGCTTCATCCAATTGCGGGTGAGCGAAGCACGCACCTCAGGGCTCATGATCCAGGATTCTCCGTTGGCACTGGCAATGGCGTCGTAACGCGCAGTAATGCCGCCACCGCCGGAAAGCATCCAATGCCCATTGTCCCACGAAGCGCCCACCGTGCCGCCCGCAGTGCGGAACTCGCCCACATTGATATAGGTGTACCGAGTGCCTGAGACCTGTGCCAGGGTGATCAGATCCTCGATCGCGTTGTAGAACACATTGATCTCGCTGCGGTACACACCCTTGTCCTTGCCATGCACGTAGGCCAGTCCGGTGGACAGGTTGTGCGAACGTTCCGCATCCAGGTCCGGGTTACCCACGATATCGTGGTTCACATCCACGAAGAACAAGTACAATTCCTTGAGCGATGGTGCCCTGAATCCCCTGGCATACGAGGAGCGCAAGGTGAAACCATTGCCAAGTGCCCAGCGCATGTTGATGGAGGGGATCACCGGAGCATCGTAACGTGTGTTGTAGGCATATCGCACGCCGGGCCTCAAGGTGAATCGTGAGCTTAGCGCGAGCTCCATACTTGCGAATACGGCAACATCGCTGATGCGCTGTGTGGCCGAACCCATGCGCTCGCCTTTGCCTGACTCCAGGTTGCTGTCGGTACCCACTTCGTAACGCACCTTGGCGCTGTCCTGCGCATTGCTGAAGGTGGCTCGCACGTTGGTGAGCGTGAAGCGGGTCGTGTCCTGCATACCCTCAAGATCCGCAAGCTGTTCACCCAATGTGGTGAGGTCGCGGAACCACGTATTGCGGTAGCGGGCGAAACGGTTGTGCGCCGCCAGTGCATTGATCCGGCGGCCATTCCCCAAACGTCCCTCGGCAAAGACCGCATTGTCCAAACGCATGGTCAGGTACTGCTCATCGAATGCGGTCTCGTAGTACGGTGCCCTTGGCCTTCCCCGGTTGATGATGCGGTCGTGAAGGGCCTCCCCTTTGTAACCAAGGGTCCAACGGTCCCCGTGCCAGCGGTAGTTGAGTCGGCCGAAGTACTGTTCACGAGGCTTCCACTGCTGGTAGCGCGAAGAATCGGCGGGGGTCGGCGCAAAGCTTGGCAGTCCGGAATGAGTCGGGTCCCACCCACCGAAGAAGTTGCGGCCCGCATTCACTGAGACCGCGTTGCGGCCCTTGGTACGCGTGGCCGAAAGGGTGGTGTTCAGCCTACCGATGTGCTCGGCATAACCAACAGCCTTCAGCGTGAACGGGAGTCCGCTACCCTTGCGGGTGATCAGGTTGATCGTGCCCGCAAGCGCATTGGTACCGTAACTCACGCTCAATGGACCTTCGATGATCTCGGCCCGCTCGATGCCCGTGAGGTCAAGCTGCATGAGGTCGATATTCCCATCCTGGCGCCCGATAACAGGAACACCATCCACAAGGATCTTCACGTTCTCCCCACCCATTCCCTGCATGGACATGGAGCTGCCCAGGATATTATCCTGCTGGAGCCGGATGTTGAGTTCGTTGCGTAGCACATCGGCGAGGTTGTTGGCCGCCATGCGCTGGAACAGTGCAGCATCGAGTACGCGCACCTTGTGCACCGCCCTTTCCGCGACCGAAGGTGCATACTGTCCGGTTACCACCATTTCGGGAAGCTCCAGGGCCGTTGGATGCAGGGCATAGGTGCGTGACCCAAGAGCGCGAATGGTATCCATCACAGGGTTGAATCCGACAAAGGAGATGCGCAGGAGCACGCCATTCTCAACATCGGCAGCACTGACCGGAAGTTCCAAGCGGCCGCTGGCACCCGTAACGAGCGTGTTGCCGGGACCACCCTTCAGGGGCTGGTAGGCAAGATGGGCGTAGGCCACCGGGGCACCGGAGCGGGCATCGTTCACCTGTACTTCGACCTGGGACATGGCCGCTGGCCCGATGCCCGACGCAAGGACAAGTGGCAATAGGTGCTTCAGAAAGCCGGTGGGTCGCGGGAAGAGGGTCATCGAGGCGCCAGGAACACGAGGCATTTGCTTCGCTGCGCGAAGTTCCGGAGGCTCAACGGAGGCTCTGTCACGGTCCTGTCAGGCGTGGACCGTTTCCTGCTCGAGTATTGCTACAAAAGCACGCCAGCTTTCCAATTCCGGCAGTCCCGGTTTGCGTTTCCCGAACACTTGCACCAACTGGGTGCCATCTGCATCGTAGCATTCGATCGCCGTAAGCGTGCCGTCCACCGTGCTTTTGCGCACGACCCAGAACTGTGCAATAGCTGCCTTGGGAACGATCATCGTATTCGAAGCCGAACCTTTGAACTCAAGATCCCCGATCGAACTTAGGGCCGACCGGGGATCATGCAGTGGGATAAATGTGCTCAGTCGACCAGCAAGCGCGTACTGCCCGAGGTGGTGGCACCTTGCAAGCGCAGCGTGTACAGTCCAGTGGCGAGGCTACTCACATCCACAGGGTGTGCATTCAGGTCGACGAGACCATTGAGGCGCTGCTGAAGCACCATGCGGCCGGCCATGTCGATAATGCTCAGGTCCATGGTCGACTCAGGACCATCGATCACGAGTTGCACCTGACCATTGTTTGACGGGTTTGGGTACACTGCGAAGCCAACATTTGCCGGGTTCTCCCCTACTGATGTGGCACTCATCAGCTCCTGTGTGAAGGTCATGTTTCCGTTGGCACTTCCGCCGTATGTGGTAAAGACCAGTTTCCACACATTGCCAGCCTGATCGCGCACGAAATGCACCCGATCAGTGGCGTATTCCCACTGGAAGGTCTGTTGGTTGAAGGACTTCCAATCGTATCCGATCTGGTCGATCTCCGTGCTGAACGGAGCGGCACCCCAATCGCTGAACGTGGGACCCACACCGTCAACGCGTTGCGCTTCGGTACCTGCGTTCTGCAACACACCGGCCACCGGATACATCGAGGGTGTCGGGAAGGGTACGAAGGCCATGTACTTGGTGAAGAGCAGGTCCCAGGTCGAGTTGGCGGGTTCGCGGTCGAAGACAGTGTTGTTCACGAGGGAGACATAGCCGAAGTTGCGGCCCGCATAGGTTGACCGGTTCAAGGTGTTGGACTGCTCGTTGCTACCATCGAGGTTCGACCAAGTGAAGGTGAACGTGTTGGTGGCGCTCAGGTAATTGTCCACACGGAACTTCTTGAAGGCCCCGTCGGCCAATTTCACCACGAACACAGTATCGCCCAGGATGTTGTGGGTGCTCATGTTGTAGGTACCCCAGCCCAGGTAGAATGGGTTGCTGTTAAGGCGTCGGTTGAAGGCGCCTGCGCTCCAGTTGGTCTCGCTATTGTGTTGGGCAGGCCAGCTTGTGGAAAGGCCCGCCGTATCGACGGCAGCCCATTGCGCCAGGGTGAATGGTGTCTTGTAGACCAGGATGCCCTTGGCCGTGTTGGCGAGGATGCTACCTGTGATCCCTGTGATCTCGAAAGCAAGATCCCATTCGGCCAGATCCCGGCTTTCGACCACCCCATTCTGCAAGCTGTACCAGGTCTGCTGGGAGTTGGATGGTCCGGTGGTGACGGTAACGGTGGTCTGCGCAAAAAGCGCAGAGGAGAAACAGGCGAGGGATAGGGTAATGAGGAGTTTCATGAAGGGCGGTTTTGAATTCGGGTGCAAAGCAACACCGGTAGAACACCTCCGACCAATACCCGGATCGCGGTAAACGCCCCATTTCCGTCATGGAACTGCAACACGTGGGCCTGTAAAGGGCAAGGTCCGGGATCGTCGGCTTTCGCCTTCGATCCCGGACCCCACCTACACCTCTGGACCCGTCAATACGTGCGGGCCTTTCAGCTGCATCAGTCCATCTTCACGAAGCGCTCGGTGATCACATTCTCGCCCACGAAGGCACGCACATAGTAGGTGCCTGCAGGAAGACCATTCACATCGATCGTAAGCAGGCTGACACCGTCACCGGGTTGCACGAGACGTGGGGCAATAGCCTCCTGTCCCAAAGCATTCAATACCGTGAACTCCACTTGGACATCCGCGTCGAGCGCTACCTCGATGTTGAGGATATCACGGGTGGGGTTCGGGTAGATGTTCTTCACGGCCAGCACGGCGTCACGCTCGATCGCCATCAACAGACGGCTGTCCACCATGGTACCGTCCGCTGCGGTGAGCGTGGCGGGATCAACAGGCTGGAGGCCGAAGATGGGGTCAAGTATGAAGCAGAGCACAGGTCCTACCACCAGGTATGGCGCGCCGGCCACATCGAGGCTGGCGCAGATACCGCCACCGCCCTGCACCAGCAGGCCGTTCACGTCGAAGCCCGTGGTCACACCGAACTGCACGATGGAGAGGTCGAGCGTGGCCGGGTCGTAAACCAGGGTATGGATGCGGAAGAGACCGAGCTGCGACACCGTGAAGGACGGCGTTGCGCTCACCTGCTGGATGGTCAGGCCCTGACCACGCGTGAGCACATAGAGGGTTTCATATCCTGCGGGCACCACCGCATTGCCCGCCGGAATTCCGGTGAGCGGTGCTGACCCACTGGCACGGCAGACCAGGAATTGCTCCGGGGTGATGCTACCTGCAGAAGCAGTGCACTCCTCATCACAATTCCCCACGGCAAAGCCGGCTCCCGCTACATCCAGGCTGGCGCACAGATCGCCACCGCCTTGGATCAGCAGGCTGTTCACATCGAAGCCCGTGGTCACACCAGGCACAACGATGGAGAGGTCAAGACCCACCGGGAAAACGAAGGTGTGGATGGTGTAGGTACCCACAGCATTGACCGTGAAGTCCGGGGTTTCTGCGAGTTGCTCGATCACCAGTCCGGCACCGCTCGTCAGAACATAGGCAGTAGAGTACCCGACCGGCACAACAGCGTCGCCGTTCGGCGCAGCAACCAGGATGGCACTTCCACCATCGAGGCAGAGGTCACCACCACCGCTTAGTGTGCCGGCAAATGCAGTACAGGGAGCTCCGCAATCAAGGACGTTGAATTGCGCACCGGCCACATCGAGGCTTGCGCACAGGCTGCCACCGCCCTGCACCAGCAGGCCGTTCACGTCGAAGCCGGTCGTCACACCAGGAACAACGACGCTCAGGTCGAGGCCCGTGGGGAACACGAAGCTGTGGATCGTGTAAAGACCGCCGCCGGTCACCGTGAAGCTCGGCGTTCCGCCCAGTTGCTCGATCACCAGACCCGCACCGCTGGTCAGTACGTAGGCCTGGCTGTAACCAGCAGGTACGTTCGCGTCACCATTGATCGTAGCGCTAATGCTAGCATTTCCGTTCTGCAGGCAGATCTCGAACGTATTGGACGTCAGCGTGCCCGCGTTCGGGTCGCTCACGTTGAACTGTGCACCCGCCACATCGAGGCTTGCGCACAGGCTGCCACCGCCCTGCACCAGCAGGCCGTTCACGTCGAAGCCGGTCGTCACACCAGGAACAACGACGCTCAGGTCGAGGCCCGTGGGGAACACGAAGCTGTGGATCGTGTAAAGACCGCCGCCGGTCACCGTGAAGCTCGGCGTTCCGCCCAGCTGCTCGATCACCAGACCAGAACCGCTGGTCAGTACGTAGGCCTGACTGTAACCAGCAGGCACGTTCGCATCACCGTTGGCCGTGGCCGTCAAGACTGCGCTGCCGTTGGAGCATACGTCAGCTCCACCGCTCAGCGTTCCCGCGTTCGGGTCGCTCACGTTGAACTGTGCACCCGCCACATCGAGGCTTGCGCACAGGCTGCCACCGCCCTGCACCAGCAGGCCGTTCACGTCGAAGCCGGTCGTCACACCAGGAACAACGACGC
>JBIIYD010000126.1:0-8304 GCA_044347005.1 Flavobacteriales bacterium | reverse complement strand
CCACTCCACAACCCACGGGCTTGGACGATATGCTCTTCCACTACGGTGCACGGGTGAACAAGGACCTGATCGTGGACCAGAGTTGCGCACCGATAGAGATCTACACCCAGCCATACGGCAACCAGCGCAAGTTGGAGCGCTTCCCCTGGTACTTCGAGCCGGTGTTGATCCCCGAGAGCAACCACCCGATCGTGACGAACATCGATCCGGTGCACACCCGTTTCGTGAGCAGCATCGACACCATTGCCTCGGACTCCATCCGGAAAACGATCCTGCTGACGTCTTCGCCTTACTCGCGCATGATGCGCAACCCCGTGCGGGTCAGCCTGAACATCGTTGAAATGGACATGGGCTTCGAACGCAACTCCACGCCGTACATGCCGGTGGCCGTGCTTCTCGAAGGGCCCTTCACCTCTGCTTTCACGGACCGCCTGCCTGCGGAATTCACCCAGGACCCCACGGTGGCCTATCGGGAACGCGGGGTGCGCAGCGCGCAGATCGTGGTGAGCGATGGCGACGTGATCGCGAACCGCATCGATGCCAGCAAAGGCATGTACTACATGTTGGGCTTCGACCGTTACGCCAACGCCAAGATCTACGGCAACCGCGAGTTCCTCATCAACGCCATGAACTACCTGCTCGATGACAAGAGCCTGATCAGCATCCGTTCCCGGACCATCACCCTGCGCCAATTGGACCCGAAACGGATCGTTGACGAACGCGCAGGCTGGCAGGTCTTCAATACCGCATTGCCCATCGCTCTTTCCATCCTCGCCGGACTGGGGTACCACCTGTATCGCCGTCGGCGCAGCAACCGCACCGCATGAACCGACGTGTCGTCCTTTTCCTCGTTCTCGTAGCATTGGCGGCCTTCGCCTGGTGGCTGCGCTCCAACAGCGCTCATTCTTCGCTGGCCCGCCCATTGAGCGATTTCATGATGCCCGACACGAGCAAGGTGGACCGCATTTTCATCGCTGAACAGGATGGCCGCACCGTGGACCTTCGTCGCCGAGCAGATGGCACGTGGAGCGTGAACGAGGTTTTCACGGCCAAGCAGGAATATGTGAAGCTGCTGCTGAAGACCTTCCTCCGCGTGGAAGTGCGAAGCCCGGTCCCGAAGAGCGCCGAAGCCAATGTGCTGCGGGTGATGGGTGCAGCGGCCAAGAAAGTGGAGATCTACACCGGCGGCGACGAGCCGGAGAAGATCTGGATCGTGGGGCACGGCACGAAGGACCATTTCGGCACCTACATGCTGCTGGAGAAGCCCGACGAAGGGCGAAGCAGTGCCCCGTTCGTGATGAACCTGAGCGGCTTCACCGGAACGCTGAGTTCGCGTTTCCATGCCAACCTGGACGACTGGCGCAGTTCGGTCGTGTTCCACTTCCCCGATCTGCACGACGTGGCGGCCATCGAGGTAGCCCGCCCCGAAGCGCCGACCACGACCTACCGGATAGAGCAGGACGAGAACAACGCGGTGTGGCTACTGGACCACCAAGGGAGGCCCTTGCCCATGGATACCGTGCTCGTGCGCGGCGGCCTTCTCGTGCTGCAGCAACTGAACTACGAGTACATCGACCGCAACCTGAAACCCCAGCAACGGGATTCGGTGATGGCCCTGGTACCCAATC
The DNA here is from genome assembly GCA_044347005.1 of Flavobacteriales bacterium. Classification (GTDB taxonomy): domain Bacteria; phylum Bacteroidota; class Bacteroidia; order Flavobacteriales_F; family PHOS-HE28; genus PHOS-HE28. The sequence continues at coordinate 6,676 of JBIIYD010000126.1, read as the reverse complement.
ATTTGCTGCGCGTGGTACACCGTGACGGAAAAGCGGAGACGGCGAAGTTCTGGTACATGCCTTACGAAGGCGACCTGACGGCGATCGACGCACCCCAGCAACTGCACGACAAGGTGCGCATGTATGCACTGGTGCAGGACTCCCTGTTCGTGGTGGTACAGCGGCAGATGTGGGACCGCGTTCTGCAGCCGGTGACGGCGCTGCGACCCTGACCTGTTCGTACCCTGAGGCCCCGAAGACCGCGTTGAACAAGGCCTTCCGGCATGGGCGACCTGTGGAAAACAGGCCCTTCGTGTTGATAACTCCGCCCAACCCTGCCACAGGCCCCGGCTAACTTTGCGCGACTTCCTAAAACGACCCTACATCCCGATGAAATTCATCGTATCCAGCACTTCCCTGCTCAAGCAGCTCCAACTGCTCCAAGGCGTTCTCGCAAGCAGCAATACCCTGCCCATCCTGGACAATTTCCTATTCGAGATCGACGGCAAGCAGTTGACCGTGACCGCCAGTGACCTGGAGACCACCATCACCGCCACCATGGCCGTGGAGGCCAAGGACAAGGGCAGTGTGGCCATTCCGGCGCGCATCCTGCTCGATACCCTGAAAGCCTTTCCGGAACAGCCATTGACCTTCACCATCGACGGCAAGCACCACGGCGTGGAGTTGAGCAGCGAACAGGGCAAGTACAAGATGACCGGCTTCAACGGAGCCGAATTCCCGAAGAGCCCGGTGCTGGAGGATGCCACCAGCCTCAGCCTGCCTGCCGGTACGCTTTCCACGGCCATCAACAAGACCATCTTCGCCACGGGCAACGACGACCTGCGGCCGGTGATGAGCGGTATCTTCTTCGAGCTTACCGAGGAAGATGTGCGCTTCGTGGCCACCGATGCCCACAAACTGGTCCGCTACAAGCGCACCGATGTGCAAGCCCCGAAGTCGGCGAGCTTCATCGTGCCCAAGAAACCCCTGAACCTTCTGAAGAACACGTTGTCGACCTCGAACAGCGATGTGACCATCGAGTTCAACGAGAACAATGCAGCGTTCCGCTTCGACAACACCTTGCTGGTGTGCCGTTTGATCGATGGGAAATACCCCAACTACGAGGCGGTCATCCCGAAGACCAACCCCAACAAGCTCACCATCGATCGCCAGACCTTCCTGAGCTCGATCCGCCGGGTGGCCATCTTCGCCAACAAGACCACCCACCAGGTGCGCCTGCACATCAACGGCAGCCAGCTCACCATCAGCGCCGAAGACCTCGATTTCGCCAACGAAGCGAACGAAAAGCTGACCTGCTCCTACGAAGGCGAAGAGATCACGATCGGGTTCAATTCCCGCTTCCTGATGGACATGCTCAACAACCTGGGCACCGAACACGTGATCCTGGAAATGAGCGCTCCGAACCGGGCCGGCATCCTGCTTCCTGGCGAGGCCGGCGAAGTGGGCGAAGATGTGCTGATGTTGGTGATGCCCGTGATGTTGAACAATTGAGATCGGCCCGGCGCTTGCCTGACCGAACCGGAATAACACCATCCTGCCATGAAACACATCGCACTCGCCTTTACACTGTTGCTCGTGCTGAGCGCCAATACCTGCAAGAACACCGTGGCCGATGCTGCATCCTTGAAGGACAAGAAGTGGTCGATCGAATCGCTCGCTGGCGAAGCGCTGAAACTTCCGGAAGGGGTGCAACAGCCATGGTTGAAGCTCGCCGGTGATCAGCTGCAAGGTTTCGGAGGCTGCAACCAACTCATGGGCGAATACAAACTGGATGGCACGAACCTGAGCTTCCCCGGCGTAGGTTCGACGAAGAAATTCTGCGAGGGCATCCAGCCCACGGAGAATGCCATCACCGCCATGCTCGGCAAGGTGGACAGCTTCAAAATGGACAAGGGACTGCTGAAGCTCCTGGGGGGCGGACAGGAACTTGCCACCTTGAAAGCCGAAGCGGAATAGGCGCGCCGATTTACGATGCCACGAAGGCCCTGAAGCGATGCTTCGGGGCCTTCGTCGTTGTGGGCCACTAGTTGTGGAAACGCTCGTAGGCCGCCCTGGAGAGACCCTCCCGATGATCGGGGTGGCCGATGGCGATGAGGGCCTCGGCACGCTGACGCAGGTTCTTCCCATACAGGTAGGCCACCCCGAATTCGGTCACCACCCAGTGCATGTGCGCCCGGGTCGTTACCACCCCCGCGCCTTGCTTGAGAAAGGGAACGATCTTGCTGACGCCCGTGCCCGTTGTGGATGCCATGGCGATGATGGGCTTACCGCCCGGGCTGAGCGCCGCACCCCGCATGAAGTCCATTTGCCCGCCCACCCCACTGTACTGCCAGGTGCCGATGCTGTCCGCACAAACCTGCCCGGTAAGGTCCATCTCGATGGCACTGTTGATGGCCACCACCTTGGGGTTCGCACGGATCACCTTGCCGTCGTTGACGTATTGCGCATCGAGGAATGCGAACTCGGGGTTGTCGTGGAAAAGGTCGTACAGCTTGCGGCTGCCCAATGCGAAACTGGTGACCACGCGCCCTTGGTGCTTCTTCTTGAAGCGGTTGGTTATCGCGCCGTTCTCCAGCAACGGAATGATGCCGTTGGAACACATTTCGGTATGGACACCCAGGTCCTTGTGGTTGTACAGCGCGCCGAGGATCGCGTCCGGGATGGCACCGATGCCCATCTGCAGGGTGCTGCCATCCTCGATCAGTTCGGCACAATGCGATGCAATGGCAAGCTCGCTGTCGCCTATGCGGGCACCATAGTCCACTTCGGGCAATGCATCGTCCACCTCCACCATGGCCGCAAAACGGCTCAGGTGAATATGCCCCTCGCCATGGGTGCGTGGCATGTTCGGATTGACCTGCGCAATGACCGTCTTCGCGTTGCGCACGGCAGCGCGCGCAACGTCCACCGAAACACCGAGGGAGCACAAGCCATGACGGTCGGGTGGCGATACGTGCACCAGCGCCACATCGAGGGGCAGGATGCCGCGATCGAAAAGGCGTGGGATCTCGCTGAGGAAGACCGGCACGTAGTCGCCGTGTTCGGTATTCACCACCTTCCGCACGTTCTCCGAAACGAACAGGGAATTGATGAAGAAGGCATCCTTGACGCCGGGTTTGTCCAGTCCGATATCACCAAGCGTGCTGATGCTCACGACTTCCACATTGCGCAGCTCCGATGCCCGGTCGAACATGGCCTGCAACAGGGTGAGGGGCGTCGCGGCACTGCCGTGTACAAAGACCCGATCGCCGGATCGGATCAACGAAACAGCCTCGGCGGCGGATGTCATGGGCATGGATCGAACGGATCTGGGGGATCGAAAAGACCTTCCGGCGAACGGTTGCCGGGAGAGGAACAAAGGAACGGCGCTATGGCTTGCTCAACGTGCCCGAGGTTCGGTCGGGATCGAGTGGCAGGGTGTCATCCAGTGATGACCGTTGCCGGCCGTCCTCTGCATCACCCGCTTCCCCGATCCGTTCAGGGTGGTAAACGACATGTACCTGATCCGGTGTTCCAGTCCGATCGCCCGGGCGGATCACCTCGGCATCGGGGTCATCGTCGTCGTCAAAAACCGGCTCCGGCGGGTCCTGCACCGCTGGTGGAACATGCCGGTAGAGCACCGCCATGAGCGTGCCTGCCACCGCACCCCACAAATGGCTTTCCCAACTGATGCGGGGCACCAAAGGGAATATGCCCCAAACCATACTGCCGTACAGGAACACCACCAGCAAGGACAGCCCCATGAGAGTGCGCTGCCTGCGCAAGAGACCACTGACGAAGAGGAACGCTGCGAGTCCGTAGACCACGCCGCTGGCGCCGATGTGGTAATTGGAACGGGCGCTGATCCACACCCACATCCCACTGACAAGCCACGACGCCAGAACCACCGGCCCGGCCACCCTGGGATAGAAGTACATCAGCCCCCAGCCAAGCAGGAAGATCGGAACCGAATTGTTGAAGAGGTGCTCCGTATCGCCGTGCACGAACGGTGAGCACAGGATACCGAACAAGCCGTCGACGCGTCGCGGAAGCACGCCCAAACGGTGAAGGCCAAGGTCCAAGCCATGGTCGAGCGCATGCACCACCCATAAGAGCAGCACGACCAGTGCGGGCAGAGCGGCCGAGCGGGCGATCCGTTCGCGGGCAATGGATGCTTCGGGGTTCGGCGGAACGCTCACAGGGGCCGCTCGGCAGATCCCGGACCCCGGATCGGGAGCGGTCATTGTGGCAGATGCCCGCACCAGCTTACTTTGTTGCATGAAGCCCCTGCGCATACTTCCTGTTCTGCTGGTGATGATGACCGTTGCGGCCTGCCTCAGCCATCGTCCGGAGGTGGCCACGGACGTACCCGCGACCAGCGATGGCTTGGACGAAGCCAGCGAGTTGGCGCTGCTCATGCGTTCCATGGCCGCACATGCGGATAGCGTGAAAGCCGCCCTGAAGCGCGACGCCAAACTGCCACCTGCACCGGATGCCGACCGTTTGATGACGGCCACGCCGACCGAGGGCATGCACATCGACCCGATCACCTACCCCACCTTCAGTGCGGACTATGTGAAGAAGCTGGACGCACTGTACAAGGCCCCGAAAAAGGAACGCGCGCAGGCCTATAATGCCTTGATCCAGAGTTGTGCCAACTGCCACGGCGTGCATTGCCCCGGACCCTTGATGCGCATCAAGAAGATGTACGTGGCCATGGAGGAGTGACCAAGGGTGGCCCGGCAGCACGAACGACCTACCGCACCGCTGCCACGACCTTCCCTCCCGGCGTGCGGTGCCCTTCGGGGTAGAACGCTCCGATCTTCACCTTGGAGTCGATCAGGAATTGCGTGATGTCGAAGGACGGACGTTGATCCGTGGCACGGAGCACCAATTCGGCCGTGGCTTCGGCATCGTTACCGGCCCGGTGGTGCTTGAAACGAATGTCGTGCATGTCGCACATCGACCTAAGGCCATAGGAAGTGCGGCCGGGCCAAACCTTGCGGCACATGCTCACACTACAGAAGTATTGGAAGGTGGGATGCGCCAGGCCATGGCTCGCCAGTGTGCTGCGCAGCACCGACATATCGAAGGCCGCATTGTGTGCCACCACAACCTGCTCGTGCAGCAATTCGGCCACCTCCTGCCAGATATCGTTCCAGCGCGGAGCACCTGCCACATCCTGCGGGGTGATGCCGTGCACCGCGATGTTGTAAGGACTGAAGTAGGGCCACTGTGGCGGCTTGATGAGCCAGTTGCGCACCTCGCGTACCACTCCCCCACGCACCACGGCGATACCCAGCTCGCAGGGGCTGTCGGGCTGTGTGGTGGCGGTCTCGAAGTCGAGGGCGAGGAAGTCCATGGGAACGCCTGCCAAGGTATGCATGATGAGGCCATGAGGCGAGCCTCCGGGTGATCCGTGCGAGGTCATTGTCTACGGAAATTCGCCACGGCGTGGCGAATTTCCCACCACCTCATGGCGATATATCCACCGTGATAGGCTATTTTAGCAGCATGGAAAAGGAGCGGAACCTTAGGCACGCCGTGGATATCGCCTTGAAGGACACCCCTGTGGTATTGCTGCACGGTGCGCGTCAAACAGGCAAGACCACTTTGGTGAAAGCCATCGCGCGTCAGCGGGGCGCCAGCTATGTGACCCTGGACGACCACCCCACCCTGGAAGCGGCCCTGGCCGACCCACCAGCCTTTATCCAAGGCTTGGGCAAGCTGGCGGTGATCGATGAGGTGCAGAACGCCCCCAACATCTTCCGGGCGATCAAGGCCTCGGTGGACCGCGACCGCAAGCCGGGCCGCTTCCTGCTCACGGGCAGTGCCAACGTGCTGGTGCTTCCCCGGCTGGGCGACTCGCTGGCCGGACGGATGGAGATCCTACCGCTCTACCCCTTCGCGCAGGACGAGTTGCAAGGCCGCAAGAGCGGCTTCATCGACCAGGTCTTCGCTGCACGGCCGAAGATGACGCCCCCCACAACCCTGGAGCGGAAGCAGATCGCAGCGAGGGTCCTTGCAGGAGGCTACCCCGAAGTGATGACGCGCAAGGATCCGGCGCGACGGGAGGCGTGGTACAGCGCCTACATCACGAGCATCCTTCAGCGCGATGTACGGGACATCAGCAACATCACCGGGCTCACCGACCTTCCGCGCCTGCTGCAGGCACTGGCATTGCGAAGCAGCGGCCTGCTGAACCTCGCCGACCTGTCGAGGACGCTGGACATTCCCCACAGCACCATGCGGCGCTACATGGCACTGCTGGAAGCCACCTTCCTGAGCACACCGGTGGAGGCCTGGCATGCGCACCGGGGCAAGCGGCTGGTGAAGGCCCCCAAGCTGCACCTGGCCGACAGCGGCTTCGCGGCGCACCTGGCGGGCATCGACAAGCCAGCGGACATCCTCAACAGCCCTGCTTTCGGGCCGCTGTTGGAGACCTTCGTTCTCAATGAGCTGCGGAAGATCGCCGGATGGAGCAGGACGCGGGTGAAGCTGTACCACTTCCGGACAGAGGCCGGCCGTGAAGTGGACATCGTGCTGGAGGACAGCAAGGGCCGTATCGTAGGCATCGAAGTGAAGGCCGCCATGGCCGTTGGCAGCAGCGATGTGGCCGGGCTGAAGCACCTGCGTGAAGTGGCCGGCGAGAAGTGGCTGCGGGGCGTCCTGCTCCACCCGGGGCTGGGCATCACGC
>JBIIYD010000125.1:0-8380 GCA_044347005.1 Flavobacteriales bacterium | reverse complement strand
TTTTTCGAGAAGAACAAGCCCGCCACCTTCAAGTACCCCGGCTTCAGCCTAGCGAGCGATTTCATCCTGTGGTGGCACCTGCTCACGGGCAAGGAGAAATTCGCGCCAGGGAAGTGATCGGCCTGGTTCCTTTGCCGAACCGCAATTCACCTTGAACCATTAAGCATGGCCATTCGAATGGTGCCCGACAACCCGGGCGGAGGTCGTCGTTCCTCCCCATCCCGCCGATCGTCCGGTGGCGGTGGCGGCATGGGCGGTGCGTTCGGCCAGCTGCTGCCCATGCTGTTGGGCTTCCTGATCAGGAAGCCGAAGCTGCTGATCGTTGTGCTCGTGCTGGGCGCCATCTGGTGGTTCACCGCGGGCCGCAACGGTGGTGGCGACATGGTATCGCAACTGGCCGGCCTCAGCACCGGCGCCAATTTCGACCCGGCCCTGTACGACCAGGCCGAAGTGTACGAGCCGCTGGCGGACAATGTGAAGAACCCCTTGCCCGAGCGCGTAACGCTGGAACAGTATTGCCCGCCAAGGTTGAACCAGGGCCAGCAAGGCAGCTGTGTGGCCTGGGCCAGCGCCTACGCCGCGCGCACCATCGTGCAGGCCAAGGCCACCGGTGCCGACCCGAAGAGCACGGCCTTCAGTCCTGCGTACATGTACAACCAGATCAAGATCGACAACAGCGATTGCCAGGGTTCGTACATCTACCGCGCCATGGAGCAGATGGAAAAGAGCGGCGCCCTGCCCTTCAGCCGCTTCGCCTACACCGATGAGAGCTGCTCCAAAATGCCCAACGCACAGGATGTGCAACAGGCCTTGCCCTTCCGCATCAAAGGCTTCCAGCGCCTGACCCTGGGTGCCGATGAACAGCGCACCGATATGCTGGCCATGAAACAGCACCTGGCGCAAGGCTCCCCGATCGTCATCGGCATGATGGTGGGCGGCACCTTCATGCAGGACATGGCCGGACAGGAGGAATGGCTGCCTACCGAGAGCGACTACCAGCAGCGCGGCTTCGGTGGCCATGCGATGTGCGTGGTGGGCTACGACGACTTCAAGTTCGGCGATACCGGTGGCTTCCTGATCATGAACAGCTGGGGCCCCGAATGGGGGAAGAACGGTATGGCCTGGGTGCCCTACCCCGTGTTCGACCACTTCGGCAAGGAAGCCTACGCGGTCTATCCGCAGGGCGAAGGCGTGGACGTGAAGCCCGCACGCTTCGACATCCGCTTCGGCTTCGTGGACAACGAAAGCAAGGGGAACATCCCGCTGCGCAACACCGGGGGCAACGTGTTCCGCAGCACCACGCCCATCGCCAAGGGCACCAAATTCAAGATCCAGGTCACCAACAACGCCGAGTGCTACACCTACGTGTTCGGCCAGGAGGCCGATGGACGCACCTACGTGCTCTTCCCCTACACGCCGAAACATTCCCCGTACTGCGGCATCACCGGCACACGCCTCTTCCCCAACGACCACAGCCTGATGGCCGATGAGGAAGGCGACCTCGACGTAATGGCCGTGCTCGTTACCAACCAGCCCTTCGATTACCCGAAGCTGAACGAGGCCATGTTGGCGAGTCCCGCGGTCGGGCTGGACGGCAAGTTGAAGGACGTGCTCGGCGATGAGCTGAGCACCGATGTGCGCTTCAGCGATGGCGAGACCATCGGCGCCACGAGCGCTGCGGGCAAGAACTCCCTGGCCATCGTGCTGGAGCTGCAGAAGCGATGAAGAACGGTCGTCATGAACAGGACGGCCGGAAGCGCCTGGACTGCAGGCCCCAGTGGAAGGCCCTGCGTTGCCTGACGATCGCGGTGCTGCTGATGAACGCTGCGACCGTTGGCCGTGCACAAGCCACGGTGAGCAGCGCCATGCGGCAGAAAGAACCGTTCAGCAACCCCGTGATGCACGGCATCATGCGCAGGACATTGCTGCACATGGACGCCTTCCATGCCGACAGTGCCATGCATTGGATAGCCCGAGGCCTGGCACACATCGGTGATCGCGAAGCACCTGAGGAGCGGTACTTCCTGCTGACCTACCGTGCCGAAGTGCTCTACTACGAAGGCCTGTTCACCGAAGGCATGCAGGACCTTGACCGCAGCATGGCGATCGCCATGACCTTGAACGACAGCCTGCTGATCGCCAACGTGTACAACCTGCGTGGGCTGCTCCACGAGAACATCCAGGAGAGCCGGGCAGCGCTACCCTACATGCGCATGGCCCTGCTGTGGTTCCCGCGCGATGCACAGGCACGCTACCCGGTATCGGAGCTGTACCACATCCACGGCAATCTGGGCAGCTACCTCATGAATGCCGGAAGGTCGGACAGTGCCGGTCATCACCTGGGCATTTCGCTGCGGCTGGCCAGTGCCGCCGGAGCCGCGCGCGCCACCGCCGTAGCCTGGTGGTCGCTGGGCAAACTGGCCTTGGTGGAACAGATGCCCGACAGTGCGCAGCGCTGTTTCGAGCGCTGCATCGCCGAGGCCGTGGCCCACAACGAACACGACATCAGGCTCGACGGATACACCGCATTGGCACAGGCGTTGGTGGCCCAGCAACGCATCGGCGAAGCACGCGCCGTGCTGGAGCGTGGTTCGGAACACAGCGCCGCCTTCCCGAACGGCATCGGGCTGGTGACCCTTCGCAATTTCGCCCGCGAACGGTCGAAGGTGCTGCGCGCGGCCGGCGACGACCGCGGGGCATTGGCCGCCATTGGCGAATGGCACCGCATGGACAGCAGCATCACGACCAGCAATACGCAGGCGGCATTGCGCATCCAGTCGGAACTGCTCCGCAGCGATGCCTCCCTGGAACTGGCCCGGGTGGAACGTGAACGGATCGCCGAGGACCTTGAGCAGATGCGCACCAGCAGGGCCTTGTTGGCCGCGGTAAGCCTGCTCGTCATGCTGGTGGTGCTGGGCGCTTACCTCACCTACCGCAGCAGGCAACGCTCCAATCAGCGCCTGTCCGAGCTGGAAGTGCTGCGCCTGCAACAGGAGCGGACCATTGCCGAACTGCGCATCCGTGAAGAAGTGGGGCGCGACATGCACGACGACCTCGGTGCCGGACTCAGTACCTTGAAGCTCCGTAGCGAAATGGCCCTGCGCAGCGAGACTGACCCGCGCAAACGCGAATTCTTCGGGTCCATGGCGGCCTCGGCCGGCGAACTGATCGGCAGCATGCGCCAGATCATTTGGGCCATGAACAACGACCAGGGCACCCTGGCCGATACAGTGCCCTACATCAACGGCTATGCGGGCAACTACCTGGCGGAGCACGAACTGGAAGCCGAACTGGTGGCGCCGGGGCCATGGCCGCACATCGAACTGACCTCTGAGCAACGCCGCAACCTCTTCCTGGTGGTGAAGGAATGCCTGCACAACATCGTGAAGCATGCGCAGGCCGATTGGGTCGAACTACGGATAAGCCATGATCGGGGTGTGCTGCACCTGAGCATCGCCGACAATGGCATCGGCCTGCCTTCCGTGGCCGGCCTGCCGGGTGGCAATGGGCTCCGCAACGTCCGCCTGCGCATGGAGCGACTGGGTGGATCGGTGCACGTGACCAGCGATGGTGGGACCCGCATTGAGTGCAACGTACCGCTCGCCCCCACTAACTAAGGTTCTATTGTCGTGCTGCACGGCAACGGAGAACTTCGCACCGATGGCAACACATGAACCGACCCGCATCTGCCTCGTGGAGGACGACCCCGTCATCCGCGAAACGCTGACCTCGCTGTTCGTCTTCGAGGACAAGGTGGAACTGGTGGCCTCCTATGCCAACGGCGAGGATGCCGTTGCCGGCGTGCCGATCAATGCACCGGAGGTGGTGATCATGGACATCAGCATGCCCGGTATGGGCGGCATCGCCTGCGTTCGTGAACTGGCCCAACTGCTCCCCCGCACCCAGTTCCTCATGTACACCATGCACGACGACGACCACCGGGTCTTCGATGCGCTGAAGGCCGGGGCCAACGGCTACATCCTGAAGAGCAGCACGCCCGACCAGATCCTGGACGCCATCGTGGAGCTGCGGACCGGGGGTGCACCCATGAGCACGGCCGTGGCGCGCCGTGTAGTGGGGTATTTCAGGCCCATCCAGGAGCGCCGCGAAGGAGTGGACGACAAACTGAGCGCCCGCGAGTACGAAGTGCTCACGCTATTGGCCGAAGGCATGTTGTACAAGGAGATCGCCAACCGCTTGGGCCTCACCATCGGCACGGTGAAGCAGCACATCCACCGCGTTTACGAAAAGCTCCACGTGCAGAACCGCGTGGAGGCGGTGAACCGGTATTTCGGGCGGTAAGCCTGATCACACCACCTCCGCCCGCAGATCGTGCTCGTTCGCCTCGGTGATCCGCACCTCCGCGAAATCGCCGATCCGGAGATAATTCCCTTCCGTCGGTATCAGCACCTCATTGTCCACCTCGGGTGAATCGAACTCGGTGCGGGCGATGTAATGGCCGCTTTCGGCCTTGTCAACAAGCACTTTGAAGGTCTTGCCCAGCTTGGCCTGATTGAGCTCGAAGCTGATGCCGCCTTGCAACTCCATGATCTCCTGGGCGCGCTGCTCCTTCACCTCGGCGGGCACATCGTCCTCGAAGGCATGGGCGTGGGTATCCTCTTCGTGGCTGTATGTGAAGGCGCCGAGGCGGTCGAAGCGCATGCGCTCGATCCAGGCAAGGTTGTCGTCGTGGTCGGCCTGGGTCTCACCGGGGAATCCGCTGATGAGCGTGGTGCGTATGGCGATGCCCGGCACTTTCTCGCGGATGGTGTTCACCAAAGCCTCGGTCTTCTCCTGCGTGATGCCACGACGCATTCGCGTGAGCATGCGCGTACTGCCGTGCTGCAGTGGCATATCCAGGTAGTTGCACACGTTGTCGCGCTCCCGCATAACGTCCAGCACTTCCATGGGGAAGCCTGATGGGAATGCATAATGAAGGCGGATCCAGTCGATGCCCTCCACGTCGCTGAGACGGGCCACAAGCTCATCGAGGTTGCGCTTCTTGTAAAGGTCGAGCCCGTAGTAAGTGAGGTCCTGGGCGATGAGGATGAGTTCCTTCACCCCTTTCGCGGCCAGGTTGCTTGCGTTGGTCACAAGCTGTTCCATGGGCGTGCTCACGTGCTTGCCACGCATCAGCGGTATGGCGCAGAAGGAGCACTTGCGGTCACAGCCCTCGCTGATCTTGAAGTAGGCGAAGTGGGCCGGAGTTGTGAGCAGGCGCTCTCCCACCAATTCATGCTTATAGTCGGCCTTCAGGGTCTTCAACAGCCTGGGCAGGTCGCGCGTACCGAACCAGGCGTCCACCTGCGGGATGCCCTCCTTTAATTCATCGCCATAGCGCTGGCTCAGGCAGCCGGTCACGTAGACCTTCTCAACCAGACCCTCGTCCTTGGCCTTGGCCCAGCCGAGGATCGAATCGATGCTCTCCTGCTTGGCATTGTCGATGAACCCGCAGGTGTTGATGACCACCACCGTATGATCATTGTGCTCCGCTTCGTGCTCCACAGCGATGCCGTTGGCCTTCAACTGGGCCATCATCACCTCGCTGTCGAAGGTGTTCTTGGAGCAGCCGAGGGTGACCACGTTGACCTTGGTCTTCTTGAGGGTTCGGGCTTTCATGGGGTAACGGGCCGGACCCTTGGGGGCCGAAGGCGGGGTCGTTGTTGCGGGGGCGCAAAGCTAAGCCCTTGGCACCGTAGCGAATGAGCGGCCCACCTGGAGTGGCATTCGGAAACCTTGGAGCGGGACGATCCGTAGCAGGGCTGCACATACCCTCTATTGCTGCCAAAGAACGTGCGATCGACCTGCTTCGGCTTCGGAGCGAAAGGTGCATTTTCATGACCATGGGCATCGCCATGTCGGTCTGCGCCAGCCTGTGGATCATGTGGTGCATCCACATCGGCTATCCTTCGGCAGGCACTGTTCAGGCGCTGTATGTCGCATTGGCGGCCGCATCGATCGGCGGTATGTGGCGCAAGAGCACCGAACGCTTGTCCCGGCATGTTCTGCTCTCCGCAGGTCTGCTCCTGCCGTTCCTGTTCCAGATGATCCTGGGCGGCACCTGGCCCAGTGCCATGGTCATGCTGTGGAGCCTGCCTAAACTGGTGGCAGCGGTGAACCTGGAACGCGGCGCGGTGCGCTATGCCTACCTCGCCGCCACCGGCATCCTGCTCACCGGCTTTGCTGCATGGAACCCGGTTCTGCCCGGCCCCGAACTGTTGTCGGCGATACCGGGAAACAGTCTCCTTTCATTCAACCTGGCCATGATCATGCCGGGCAACTTCATCTTGGCCGACCGCATGCTGGCCGCACAGCGGGAGTTGCGCCAACGCGTGTTCAGCATCCAACGCGAGGCCAACCAGCGCTTCGTACAAACGCTGGAAGAACGCAACCAGGACATGCAACAGAGCCTGGACTATGCCGCACGGATCCAAATGGCGCTATGGCCGGACCGCGACCGAGTGGCAGGCCTCTTCCAGGAAATGCACGTGCACTACAGGCCCAAGGAAGCCGTGGGAGGCGATCTAATGTGGCATGCCCGCGTGGACGATCGCAGCTACTTCATCGTACTGGATTGCACCGGCCATGGCGTGCCGGGGAGTTTGATGAGCATGCTGATCCATGGCTTGCTCAACGAGGTGGTACACACCGGACGGAACCTTTCCGCAGCCCAGGTGATCAAACGCACGCAGCAACTGTTGAACGACCGGCTGGACCGATCGCGCACCGGCAACACCGATGGTGCTGAAATGGCGGTGCTGTGCTTCGACCACGGGAAACGGCAGGTGAGCTGCGCCGGTATGGGCTGCGGCATCATCCTTCAAGAAGGGGACCGTATGGTGCATTTGAAAAGCCATAGCGGCAATGCCTCCCTGTTGAACGAATCACGGCTCAGCAGCATCTCCGAGTACATCGTCACCGTGAGCGAGTACACGCGATTGTTCCTGTACACGGACGGTGTGGCCGATCAGTTCTGTGCGAACGACCAGCGCAAATTCACCCGGGCACGCCTGGAGGCCACCTTGCAGGAAGCCCATGGCATGGCCGCGGAAGCCCAGATGGCCCATTTCGAGAACGCCTTCGAGGCCTGGCGCGGCGAAACACCCTTGGTGGACGATATCCTTCTGGTGGGCGTGGTGCCCGCACAATGCTGGCACAGCATTGCGGACCAGGCCCTGGAAAGCGACGCCGCGTAGGCCTTTCCTACGGCGAACGACCTACTTGAAGAGCGCCTCCACGAAGGCCTGCTTGTCGAAGACCTGCAGGTGCTCCATGCCTTCGCCCACCCCCAGGTATTTGATCGGGATATTGAACTGGTCGCTGATGCCGATGGCGACACCGCCTTTGGCCGTACCATCGATCTTGGTCAATGCCAGAGCGGTAACATCCGTGGCCTTGGTGAACTGCTTGGCTTGCTCGATGGCGTTCTGGCCCGTGCTGGCGTCCAGCACCAGGAGCACCTCGTGCGGTGCATCGGGTATCACCTTGCGCATCACGTTGCGCACCTTGGTGAGCTCGTTCATGAGGCCAATCTTGTTGTGCAAACGACCGGCTGTATCGATGATGACGATGTCGGCCCCCTGGGCCTTGGCATGTTGCACGGTATCGAAGGCCACAGCCGCCGGATCGGCGTTCATGCCCTGCTGCACCAAGGTCACCCCCACGCGCTCGCTCCAGATACGGAGCTGGTCCACGGCGGCCGCCCGAAAGGTGTCCGCAGCGCCCAGCACAACGGTCTTCCCTTCCTTCTTGAAGGCGTTGGCCAGCTTGCCGATGGTGGTGGTCTTGCCCACCCCGTTGACGCCCACCACCATGATCACGTATGGTTTGACTGCCGGGTCCATCGGCAACGGATCCTTCATCAGGTCCGAGATCTCGGCACGCAACATGGCGTTGAGTTCACCGGTGCCCACGTACTTGTCGCGCTTGACCCGTTGGGTGATGCGGTCGATGATCTTCAGGGTGGTCTCCACCCCGACATCGCTGCTCACGAGCACTTCCTCCAGCTCATCCAGTACGCTATCGTCGATGGAACCCTTTCCTGCGATGGCGCGGGTGATCTTCCCGAAAAGGCCTTCGCGCGAGCGTTCCAGACCGGCTTCCAGGGCCTGTTTCTCGGCCACTTCGGCCGTGGCCTCCTTCTTCTTGCCGAACAGTCCGAACAATGCCATCTATGGTCCCTATGTGCGAAAAGGCCTCCACCCTGCGGCAGCGGCCTTTCCACAATGCTTACTGCAGGATTATTTGCCCGAGATCAACTTCTCGGCATCTTCGGTGGGCACCACCTGTTCGATGAACTGGTAGCCTCCGGTGGATTCCTTCTTCACCATGCGGATGACCTTGGTAAAGGTCTTGGCATCTGCCTTCTTGAGGCTTGCAA
>JBIIYD010000124.1:0-8451 GCA_044347005.1 Flavobacteriales bacterium | reverse complement strand
ACGCAGACCAACGCCATGAAGTCCCCGCCATCGGGTAAAAGCCCTTGGGACCCGACGCGTTACCTGAACGTGTGGGTATGCGATATCAGTAGCGGTGCCACCGGTGGTTCGGTGACCTTGGGCTATGCCTACCTACCCTCCGGTGGCGTGGTGGGCAGCAACATCGACGGGCTTGTAGTGGACTACCAGTATGGCATGGCCATCAGTTCGCGGACATCGACCCACGAGATCGGCCACTACTTCGGATTGCAACACCCCTGGGCCAACGGAGGCTGCGGCAGCGATGACGGATTCACCGATACCCCGAACACGGATACGCCCACGTTCTCATGCAGTAACACCGGCCTTCAGAAGTGCGGTGTGCTCACCCAGTACGAGAACTTCATGGACTATGCGAACTGCTCCTCCATGTTCACGAACCAGCAGGGAAACTACATGGCCGGTATCCTCACGGGCACCCGCAGCAGCCTCCTGGCATCCAACGCCTGTTCCGTAGTACCGACAGGACCGTGCATCCCCACTTCCACGAACGGCACGGCCGACGGCGACTTCATCAATGGCGTGCAGCTCGGAACGATCAACAACCAGAACAGCGGTGGTGTGGGCCAACCGACCTACTCCAACTACACGGCGAGCCAATCCGCATCGTTGGTGCGAGGCAGTTCTTACACCATCACGATACAAGGAGGCAACTATTCGCCGGACCATTATGCGGCGTGGATCGACTACGACCAGAACAACACCTTCAGCACGACCGAAAAGCTCGGGGAGTTCACCAGCAGCGCTGCCGGACAAAGCCAGAGCTTCACCTTCACGGTGCCAGTTGGCGCAACCCTCGGCACCACCCGACTGCGCGTGCGCGGCGTCTTCTTCAATACCGGCGAACCGAACCCCACCGACCCTTGCTTCGCATATGGGTATGGCGAAACGGAGGATTATGGCATCGTGATCACCGCGCCGGCCACGGGATATTGCATCCCCACGTCCACCAACGGCACTTCCGATGGCGACTTCATCAATGGTGTCGCGGTCGGGAGCATCAACAACGCCAACAGCGGTGGCGCGGGACAACCCACCTACTCGAACCTGAGCGCTTCCTTGTCCACCAACCTGTTCCGGGGCGCCTCACAAGCCATTACCATACAAGGTGGTACCTATGCGCCCAATTCCTACGCGGCCTGGATCGATTACAACCAGGACAACGTGTTCAGCACGAACGAGAAATTGGGGCAGTTCTCCACGACCGCCGGAGGCCAGACGCAGAATATCACGTTCACCGTGCCTGCGAACGCGAACCTCGGAGCAACACGACTGCGCGTTCGAGGCGTGTTCGTGAACAACGGAGAGCCCACTTCCGTCGACCCTTGCTTCAACTATGCCTATGGAGAAACGGAGGATTATGGGGTCGTTGTCCAACTGAGCACCGGTGTGGACGAAGCCTTGGCCGGGTACTTGGGCCTATACCCGAATCCAGCGAACAGCAGCTTCACCTTGGAGCGTGCGATGGACGACCGGGCGGAGGTGGAGGTCCTGGACCTGCAGGGTAGGATCGTGGCGGTACACACTGCAATGGGCCGCATGACGGTGATCCCCGTTCCGGACCTTGCACCCGGGCCGTATCTGGTGCGTGTGTGGGAGCGCGACCGCGTGGAGACCCTCCGATTGGAGGTGGCCGGCCGCTAAGGCTTGACCACTTGAGAGGTGCGATCGAGCGTATCCATCCTGCCATTCGTCACGAACTACCGACCACTGGTCGAATCGTCAGAATTCTGCTGGAACCCGGAGGGGCCACGTTACGTAGAGGCACGCATCAACCAGCCAGTCATGCGCCGCCTCGTTCGCAGTTCCGCGATCGCAATTCTACCGACCCTCATTTGCTTGGCCGCCAGTGCCCAACAAACCGGCCTTGGGATCAAGGGGGGAGCTGTGGCCGCCACCACAAGGTCCGAGGTACTCAGCACGACATTCATTCCCGGGGCTGTGCTGGGGATCTACTTCCCTTGGGGATTCGCACCGAAAATGGAATTGCAGCCGGAAATGCTCGTGGGCACGAATGGGGCACGGTATATCGAACCCGATGGGGATCGTTACTCGATCCGAACGACGTACCTGCATGTGCCTCTTACCCTGAAGATCTACGTCACGAACAGTTTCAACATCCACGCCGGGGCCCAGGGCTCACGCCTGATCGGGGCAGAGCGCATCTCGAGCGATGAGGACAATGTGGATGCTTCGGACCGCATCAACCCCATCGACTTCGGCCTGGTGGGTGGGTTCGGGCTCGATATGCGTTCCGGACTGGACCTGACCTTCCGATACCTTTATGGCACCCGTCCGGTTTTTTCCAATGATTTTGTACTGTACCCTCGCAACCGTTCCATTACACTGACAGCCGGGTACAGGATCATTCAATTGAGGGTGCGCCCCACGGCACGGAAACGGCATTGATCCTTAAGCCAGGCGCCGCGGGTCCTATATTTGGCGCCCATGGCGCGGCAACCGGTGATCGCACTGCTAGGAGGAGGTCAATTGGGCCGCATGTTCATCGAGAACGCCCTGCGTTACAACGCTCGGGTGCATGTCATGGACCCCGACCCCAATGCGCCTTGTGCTCTTCTTGCCGAGCGATTCGTACAAGGCGACCTGAACGATACCGACGCTGTACTGGCCTTTGCCACCGGTGCCGATGTCGTGGGCATCGAGATAGAACACGTTTCCACCGAGGCACTGGAGCGGTTGCAAGCAGCCGGTAAACACGTGATACCGGACCCGGCGGTGCTCCGGACCATACAGGACAAGGGGCTACAGAAGCAGTTCTATGTCGACCACGGGATCCCCACATCGCGGTACGCCCTGCTCGATGGGCCGGACGAGATCGAACAACACCCGGACCTGTTGCCCGCCTTCCTGAAATCGCGCACAGGGGGGTACGATGGTAAAGGCGTGATGCCCGTCGATCCTGGGGACGATGCCGGCAAGGCCTTTCCAGGACCGTCCGTTTTGGAAGCCCGCGTGGATGTCGCACTGGAGTTGGCCGTGCTCGTGGTCCTTTCGGGCAAAGGGTCACATGCGGTATACGACCCGGTGGAAATGGTGTTCGACCCACGGTACAACCTGGTGGACCACTTGCGGGCGCCGGCGCGCATCGATGCCGCGCTATCGACCTCGGCAAAAGCCCTTGCCCTGCGGGTGGCGAAGGCCTTCAACGCGCCAGGCCTGTACGCGGTGGAATTGTTCCTGACACGGACCGGCGAATTGCTGGTGAACGAGACCGCGCCACGAGCACACAACAGCGGGCACCATACCATCGAAGCTTGTGCAAGCAGCCAGTTCGACCAGTTGATGCGGGTGTACATGGGCTGGCCCTTGGGCGATGCGCCACTTCGGATGCCTGCCGCCATGATCAACCTGGTGGGTGAGAATGGCACCGGGGTGCCCGACATCAAGGGACTGGACGATGTGCTGCACGTGCCTGGCACCTTCCTGCATTTGTACGGCAAGCGGGAAACCCGCAGTGGGCGTAAGATGGGACATGTGACCGTGACCGCTACCGACCACGCAGCACTGGACCAGGCGATCGCGGTGACCAAGGTGCACTGTCGCGTGGTCCCTTTGGACAACAACTAACGAGCAACGACCATGGTAGGCATCATTATGGGCAGCCGCAGCGACCTGGAGGTCATGCGGGAAGCATTGGACACGATGAAGGAATTCGGGGTGGCGCACGAACTCACCGTGGTGAGCGCGCACCGCACCCCGGACCGGATGTTCGCCTATGCCAAAGGAGCGTCGGACCGGGGGGTCAAAGTGATCATTGCCGGTGCCGGTGGAGCGGCACATCTGCCGGGCATGGTGGCATCGCTGACCACCCTGCCGGTGATCGGGGTGCCCATCAAGAGCAGGAACTCGATCGATGGCTGGGATTCCTTGCTCTCGATCGTACAGATGCCTTCCGGCGTGCCGGTGGCCACCGTTGCGGTGAACGGTTCACGGAATGCAGGCTTGTTGGCGGTACAGATCCTTGCCTTGGCCGATGCCGACCTGGCAAGGAAGCTTACGGCGTTCAAAGCCGAGCAGGAGGACAAGGTGCGCGAAGGGATCACGGCCCTGCAACAGCACTACCCGAACGGCTTCGACCAGTGATCCAGGCACAGGGCAGTAGCGGGCCGGTCCATGTGTTGCGCCTGGCACCCGACACCGATGTCCATACAGCGCTGCAGAACTGGTGCGCCAGCTCTGCCATCGACGCGGCCTGCATCATTGCGTCGGTCGGCAGCCTCAGCACATGCCGGATCCGCCTGGCAGGTAAGGCGGACCCAATAGAGATCCAAGGCGATCTTGAGGTACTGTCCCTTGATGGCCTGCTGTCGAAGCAGGGCGTTCACCTGCACATTGCAGTGTCCGACGGTGTCGGCAATTGCACGGGAGGGCATTTGATGGAAGGCTGTACGGTACGCACCACACTGGAATTGGTGGTCCAAGAGATCATGGGTGTACGTATGGAACGGGTCCTTGACCCCGGAACAGGCTACCGGGAGCTCTATCCCACGGCATTGTAGCGCCCGTATCAGGGCACGATGGTAATTGTGGTCTTCCCTGCCTGGATGAACGGATAGACCTCGTCCAGGTCGGCGTTGCGCAGGGCGATACAGCCCCAGGTCCAATCTTCGCCCTGCACGATCCAGTGGTCCATGCCCGAAGGAACGCCATGGATGCCGATCTCCCCACCGATGTCCGCATTGGAGGGGATCTCCCCGCTCCGTTTTCGCTCCTGGAATCGACGCCTGCTTTCCGCGTTGGGGTAATCGATCCAGACGAACTTGTGCCAATCCTTATGGGGGTACTTGCTTCGGATCGCGAAGTGGCCTTCCGGTGTACGCCGGTCGCCCTGCATCCGCTTATCACCCATGGGGACCTGACCCAGTACACAGGGATAAACCTTCAGCTGGATGCCTTGTGCCAGTAGGGAAAAGCTGCGCGTGGACTTCTCCACCCGAATGCGGATGCTGTCCGCAGGAATGGCAAGGCTATCGAGCAATCGGGAAAGGGAAACTTCGGGAGGTGCGACACTGGCCGCGGGTCCATCGGCATCCTTCTCGGGTATCGGAGTAGAACGGCATACCACCCAGATCGGCAGCGCCAGCACCAGCAGGATGGCGCTTCGTGTGAAGGGAAGGTGCATTTGAATTCCAACGGAATGCGACCTGTTCCAGTACGTAACGCCTACCCTATAATGACCGGGAACACCACTTCGGCCTTGGTCTCTCCTCCCGCATTGGTCATATCACCGGCCGCCACGCCGGCGGCTTCCTTATCGGGTCCTTGCCGCAAGGTGACCGTGAGGGTGCCGGAACCTGCCGCACCTGTTATGGCCAGGTTGGTGAGCCCCACAGGTCTGCCGCCCGGGTCCTGGTCGCTATAACTGATGGTCAATGCGGCGGCTTGCACCGCGAAAAAGAACTGGTGCTCGGCAGCTTGAGCCAAGATGCGTGGGGTAACGTCCACGGTGGGCGACTGTGCCTGGTCGAGCACGGTGACCGTTAGCGAATAGGCTCTTCCACCCGGCAATGCATCGGCCGTGATCGTGGGCGCATTGCCACCGTCGCCATCGGTATCCACGGACCGCATTTCGAAGACCTCGGAGGTTTCCGGGTCGGTGAACGTTAGTACCACCGTAGTGATGACGGCAGGCACGGGATCCGCAGGAGCAGGTGCCTCGGGCTCCTCCTCCTTTTTGCATCCGGTGAATACCAGGACCAGGGCCACCATGGCCAGCGCCTTCCGCAACAGAGTTCTCATGTTAGGGTAACGGTGTTTTTCGATGATCATGTTGCCGATCCGTGTGCAAGGCCCATGGTGTGGCCCAAACCCGGCTCGGTCAGGAATTCCGAACGGTCAATGCACGTGTCCAAAACCGAATCGTATCCACAACACAAGGTCCAGGCCACGAGCATCGGCAAAGTAACGGAACCGGTCCAGGTAGTCCCTGTAGGCCGTGTTGAGCAGGTTATCACCGGTGATGCCGATGCGCAGGGTGTTGTGGCCGAGCTTCCGTTCCAGACTGGCGGATAGACCGAGGAGGTGGTACGTGGGTGGCGGAAGCATGTAGTCCAACCCTACCGGGTAACGGGATTGGGTGAAGACCACACTGCTGGACACGGCTACTTCGGCCTGGCGCCACCCACCCAGCTCGGGCATGCTGAATTGGAGGCTGTTGCGCAAGCGGTCCGAGGGTGTCTGGAACAACCATTCGTCCTGGAGCAGGTCGCGCGCCCTCACCATGTTGAATTGGGAACGTACGGCCCACACATCGGAAAGGTGGTACAGTACAGCGGCATCGAAACCGAGCATGCGCACATCGGTAGCCACATTGTCGAACACCGGGAACGCTCCGCGGATGGTGAGGCGATAGCCGGAAGGCCGCAGGTAGATGAAGCCATCGATCAGGTCGTGGTACAGGGTCAGGTCCGTGGCCAGGCGGCCTTTGAACCAATATGCCTGAAGGTCCACGGTGGTCTTCAACGATCGTTCGCTGCCCAGGGTGGGGTCGCCCTGCTCGATGGCCGCGGAACCGTGGTGCAGGCCCTGGCTGTACAACTCGCTGACATGCGGAGGCCGGAACGCCGAACTGATGTTGGCCCTGATCCGCAGGCTGTCGCGCAACGACCAGTTGGCACCTACGCTGAGCGCATGGTTCACGAAGGTGTGTTCAGGGGTTTCGAAAACGTCGTTCGCGGTGTAGCGGCTGATGCGCAGGTCGGTCCCCTCCAAGCGGGCACCGGCTTCCAACTCCAGCTTCTCGCTCAATGGGATGTGTTCCAGTACGAATACCCCGCCCGTGCGCTTGACATAGTCCGGTATCAAGGGCCGGATCCCCGTGCCCGGCACATTGTAGTTATCCTGGTATACACCGTTCACACCCACCTTGCCATGCACCCTGGCACCCAACCAATGCTTGAACAGTGCTTCGGCGGTGTGCGTGGTAAGGAACAGGTCCAACGCCGGTATTTCGCTGCGTCCCCCGCGACGCACATCATACTCCTGGCGGTCGTTCGCCTGATAGCCGTAGGTGAGCACCAATTGATCACGTTCGCTGACCAGGATGCGTGTTTCGGCCTTGAACAGATGGTGCTGCGCCATTTGGCGGGGCTGCGAGATCTCGTAGGTGAACGGAGCCACGTACCATGGCGTTCCCGACTCGATGGCATTGTCGAGGTCGGTGAGGTTGCCGATGTGGGCTGCGCGAAGGATGGCCATTTCGCGACCGAACCAGCTGTAGTAGACATTGGCCGCCCCCCAGTGCCGCTGAAGGCCGATCGATGCTGACCCGCCCGCCTCGCGCACACCGGTATTGCTGAGCACGTAATCC
Organism: Flavobacteriales bacterium; assembly: GCA_044347005.1. Taxonomy (GTDB): domain Bacteria; phylum Bacteroidota; class Bacteroidia; order Flavobacteriales_F; family PHOS-HE28; genus PHOS-HE28. The sequence goes on along the minus strand of JBIIYD010000124.1, from coordinate 1,082 downwards.
GGGCTCTGTGAATCACCGAGGCGCTTGGCGGAGCCTTGCACTCGCCAGCCCAGTCCTTTCACATTGCCGACCGCACCTTGCACCATGCCGGCAGCACCGCCACCCCGTCCGTTGAGCATTCCGATCGTGCGCAACTCCCCGGCGACACCACGCTCCCTGGGCAACTCCACCGGCTCTGCGATCACAACACCGCCCATGGCATCGGCGCCGTACTGTACCGATGCAGCACCCTTCACCACGGTGATCCGATCGCTCGAGAACGGATCGAGGTCCGGGGCATGGTCGGTGCCCCATTGCTGGTCCTCCTGTCGAATGCCTTGATTGAGCGTGAGGATGCGGTTGCCGGAAAGGCCATGGATGATGGGTTTGGCGATGGTCGGTCCCGACCGGAGGATGGTGACACCGGAAATGCCCTCGATGGCCTGTGCCAGATCGGCACCAGCACGCTTTTCCAGCTCGTCCTTGGAAAGTGTTCCCTGTGCCAGTCCCACGTTCTCGTCCGGGCGGTCCCGGATCACTTCGAGTTCCCGAAGCTCTTCGGAATGGTGCTCCAGACGAAGGTCCAGGACCATATCACGGGAGAGGTCGATGACCCGTTCGACCGGCTCGCAGCCTAGGTGCACCACCCGCAGCCGGTGCTTCCCGGGGCACAATCCTTCGATCCGGAAGCGCCCCTGTTCATCGCTTACAGCACCGCGCAGCAGGTCGGGCAGGAAGACCTCGGCATAGGACAAGGGCGAACGATCGTGCTCGTCCGTGACCGTGCCGGAGAGCACCAAGGTGCACTCCGGCTGGGCATACACCCCGGCAGGCAATATCATTGCAGTGACCAGAAGAAGAAAGAGGAAGGATCGACGCACGTTCGATGCGAGCTTGACGCAAGTGCTGGAAGGGTGGAAACTGCCGCGGTATCCGCGGATGAACGGGGCGTGCTGAACGCCGTATCGGGATCAGCAGCCAAGCGGCGGACCACGCGCGGGATCCACCCAAACGGGCCTTTGCGCCAAACCTCGAATGGTGCTGGCCACCAAGCGCTCACATGCGGTCCGAGGGCACTCCACCGATTGGTCGTGTCGGCCCAC
>JBIIYD010000006.1:0-26768 GCA_044347005.1 Flavobacteriales bacterium | reverse complement strand
CATTAAAGCCGCAGACACGCCGAGAATCATAGTGCTTGGCTAGACGCTCAATGAGGGTACAGCTTGTTGCTTTTCCGACGTAGTAATTGTGTTCGAAAAGGAAAATGTAAATCCCATTCTCACATACAACTTCATTAGAACGTATTCCAATTGAATAATCCCTAAAATTAAGATCTCCCAGAGTGGGACAATTCTGACTGGAGAAATGATTCCTGATATCCAACAGCATCTGAGCATCTGCGAAGTGGTTCCATCGCAGAAAAAAACGATACGGTGTATTTGCCATGGGGATTATACTTGTGGTTAAAGTTACGCTAAGGTATGTTACCCCAGGTTCATGTCCATCAAACAGCAATGCCGACCTTTTCAAGCCAAACCTCAACCTCATGACCCTCCCCGACTTCATCGCCACCTACGACAAACCCGGCGCCGTGGTGCTGCTGGAAGGCAACCGCGAAGTGCGGCCGGAGGACGGCCCCAAGCTCACGGCCCTGGCCACGCTATTGGCCCAGCGCACCCAACACATGCGCTTCCGCAGCGGCAACGCCGGGGGCGCCGATGCCTTCTTCGCCGCCGGGGTGGTGGCCGTGAACCCCGCCCGCCTGGAAGTGGTGACGCCCTACAGCGGGCACCGCAGGGCCTACAACGAGGCCGGTACCACCGTGGACCTGGGCATGGTGAACATGGCCGCCGAGCCCGAGGTGCCCTACCAGACCAAGCAGGCCACCCCCGCCAACGCCGGGTTGGTGGACCATTACCTGGACGGCGCCCGCGACCGCAACGCCCAGAAGGCCCCCTACCTGCTCCGTGATACCCTCAAGGTGACCGGCGCCGACTCCGCCGGCCTCGCACCAGCCACCTGCGGCCTGTTCTACCACGTGTCCACCAAAACCACCAGCGGCACGGCCCACACCATGCGCGTGTGCGAGCAACTGGGTGTGCCCGCGTACGACCAGCGGGTGTGGATGGGGTGGGTCCTATAGAGGAACAGGTCGTCCGCGCTACCGAAGAAAAGTACCTTGCAGCAACACAACCATCAGCACATGTCCATCGCACACATCCAAGAGCGGCTTCTCGCACTGGCCAAGGCTCACCATGCCATCGACGACACCGGGCTTGATGAGCTGAAGGACGCGGAGATCATCGAGGCGCAGGCCATGGGCCTCATCCTGGACCATTGCAGGAGCCAGGGCCATCTCCCGGACAAGGTGGTGCCCATGGCCGCGCAACAGCGTGTGCTGGACCGCTTGGCGCTGGAGAAGGACGATGTGGCCGAGCTGATGTGGTTCTATACGAGCCACTTCTGGCCCGACACCTTTGACAGCAAGCAGGATTACCTTGACAGTGCAAGGGATCTGCTGCTGGCCGATGAAGAGGAGCAGGAGGATGAAGAGGAGTGAATCCCTCACGTTCCGACGCATATACGGCTGTGGAATACTGTTGCAGGTCGGCACCACCGTGGACCTGGGCATGATCGACATGGCCGCCGAGCCCGAAGTGCCCTACCAGACCAAGCAGGCCACGCCCGGCAACGCCGACCTGGTGGACCATTACCTGGAAGGTGCCCGCGACCGGAACGCCCAGAAGGCGCCCTACCTGCTGCGCGACACCCTTAAGGTGACCGGCTCACCCGCCGCCGGGCTTGCACCGGCCACCTGCGGCCTGTTCTACCACGTTTCCACTAAAGCCACCAGCGGCACGGCCCACACGATGCGCGTATGCAGGCAACTGGGCGTGCCTGCTTATGACCAGCGGGTGTGGATGAGTTGGGTCACATGAAGGAACCTGTCATCCGCGCTACCGAAGATCATTACCTTGCAGTAACACAGGCGTCAGCACATGTCCATCGCACACATTCAAGGGCGGCTTCTTGCAGTCGAAGCATACACCCATTTCTGCACCAACGCTCTGGGCGGGATTGGCAGCCGTTGGATAATCTGGACATCGGCGAATACCTTCGCTTTGGCATCCAATCCGGTCGGGTTTGCGTAACTATCTTTGACCAAGAACAGCCTATCTTTACCACCGTGTTTCGCCAACCCCCAGTTATAGCCAATGGGGACATGCACAAACAATTAAACTATATGAATCATGAGTCAAATTAAATTAAATGATATACTCAGGCTTGACGACCTGAAAAATGTAAGGATTCGTTTCAATCTTCAGTTTGAAGAGAATTGGAACCCTATTGAGAATTTTAAAAATGGTGACATAACAACCATGCTCAATGGACATTATTACAATTTTAGCAAGAAATTTTATCAAAAAGGACAAATTACAATTGGACTGGTACCCATTAAAAGGAAGGAAAACTTATGGTTACTATTTCACATTGGTAAAGTGACAAATGATTTAGGCAAGTTAAATGGTTTAGGTTATGAATTCATAAATTTACCAGACTATGAAAAATATATCGGCCGCCTAATTGTCAAATATAAAAACACAGCACAGACAGTAGTTCGAACTGCTGAATCTGTAATTGAAGAATGCTTCGTTTCACATATATTACCCGATACTTTTGACAATGACTTATTTCCTGGATATGAAAAAGTTAATATATCATGGAGCGAGATGAAACGTGTTCTAGATAAAGACAATTGGAAAACTGCATTACAAAATCAAAAGGGAGTTTACCTGCTGACCGATAAATCAAATGGTAAAATGTATGTTGGATCAGCTACCGGAGAAGATATGATTTTAGGCCGTTGGAGGGCCTATATTCTATCAGGCCATGGAGGAAACGTAGGGCTTAAAAAACTATCATTCGACCATATCAAAGAGAATTTCAATTACTCAATACTTGACATTTACAAGTCTACAACTAATGACCAAATCATAATTGAAAGAGAAAGTTGGTGGAAAGAAATTTTGCAAAGCAGACAATTTGGATATAATGAAAACTAACCGTAGCGAAATGCAACCACTGGCTATAACAGCGTGTAAGCAATATTGCCTAGCCGCAGGCGCAACACAAGGCAACATCGCCTACACGCAAAACGTTAGTTGTGCTGCCTCCCACCTCCTAAGGACACTTGTACCACATATCCACCAAGCCAACCAGTGTCTTCCGCTCATAGCGATGCGGGTACGCTAGCGGCTGAGAGTGCTGGCTTCCGAAGCGGTTTGGTTGGCGCATTGAAGATAATACGCCGGCCTCCGGCCGCGGCCCTCCTTTTAGGGAAGTGCAAGGCCGGAAGATCACTTGCGCCGCGTCTATATCAAATGGTGACCGCCCTCGGCTTTGGGCACATGTTCCGACGCCATTTGCTCTTGGACCTCTTCGCTACACTTCCACCTGCCCACGTTCTTTCTTCAATACCCATGTTGCATCCTCTTTCCCCATGCCCCTCTACTCCCTCAGCAAATCCTCCACCATGCTGGGGCGCCAATGCACCAAGGCGCTCTGGCTGAACCGGCACCGCCGTGGGCTGCGCGCCAAGCCCACCGCCGCGCAGCAGGCCGTGCTGGACAACGGCACCAACGTGGGCCTGCTGGCCCGCGAGCGCTTCCCGGGCGGCACCGACTGCGATCCCGACCGCCTGGTCAACATCCCCGCCATGCTGCAGGCCACGCAGGATGCCCTGAAAGCCGGGGCCACCGTGCTCTACGAGGCCGCCTTCCTGCACGATGAGGTACTGGTGCTGCTGGACATCCTGGTACGCGACAGCGATGGCTGGACGGCCGTGGAAGTGAAGAGCTCCACCTCCGCCAAGGACCATTTCGTGGCCGATGCCGCCCTGCAGCACCTGGTGATCACCGCCAGCGGGCTGCCCCTGCGCCGCGTGCAGCTCATGCACATCAACAACCAGTACGTGCGCCACGGGCCCATCGATGTGCAGCAACTCTTCCACCTGGAGGACGTCACCGCCAGGGCCTTGGCCCTACAGGAGAGCCTCGCGCAGGACATCGCCCGCTTCAAGGCGGTGCTGGCCCAGCCCCAGGAGCCGGACAAGGACATCGGTCCACATTGCCACGCGCCCTACACCTGCCCCTTCCGCGACCATTGCTGGGCGCACGTGCCCGCACCCTCGGTGTTCGACCTGCCGCGCATCGGGGCCGAGGCCTACGCCCTGGCGAAGGCGCGCGTGGTACGGATACAGGATGTGCCGCCGGGCACCGCCCTCAGCGCCGTGCAGCAGCGCCACGTGGAGGCCCACCGCACAGGCCTCCCGCAGATCGATGCGCCTGCGGTGCGCGCCTTCGTGGACGGTCTGCGGTATCCCCTGCACCACCTGGACTTCGAGACCATCTTCCCGTCGGTGCCCCTGTTCGACGGCATCCGGCCCTACCAGCAGGTGCCCTTTCAATACAGCCTGCACGTGGAGGACGCGCCCGGCGCCGCGCCGCATCACCGGGCCTTCCTGGGCGATGCACAGGGCGATCCACGCGCGGCCTTCGTGCAGCAGATGCTGGCGGACATTGGTCCGGAGGGCGACATCCTGGTGTACAACAGCTCCTTTGAATCGGGTATCATCGGTGCACTGGCCGAGGCGATGCCGCACCACGCTGCGGCCCTCCTGGCACTGCGGTCCCGCATCAAGGACCTGCTGGTGCCCTTTCGCCAGGGGTGGTACTGCCACCCGGCCTTCGGGGGCAGCAATTCGCTAAAGGCCGTGCTGCCGGCGTTGGTGCCCAGGCTCAGCTACAGCAGCCTCGCCATCCAGGACGGCGGCGCCGCATCGGACACCTTCCTACGCCTCCTGCTGCGCGACCCGCAGCTGGACCCCGCCATCGCACGCAAGGATCTGCTGGACTATTGCCACCTGGACACCCTGGCCATGGTGGAGGTGCTGGAAGTGTTGCGGGGGGTGTGAGCCGGTCGTACGTAAACAGTGAACATCAGCGATCAAATGTGGGGCGACAGCAAGGACGGGACTTACATGTCCGGTCAGGATAAAGAGGAGGAGCGCATTGAGGCATTGGTCGGGAAGCTCTCCGGTGACCAACTGAAGGAGTTCGTCAGGCAATACCTGAATTATCGACAGGAGGGCTACCTGGATGACCTGGATCGGTTCGTCGTACGCACTTTGGGCGGAGCGAACTCCCTGCATTTGTTACAGCGCCACCCGGTGAATATCCGCATGTATAATGCAGCCTGCCGCGAGATCGCCAGGCGGTGGTGAGGGGCTATCGATCGCGTGATCTGCGGCTACCGTCTGGAGGAGGTCGAAGACCCGCTGATGCCGAAGTTCCTGCGGAGTAACGAGTTGCTTCGCTCAGGAATTCCGCACGATCACCTTGGGCTTACCAAAAAGGGTCCTTCCGAGCTCGTAGCGCTCGCCATCATCCCCAACTAGAAAAGCCCCAAGCGCGGCCGCCATCTGGGCCAGCTTCAGGGTCTGCGCATCGCTGGGGTTCTTGCAGCGGACCTCGTTGCGCCACCACCAGAAGGCAGGTTCCCCCTGCCAGTTGATAAGGTAGTAGCGCGTGGTGCTTCCGTCCTCATCCGCCATGTCGATGTAGTCGGAGGTCGACCATGAGAGGCCGCCATCAGCGGCGATCAATCGATCGATATCGGCTTTGGTGATCGGCATGGCGGCCGCATCGGACCACTGTTCCGTGCGTACTATGTGCAGGTCATAGCCCATTCCGGCGAAGTTCCTGGTCGTTACTTGGATGCACTACCCCTTCGGCTCCCACAATTCGATCTTGTTCCCCTCCGGATCGTACACCCATGGGAAGCGCTCGATGTCCGTGGTGGCAGCCCACACCGTGGTCTTGGTGGCGTTGATGGTGAGTTCGGCTTGGAGGAACGGCCTAGAACAGGTAGGCCAACAACTCGTCTCGCGTCATCTGATGATGCGCAGCCACATCCGCGAGCACGCCGGCTAAGGTGCCGACCTTGATCGGTCGATGATCCGGGATGGTGATGTGATGCGTTCCGTTCCGCTTTGTGGTCAAGCGGATATGTGACCCGCTCTGCCTGCTCACTTCGTATCCCAGCTTGCCCAGCGCCTTGATCAGTTCCTTGCCCGTGAGGTCGCGCGGGATCCTCATGCGGCGATCACGATCTCCTTCACCATGTGCAGACGGATCACCTTGGGCATTTGATCCGCCTCGAAGTGGGTCGCCACGGCGTCTTTCACGTTCGCTTTCAGCTGCTCCAGGTCATCACCATCCGTGAAGATGGAGTGGTCCAACGCGCGGGCCTCGTAGCCACCTTCCGGTGACTCTTCCACAACGAAGATGATCTCCTTCATGCTCCGAATTTACAGCATGTGCCCTTTGCTCCGCTCTTCCCGTGTCCCGGCTTAGCTTTGGCTTCGCAAGCACTCGCCATGGCCAAGACCCTCACCAGATCCAGCACTGTGAAAGCAGACCTCAACGGTCACGGCACGAACGGTTCCGCAACCAAGTCCGAGCGCCTGCCTGTGATGAAGACCTACAAGATCTTCATCGGCGGCAAGTTCCCGCGCACCGAGAGCGGGCGGTACTACCAGCCCAAAGGCAGCGATGGCAAGCCGCTGGCCAACGTGTGCCGCAGCAGCCGCAAGGACTTGCGCGATGCCGTGGTGGCCGCACGCGGTGCCTTCGGTGGATGGGCCGGACGCAGTGCCTTCAACCGCAGCCAGATCCTCTACCGCATCGGTGAAATGCTCGAGGGGCGCAGCGCACAGTTCGTGCATGAACTGGTGCTGCACGGCGCCACACAGAAGCAGGCTGAGGCCGAGGTGGCCGCCGCCATCGATCTATGGATCCACTACGCGGGCTGGTGCGATAAATACCAGGCGCTCTTCAGCAGTGTGAACCCCACCAACAGCAGCCACTTCAACTTCAGCGTGTACGAACCCACCGGCGTGGTGGGCATCCAATGCGCGGGCAGCAACGGCCTGCTGGAGCTGGTGAGCCTGATCGCCCCGGTGATCGCGGGCGGCAACAGCTGCGTGGTGGTGGCCAGCGAGAAGCACCCGCTGCCGGCCGTCACCTTCACCGAAGTGCTCGCCACCAGCGACCTGCCCGGCGGTGTGGTGAACCTGATGACCGGCTTCCGCATCGAACTCTTGAAGCCGCTCGTTGCGCACATGGACATCAACGCTGTGGTGGTGGCCCCCTTCGACTCCGCTCAGGGTGTCCACCACGATGAACGTGTTATGCTCGAGACCGAAGCCACGTGCAATCTGAAGCGGGTGGTGTATCCGAAAGCGGAGCAGATTTCACCTTATGCCATTCTGGACACCCAGGAGGTGAAGACCACCTGGCACCCGATCGAACGCGGGCAGGGTGGGGGTGGGGGGTATTGAGCGTATGAACCCCATCACCTGGCCCGACTTCGAAAAGGTCCACCTTTGCGTGGGCACCGTGCTGGCTGCGGAGGACCTGCCCAACGCGCGTAAGTCGGCTTATGTCCTCACCATCGACTTCGGCCCGCACGGGGTGAAGCGCAGCAGCGCGCAGATCACGAAGTACTACACGAAAGAAGAGATGATCGGACGACAAGTGGTGGCGGTGATCAACTTCCCCGAAAAGCAGGTGGGTAAAGTGATGAGCCAGTTTTTGGTGACTGGTTTCGCGGATGCGAACGGCGACATCTTGCTCACCAGCGTTGAGCGCCCGGTGCCCAATGGATCACGCTTGATCTAATGCTCGTCGATAGGACTGCATGATCCTTTCGTATCGTGTTGTTGATAACCTGATCTCGGCAAAGGGCAGCACGAAGCCCGGTTCCTGATACCTTGGCTTCACGTTCAACCCCGCTTGCCTGTTGGCAGGCCCAAATTCCATACCCGATGGCCGTAGAAGCATATTGTGTAAAGTGTAAGGCGAAGCGCGACATGAAGGACGCCGCTGAAGTGACCATGGCCAACGGCCGCAAGGCCATGAAGGGCGTGTGCCCTACCTGCGGCACCGGCATGTTCAAGATCATGGGCAAGGCCTGATCGGCTCGTACAGCACAAGACTCACGATCGTGCCTCCTGGCCTGCCGGGGGGCACGTTCTGTTTTGGGTCTACATTCACGCCTCGAAACAAAGCACCACAATGGGAACACGCCTACACTTGGTCTCGACAAGCGTCGGGATAGCATTGATCACTTCGCTGAATGCCCAGATCACTTTCGAGTACGAAGACCTTGCTGTCCCGGGTGATGTCGTAGAGCGTTATGTTGATACCATTCCCGCTTTCGGCCCAGGGGGAAGTGGCGCAGCGCAGGTCTGGGATTTCACTGCGGCCGTGCCGGACGAAACGGTGATCACAACAGTTTCAACACCAGCCACGACACCGTATGCGAGCAGTTTTACGGGCAGCAACTTGGCCATGACCAACGACGGGGTCAATTACGTCTACTTCAATTCAACCCCTGCGACTTTGATCTCCACCGGTGCTGCCGGTGATTTCCTGAACGATGGCCAGAGCCTGACCGTCCCATTCAACCCATCATTGACCGCACACCAGTTCCCCCGCAACTACGGGGGTCAGTTCAGCGACACTTACGCTTTCGAGGTGGTGGCGGACGGAGCGGCATTCAGCGTACAAAGCGTTCGGTTGCGCCACCGGGGCAGTGTGCGCGACACCACCGACGCCTACGGCCAGATCTCCACGCCAGTGGGTACCTACGATGTCCTGCGCACCAAGACCACGGACTTCACCACGGATTCGATCTGGATCCGCCTTTTCTCCTTTGCACCATGGACATTCGTACAAGCCACACAGGATACGTTGGTATCCTACACCTGGCAGGGCAAGGAGGCCAAGTTGGCGGTTGCCGAAATGACCTTCGATAGCCTGGGTGCCCCGGCGCGCTTCACCTATACATCGCTCCTTCCGTCGATCACAACGGGTGTTGCTGGCCGTTCAGGTACTGCACCGTCGATCCATCCGGTGCCTGCCACCGAGGGTTTCACGGTAGTTGCCGGTGAGGCCGGTGTGTACCGTAGGGCCGAACTGATCGCGATGGACGGCAAGGTCCTGGCCACACTGCCCTTCGGAGTCGGCGACCGTTTGCAACTGAGCACCGCCGGCCGCTCTCCCGGGGTATACTTCGTTCGCCTGTGGCCCGCCGATGGCGATGTGCCGGTGCTCTTGCGTGCCGTGGTCCAATGAACAGGGCGCCAGGCTATGCACAGTGCCCGTTGGATAGCGCGCTGTGAACGACCGATCAACGCGCCGGTGCAGGTCTACCTTTGCCCGCATCGATGGGTATGAACAACTTGGAAGAGCTGGTGGACACTGCCATACAGGCGGCCTTTGCCGCAGGCCGTGAGATCCTGGACGTCTATGGGTCGGCCTTTGCGGTGGAGCACAAAGACGACCGGTCGCCACTGACCGAAGCGGACAAGCGAGCCCACCGTGCCATCGTGACCGTGTTGGCCGATACCGGACTTCCGGTCCTGAGCGAAGAGGGTCGCGAAATAGCGCCCGAGGAACGCCAGCAGTGGCAGCGCTATTGGCTGGTGGACCCCCTGGACGGTACCAAGGAATTCGTGAAACGGAACGGGGAGTTCACGGTGAACATCGCCTTGATGGAGCGTGATGGGGGAGAGGCCGGGCCCAACGGTGCTGCGGGCCCTGTCGGAGGCGTGCTGTACGTGCCCGTCAAGGATGTGCTCTATTTCGCTTGGCAGGGTGGTGGGGCCTACCGCTTGGCCGCTGCGGCAACCTTGGCACAGGCCCCTGCGTACGAACGGGCCGCTCGGGCCACGCGCCTACCCATGCGGCACGAGCGACAGACCTATACCATAGTTGCCAGCAGATCGCACCAAAGCCCCGAAACCGAAGCCTTCATCCGTCGTGCGGAGGAGGAGCACGGCAAGGTGCAGCTCACCAGCATGGGTAGCGCCCTCAAGATCTGCCTGGTGGCAAAAGGGGATGCCGATGTGTACCCGCGCTACGCCCCGACCATGGAATGGGACACCGCCGCCGGCCACGCCATTGCCAACGAGGCGGGTCATCAATTGATGGATGTGACCACCAACGCACCCATGCGTTACAACAAGCACGACCTGGTGAACAACTGGTTCATCGTCCAATAAGCACCCATGACCAAGAAGAACATGCGCTCCACGAGCAAGTCGAACAAGCCCAAGGCGGCTGCTGCCAAGAAGCCGGCCGCCAAGGCGGTGAGCAAGGCCGTTAAATCCGTGAAAGCCGCCAAGAGCGCCAAGGCCCCGGCCAGGCGCAAGGTCGCCCTGATCACCGGTGTCACCGGCCAGGATGGAGCGTACCTCAGCGAGCTGCTGCTGAACAAGGGCTACGAGGTGCACGGTGTGAAGCGCCGCAGTTCCCTGTTCAATACGGACCGCATCGATCACCTCTACCACGACATGCACGAGAAGGGCCGTCCCTTCCACCTGCACTACGGCGACCTTACCGACAGTGTCAACTGCCTGCGTTTGGTGAAGGAGATCCAGCCGGACGAGATCTACAACCTGGCTGCCATGAGCCACGTGGCGGTGAGCTTCGAGATGCCCGAGTACACGGCCAACGCCGACGGCATCGGCACGCTCCGTTTCCTGGAGGCCATCCGCATCCTTGGCCTTGAGAAGAAGACGCGTTTCTACCAGGCCTCGACCTCCGAGCTCTACGGTGGTGTGCTGCCCCACGCACAGAACGAGGAGACGCCCTTCTACCCGAAGAGCCCTTACGGTGTGGCCAAACTGTACGGCTTCTGGATCACCAAGAACTACCGCGAGAGCTACGGCATCTTCGCCTGCAACGGCATCCTCTTCAACCACGAAAGTCCGCTGCGTGGCGAAACCTTCGTGACCCGGAAGATCACGCGGGCCGTGGCCAAGATCAAGCTGGGGCTTCAGGATACGCTCTACCTGGGCAACCTGGACGCCAAGCGCGACTGGGGCCATGCCAAGGACTACGTGGAAGGCATGTGGCTGATGCTGCAGGCCGACAAGCCCGATGACTTCGTGCTGGCCACGGGCAAGACCTACACGGTGCGTCACTTCATCGACCTGGCCTTTGCCGAAGTGGGCATCAAGCTCGAGTGGAAAGGCAAGGGTGAAAAGGAGAAGGGCATCGACAAGAAGACCGGCAAGACCCTGGTCGCCATCGACAAGCGCTACTACCGTCCCGCCGAAGTGGACCACCTGGAGGGCGACCCCCGCAAAGCCCAGCGCGTGCTCGGCTGGAAACACAAGTACGACCTGAAGGCCCTGGTGAAAGAGATGGTGGCCAGCGACGTGGAGCTGTTCAAGCGGGACGTTTACCTGAGGAAGGGTGGTCATAAAATTCTCCACGAACAGGAGTAAATAGTTGCGAGTTGACGGGTTGGCGGGTTACGTGTTGAACGTTCTGCCAACACGTAACCCGTAACCGACCAACACGCAACGCATCCCATGGAGAAGCAAGACAAGATCTACATCGCAGGCCACCGCGGCATGGTGGGCAGTGCCATCGTGCGCAAGCTGCAGGCCGAAGGCTATACCAACATCGTGACGCGCGGCAGCAAGGAGCTGGACCTGAAGGAACAGCAGGCCGTGCGCGACTTCTTCGCCCAGGAGAAGCCCGATGTGGTGGTGCTCGCCGCAGCGAAGGTGGGCGGCATCCACGCCAACAACGTGTACCGTGCACAGTTCCTGTACGAGAACCTGATGATGGAGAGCAACGTGATCCACTCCAGCTACGAGAACGGGGTGAAGAAGCTGCTCTTCCTGGGTTCATCCTGCATCTACCCGAAGATGGCGCCGCAGCCCTTGAAGGAGGAAAGCCTGCTCACCGGACTGCTGGAGCAGACCAACGAGCCCTACGCCATCGCCAAGATCGCGGGCATCAAGCTGGCCGAGAGCTACCGTCGCCAGTACGGCTGCAACTACATCAGCGCCATGCCTACGAACCTCTATGGGCCCAACGACAACTATGACCTCAACAACAGCCACGTGCTCCCGGCATTGATCCGCAAGTTCCACACCGCCAAGGTTACCAACGCGGCGAGCGTGGAGGTGTGGGGCACCGGTTCGCCCATGCGCGAGTTCCTGCACGTGGACGACCTGGCGGATGCCTGCTATTTCCTGTTGCAGAACTACAACGAGGAGCTGTTCGTGAACATCGGCACCGGGGTCGACCTGACCATCAAGGAGCTCGCCGAGATGATCAAGGACATCGTGGGCTTCGAGGGCGAGCTGAAGTGGAACACCGAGAAGCCGGATGGCACCCCGCGGAAACTGATGGACGTGAGCCGCCTGCACAACCTGGGCTGGAAACACCGCATCGGACTACGTGAGGGCATCACCAGCGTCTACGCGGAGTTCGCCAAGAGCGAGTTGGCGAAAGCTTAATCGAAGAATGCCATTGGCCGACCGTTCTGGAAGGCTTTCAGACATTTGTGCTGGAGGCGCCGCCAATTTGCGGCTTGCCCTACGGATCTTACCCGCATCGAAAGCAGGCTCATCGTCGGTGGCTGCTACAATTCGGTGCACTGCCGTGGCTGGAAAGTGCCGTTAAGAGTGCCGATCCGATGATAAAAGTCGCCTTTACCGGCATTCCCTTGCCCGTTACCTTCGGCCAGTCTTGGCCGATCGTACAGTGAGCACCGCCCTTCGGATCCCGTCCACCTGTTGCATGTTCGTTGCTGCCCTGTTGGCCAATGGCCAGCAGAACGATGTGCCGCTGCAGCGCGACTTCTACATCGATGTGGAGCGCAATGCAAGCCTGGTGGGCGCGCGCACCCAAACGGGCCTGAAACCGGTGATCGAGTCGCGCGCCGACCTCACCAATGTGATGGGCTTTCGTGTGGATAGCACGAAGTACTACTGGCCTGGCGAGGAGAAGGTCTTCAAGGAAAGCCTATTCATCGTACGCGATGGCGACTTCAACCTCGCCGTTGACCCGCTGTTCCGTTTCGAGTACGGAAGGGATTTCGGCGATGCGACGGAATACGCCGACACCAACCAGTACTACCACAATACCCGGGGCTTCCGGGTAAAAGGCGATCTGGGGCCGAAGGTGTCGTTCCAGACCATGTTCCATGAGAACCAGGCCATCGTACCGCAGTACCTGTTCCGCCAAGTGGTCGCCAGCGGGGTCATGTCCGGTGAAGGGCGGGTCAAGTACGAAGCCGAACGGATCCTGGACTATGGTTGGTCGCAGGCGAACGTGTCCTACAGCCCGGTGGATTGGCTGAACGTGCAACTGGGCCATGGCCGTCATTTCGTAGGGCACGGGTATCGGTCCATGCTGCTCAGCGATCACGCCATCAACGCGCCCTACCTCAAGTTCAGTGCCCTCACCCGTTCGCGTACACTGCAGTACTCCACCTGGCACAGCAAGCTGATGCATGGCGTGCGGCAGGACGACCGGCTGCCGACCGGCGAGGCGGGCGAGTCCTTGTTCTACTGGATGCGGGCACGCTTCAACCACCTGGGCCTGCTGCTCGGCAGGGTTGAGCTCGGCTTGTTCGAGAGCACCATCTTCCAGAACATCGATGGCCAGGGTGTCATGCCCTTCGACCCCTTGGAGCTGAACCCGGTGATCGGGGTGAACACCTTTGTGAACGGCTTCGACGGACCGTACAAGTCCCTGGTCGGGATGGACCTTCGGGTGAAGGTCCTGGACAAGGTCTACGTCTTTGGTCAATTCGCCACCGACCGGCCACAGGACCAGCGTTACGTATGGCAAGCCGGCCTGCGCATCTTCGACCTTATCCGGCGCGACATCCACCTGCAGGTGGAATACAACGCGGCGCAACCCTTCATGTACCAGGACGATCCCAAGGAAATGGCCTACCTACATGCCGGGCTGCCCTTGGCACACCCCATGGGTGCCTACTTCAACGAGTTCGTGGCCATCCTGGACATGGGTTTCGGTAAGATCATCGGGCAGGCCAAGGTGAACCTTGCGACCTACAACATCGATCGCACGCTCGCACAGAACCACGGCAGCGATCTGACCAAGCCCGAGGAAGCTGTGCTTTCCCCCAACGGCCCCTTCGTGCAACAACTCCTGTTCCTGGACCTCAACGCCTCCTACCTGGTCAACCCGGTCTCGAACCTGCGGATCACGGTGGGTTTCAGGCGCCGCGACCTGAACGAAGCGGTGGCCGCACAACAGAGTTCCTACCTCTACGGTTCCCTGTCCACGTCCCTGTTCAACCGCTATTACGACCTTTGAGCATACTCCCTTGAAAGAGCACGGATACATCCTCCTTCTCGGCTCCATCACGTCCTTCCTCGTGGTGCTGTTCACCATGCCTTCCTTGATCAAGGTGGCACGCATGAAGCACCTGGTCGATGAGCCATCCGAGTCGCGTAAGCTGCATGCCCGGAGCGTGCCCACCATCGGGGGCATCATCATTTTCGCGGCCGTCATCTTCTCCTACTCCCTCTGGTTCCCGGAGGCCAGCCAGCTGGGAACACCGGGCGAAGACGTTTATCGTACGCTTTACTTCGCGATGGGCCAGGCCTATTCGGATTTCAAGTACGTGCTGGCCGCCATGGTCCTGCTCTTTTTCATCGGTGTGAAGGACGACATCATCGGCTTCTCACCCGTGAAGAAGTTGGTGGGCCACATGGTCGTGGGTTACGTGCTGGTGGTCATGGCCGGAATCCGCATCGTGGACATGCATGGTGTGTTGGGCATCTATGAACTGCCGGAATCCTTCAGCATCGCCTTCTCCTTATTCGTGTACATCGTTCTCGTGAACGCAGTCAACCTGATCGACGGGGTGGATGGCCTGGCAGGTGGTATCGGGCTCATTGCTTCGCTCGCCTTCGGCACCTGGTTGTTCATGGCCGGCGACGTGGCCCTCGCCCTGTTGGCATTCGTCCTCGCTGGTGCGCTGGCGGGTTTCCTCGTCTTCAATTCCCACCCGGCCCGGATCTTCATGGGCGATAGCGGCTCGCTGATCATCGGCGCCATACTCGCCGTGTTGGCCATGCGTGTGGTCGACCATGACACGACGAGGCTTCCGCTCTACCTCCGCCAGATCCCGACCCCGATCTTCGTTATGGCGGTGCTCGCCTATCCCATGGTCGACACGCTGCGGATCTTCGTCTATCGAATGTCGCGGGGTATTTCACCTTTTGCTGCGGACCGCAACCACATCCACCATCGCCTGCTGGCCATGGGCCTTGGCCATCGCGGAACCACGTTCACGCTCTATGCCTATGCCATCACGATCATCCTGCTGAGCCTGGTGACCCGCAAGTGGCACCCCAACGTGGGCCTTATGGTGCTCGGCACCACCGCGTTCGTGCTGGCCATGTTGCCGTTCGCGATCCCTTTACGCAAGGAGAAGCATGAGGATCGGTAGTTCGGTCCTGGGGTACCTGTTGGTGCTTGCCGCCGCTGCCCAGCCAGCCTGGCTGCCGCTCAGTCGGGAGGTGGAACAGCCCTATGCGACGCAGCTTTCCATCCATGGGTCGTCGTTCCACACCGCGATCCGTCCATACCGACGTGATGAGGTGGCGGCCCTTGCCGGACCCGACAGTCTGCGCCAGGTATCGATCATCCCTTCCTTGGACCGCTGGGCCGGGGTGCGCAATGGGCGTCGTGTGCGCTGGGGTCCGCTCGTTGATGCTTCACTGGGCCTTGTACCCGACACGAGCCTGGTCCTGCCATACCGCGCAGGGGCTGGTTTCTGGACCGATGTGGACGCCGGAAAAAGCCTCTCCTTCCACCTTGATGCTCAAGCCTGGACCGAGCAGTTCGCACCCTATCTGGATACCCTGGTCCGCGCTACGCAGGTGACCCCGGGAGAGGGCTATGCCCAAGGCAGCGGCCCGGCTTACACGCACTACGACTGGAACGGTCATGTGAGCTGGGACCCCGGCAAGTATTTCAATTTCACCCTGGGTCGCGGCCGAAACTCCTTCGGCGAAGGCCATCGCTCCTTGTTCCTTTCCAACGAGGCTTACAGCTATCCGTACCTCCGGATAACCACCTCCGTATGGCACATCAAGTACGTGAACCTGTTCTCGCAGATGAGCGACATACGCGGTGCCGGTGGCGTGGCATCGGATTTCCACCGCAAGTACACCAGCATGCACTACCTCTCGTGGAACGCGAGCAAACGGGTGAACGTGTCCCTGTTCGAGACCATTGTCTGGAGCTCCGGTGACAGCGCCTATCCACGCGGGTTCGACATGAACTACCTCAACCCGATCATCTTCTACCGGCCCGTGGAGTATTCCATCGGCTCCCCGGACAATGCCTTGCTGGGGATCGGGCTCAATGTGAAGGTGGGCAAACGCACCTTGATCTACAGCCAGTTCATGCTGGACGAGTTCCTGCTCGAAGAAGTGCGCAGCGGGTCCGGCTGGTACGGCAACAAGCAGGCCCTGCAACTGGGCCTTGTATCGCGGGATGCCTTCGGCAAGAAGGGGCTGGTGCTCAGGGGCGAATGGAACGTGGTAAGGCCCTTCATGTACACCCATTCCGACACCCGGCAGAACTATGCCCACTTTGGGCAGGCCCTGGCCCATCCCTACGGATCGAACTTCCAGGAGGCCATCGTCCATGCCGACTTCTCCAACGGTCGCTGGCAGTACCGCTTGCGCACGAGCATGGCCTGGCTCGGTTCGGACAGGGACGACAGTTTTGGCAACAACATTTTCAGGCCTGAAAGCGAACGCCCACGTGACGAGGAAGGGGACCTGGTGGATCGGGGCTTCCGCATCGGTCGCGTCAGCCAGGTCAATTTGTTCCACGGTGAATTGCGGGCGGGCTATCTGCTCGACCCTTCCACCGGAACGCGGGTGGAGCTCTCGTATCTGTATCGGAGCCGCACCCAGGAGATCATTGGTAACCAGCAGTCGCACAACATCCGGCTGGGCATTGCCTGCTACTTCCGCGACTCGCACCCCGAACAGGAAGTGCGTTACGTGCTGCCCTGAACGGGGTACGATACAGAACGGTAAATTCGCACCGCCTTGTCAGCCCAGGAAGCATACACCGCCACCCGCACACCATTGCTCATTTTGCGCGAGTTGGCCATGCTGTTCAAGCTCCGGCTTGCCTCCCTGGTGGTGGTGAGTGCCGTTTTCGGCTACCTCCTGGGGGTGCCAGATGGCGCTTTCTCCTGGTTCGCGTTGCTGGGCCTGGGCCTCGCGGGCACGCTGCTCACCGGAGGTTCCAATGCATTGAACCAAGTGCTCGAAGTGCGGCAGGATGCCCTGATGCGCAGGACTGCCGACCGGCCTTTGGTGCGCGGTGGGCTTAGCAGCAATGAGGCCGTGATCGCGGCCTTTGCGGCAGGAGGCACGGGTACGCTCATGCTTTGGGTCCTGTTCGGTCCATTGACCGGGATCTTGGGCTTCATTTCCATGTTCATGTACGTGGCGCTGTACACGCCGCTCAAACGCACTTCCCCTTGGGCCGTGTTCGTGGGTGCTTTTCCCGGTGCGTTCCCACCATTGCTGGGTTATGTGGCCGCCACCGGGCAGTTCGGCCTGGGGCCGGGACTGCTGTTCGCCATGCAGTTCATGTGGCAGTTCCCCCACTTCTGGGCCATCGCGTGGGTGCTGGACGAGGATTACGCCCGAGCGGGTTTCAGGCTGCTGCCCTCCAAGGGTGGTCGTGATCGATCGAGCGCGTTCCTGATCCTTTTGTACTCCTTGTTCGTTATCCCAACCGGAATGCTTCCATGGGTCTTCGGCTTCACTGGACCGGTGTCCATGGTGGTAGCAGTAATGTGTGGTATCCTGATGTTGGTTCCTGCCTGGCGCCTGTACCTCTCCCGCGATGTGCATGACTCCCGCAGGCTCATGTTCGCCAGCTTCATCTACCTCCCTGTCGTGCAATTGGTTTATGTGTTGGACAAGCTATGACGAACACGCCCCCCTTCACGGTCGAGGAAGAACTCCAGCGCGCGATCCGTACGCGGAAGCTCGTGACCTGGCTCATCGTTTTCGCCATCGTCATGTTCTTCGCCGGACTTACCAGTGCGTATGTGGTGAGCAAGAGCGGAGGCTATTGGGTGAACATCCCGATCCCGTCGGCTTTCAAGTTGAGCACGGTGGCCATCCTGCTTAGTAGTGTGCTTGCGCAATTGGCGCTGTGGTCGGCTTCCAAGGGCCGCACCAAAGCGATCCCCGGGTTGCTCGGCCTGACCTTGGTGCTGGGCTTGGTATTCACATGGTCCCAGTTTCAAGGGTGGAAGTCCTTGGTGGCACTTGGCAACTACACCACGGGTAAGGTGCTGGACAATACCGGTGTCTATGGCGAGGACTGGACCATTACCCGCAGAGGGACCCCCTTGGTGTTGGAGAACGGGAACTTCTACGATCCCTCCGATGGAGCCAACGCGCAACCCCTGAATGCCGAATTGGCCGATCAGCGGAACACGGCAAGCTCCTATTTCTATGTGCTTACCGCCGCCCACATGGCCCACCTGCTGTTCGGATTGCTCAGCCTGGTGATCATGATCGTCATGGCTTTGAAGGGGCGCTACACCATGGAGTACCACGCCGGACTGTGGTCAGGGACCATTTATTGGCACTTCCTTGCCGGCTTGTGGGTATATCTCCTTTTGTTCTTGAGCATTGTTCATTAACATTGCGGCCGGAAAACCCGCACCATGGCAGGAGAAGCGACCAAAGAACTGAGCAACGACGTCCTCTGGGGCGGCGGCCGATCCCCGTTCAGCATCAGCTACGGGAAAATGATGATGTGGTTCTTCCTGGTATCGGACGCCCTGACCTTCTCAGGACTTCTGATAGCCTACGGCTTCGTGCGCCACTCCACCACGGAGGCCTGGCCCATCGGTGAAGAGGTGTTCCGCGCATTGCCCGGCCTCCACGGCAGCTATCCGCTGATCTACGTGGCCCTGATGACCTTCATCCTCATCATCAGCTCCGTGACCATGGTGCTGGCGGTGGAAGCCGGTCACCGGATGGACAAGAAGGGCGTGATCAAATGGCTCTTCCTGACCGTGATCGGTGGTTTCTTCTTCGTCGGTTCACAGGCTTGGGAGTGGAGCCACTTCATCCACGGTGGAGGCGGTTACATCACCACTGCCGAAGGGGCCAAGTACTGGGTCCTGAACGATGATCACGATACCCACGATCCGGCCAACGCCGCAGGATTCCATCTTCTTCAGGCGGAAGAAGGCCATTACCTGACCGGTACCAAGGTGGAAGGGCCCGAAGCCACCGCCATCTGGGAAAAGCGTGTGAACTACGTGGATGGTGCCAACATGACCCGCAACGAGTACGGGCCTGCACAGTACGCGAACTTCTTCTTCTTCATCACCGGCTTCCACGGTTTTCACGTGTTCAGCGGGGTGGTCATCAACCTGATCGTGCTCATCATGGCCCTGCAGGGAGTGTTCCACCGCCGCGGCCACTATGAAATGGTGGAGAAGGCCGGTCTTTACTGGCACTTCGTGGACCTTGTGTGGGTCTTCGTCTTCACCTTCTTCTACCTCGTCTGACACCGATCCTGCCCGACCCAACATGGAACGCGACGACATCATCGAATACAGCCTGGACGCCCATCACAGTGAAGAGGCTGGCCGGGCGATCCGAAAGAAGATCTATTTCGTGACCATCCTGCTCACCGTGATCACCACCATCGAGGTGGCGGTAGGTGCCTATTGGAAGGAATGGTTCCCTGGCCACTGGGAGGCGGTCAAGCTCTCGTTCATCGGTCTCACCCTCTTGAAGGCCGGTTTCATCGTGGCCTCCTTCATGCACCTGGGCGATGAGCGCCGGAACATCCGAATGATCATTCTGGGCCCCTATGCGTTGTTCGTATTGTACCTGATCTGGATCGCGATCTGGGAATCGAATTACGTGAACTGGGCGTGGGAGACCTTCAAGTGAGCGAACACACGAAGCCTGCGGCCCGATGGAAAAAACGGGCCGTCCTTGGGGGCATAGCCCTGTTCGTATTCAGCCTTTTCCTGTTCTTCTCGCCCATGCTGGGCCTGGTGGAGCACAAGTTCATCTACCTGCCCTACATGGGCGACAAGGAGACCATCGTGGTGGAACGCGATGGGGTCAGCACGGTGGATACGATTTACTACACCGTTCCACCCTTCAGCTTCATCGACCAGTTCGGCAGGCCCTTCACCGAGGCCGACGTCACGGGCAAGATCCGTGTGGTGGATTTCTTTTTCACCCGTTGCACCACCATTTGTCCCCGCATGAGCGTGCAGATGCAACAGCTGCAGATCAAGCTCAACGACCCGGCTTTCGAGAACGTGGTCTTCTTGAGCCATACCGTGGACCCGGAGCATGATACGCCGGAAGTCCTGCGCGAGTATGCCCGTAAGCTGGAGGCCGACACCGCCCGGTGGAAATTCCTGACCGGCAACGCCCCGGACATTTATCGCATGGGCAATACGGGTTACCTGCTCAGCACCCTGGAGGACAGTGCTTCGGCCGAGCGTTTCGTCCACGACAGCCGCTTCGTCCTGGTGGACGAGCATGGCCATATCCGCGGGTACTACGAAGGCACGGAGGCCGAAGGCATGAACGCCTTGGCCGCCGACCTGAAGATGCTGATGAAGGAGGAAAAGATCAAGGCTGCGGAACGCGAAAGGGCCCGCCGACGCGAGTAGATCCCGTAACGCCCCGTGCCATTGCCATGCGAGAAGCCCATCCCCCCGCTACCCTGACCGATAAGGGGCCTGCTGCCAAGCGGCTCATTTGGACGGTTTCCGGCATCGTATTCCTGGCGGTCGTGGTGCTCAACAGGGTACAGGTGCCGGCTCCCGAAGGCTTCGATGTACACGTCTTCGCCAAGGTGAACGCCACCCTGAACTCGCTGGTGAGCCTGCTGCTTCTCGCCGGACTCTTCACGGCCAAGGCGGGTCGTTGGGCCGTTCACCGCAAGGTGATGATGAGCGCCATGGTGCTTTCCGCGCTGTTCCTGGTCTCCTACATCCTGCATCACTTGTTCGCGGGGGACACCCGCTACGGCGGCGAAGGGGCCATCCGGTGGGTCTATTATTTCATCCTGTTGACCCATATCGTCCTGGCGGCCACCTCATTGCCATTCATCCTGACCACGGCCTACAAGGCGCTCTCCGCCGACTACCCCGGCCACCGGAAAATGGCCAAGCGTGTCTGGCCGGTATGGTTCTATGTAAGTGTCACGGGTGTGGTGGTGTACTTCATGATCAGCCCCTACTACTGAACCGTTCGATCGTTCCGGCGGTTACATTTACGGCCCCATGCGTCTCCGGATCCTCCTCTTCCTGCAATTCGCATTGCTGCTTTTGGCACCTGAAGCGGCACTCGCACAAGGCTGCGCCATGTGCAAAGCCGTGGTCGAGAGCGAGACCGGTGTGTTCGGTGGGGAGCAGGCGATCGGAAGCGGCCTCAATACCGGCATCCTCTACCTGATGGCCGTACCCTACATCCTGCTGTTCATGCTCTTCCGCAAGCGGATCATCGCGTTCATGCGCGAGATGAGCGGAGCCCAAGGCTGATCGGTAGGACCAGGCCTGATCCCACGTTCTGACCCTGGCGATCATCTACGTGGAGCGTGGCTCCAGTGCAATACCAACATTACTTCCGTGCCCTGCTGCCGGTCTTTCGGTGGATCATCAGCGTGGCACGATGATGGTTCGTCAGGAACGCGGACGTTCCGATATTTGTACATGCTTCATTCCTTCCGTCCCGTTTTATACTTCCTGCTCGCCGTCCTCTTCTATCCTACAGGCTTGGGAGCGCAGGTCTTCATTCCGGGCGATGGTCTGGTGGATGTGGATGGCAACGAGTATCCGACTGTGCGCTACACCAACGGCCAGGAATGGATGGCCACGAACCTGCGCACCACCCGCTATGCCAATGGTGACAGCCTGGTCCATGCCCCTACGACCTTCGAATGGCAGGACGCCCTGGGCGGTGCTTGGTGCCACTATGCCAACGATACGGCCAACGATGTGCTCCACGGCAAGCTCTACAACGCCGGTGCGGTGCGCGATGAACGCGGGGTCTGTCCTGCTGGTTGGCATGTGCCCACGGCCGAGGATTGGTCCGGTCTGGCGCTCCTGATCGATCCCACCTATTTGCCCGTCACCACCATTGTGCAGAGCGCAACGGCCGGTGGCGCCATGAAGGAGGTCGGCACTCAATGGTGGACAGCGCCCAACGCCGGTGCCACCAATGATGCGGGCTTTGGCGGAAGAGGCAGCGGTACCCGTAACCAGAACGGCACCTTCATTTCACAGGGAGTACGCACCCGGTGGTGGAGTTCCGAAGCCACCGCCAACTACGCCCAGCGCTACTGGGAAGTGGGGAACGCAACTGCCGAGCTACGCCGGGGAGCAGATTTCCTGATCATGGGTCACTCCATCCGCTGTATCAAGGACGAACTTTCCACCGGCTCCATGCAGAACAACGGGCTGTCACCACTTCAGCTGTATCCGGTGCCGGTCGTAAGCGGTTTGGACCTGACCATTTCAGGCCATGCCAGTGGCAGCGTATATCGTCTGTTGACCATGGACGGTCGTATCGTTCGCACGGGATACCTGGCAGCGCAGCCCTCCACGATCACCAGCCAGGGACTGGACGCTGGGGCTTACATCCTTCAGGTGGAAGGAGCGCTTCCCACGCGATTCACGGTGCTACGGTAATTCGCGTGCTGCGCTTTGGCCTCCGGGTGGATGGGGCATGCCGAGCGCTTCGTTCCCCCTTATCTTCGCGCCACGCCTGCATGCCGCAGGCATGTTCTTTCCATCGCTTATCCAGAAAGGCAGAGGGACTGGCCCTGTGAAGCCTTGGCAACCGTTCGTTGGGAAACCATCGGGTAGGTGCTAATTCCAGTTGTTGTTGTCACGCCGAGCGCAGTCGAGGTGCGACAACAACAAGAAGATGAGCCGCGATCAGGTCCTTGCCTTGTGTGAACAGGTCATGCCTCATCCGGTCCATCGGGTGGGGCTTTTTGCGTTTCTGGTGGTGAGAATGGTGATAAGGGTGAAAGTGGTGAAAAGGTGGCCACTGAGCGCTGCTACTTTCTCACCACTCTCTCCACCCTCACAATTCTCCCCGCATTCAGCAATGAAAGCACGCACATAAGAGCACTGATGACCGACATCGAACGCATCGCCCAACAACGCATCCTCGTCCTCGACGGCGCCATGGGCACCATGATCCAGCGCCTCGGCCTCACCGAGGAGGACTTCCACCCGCCCGGCATGGAAGAGCATCCCGTATTGCTGAAGGGCAACAACGAATTGCTCTCGATCTCTCGTCCGGAGGTCATCCGGAAGATCCACGAGCAATACTTGGAAGCAGGAGCCGACATCGTGGAAACGAACACCTTCAGCGCCACCAGCATCGCACAGGCCGAGCACGAGTGCAGCCACCTCGCACGGCAACTGAACATCGAGTCGGTGCGCTTGGCGAAGGAGGCCTGCGCGAAGTACACGGCCATGGACCCGGGCAAACCGCGCTTCGTGGCCGGTGCCATCGGACCGATGAACAAGACCGCCTCGCTCAGTCCCGACGTGAACGACCCTGGCTACCGGGCTGTCACCTTCGATCAACTTGTGGCCGCCTACAAGGAACAGGTGGAAGCCCTGCTCGATGGTGGTGCCGACCTTCTGCTGGTGGAGACCATCTTCGACACGCTCAACGCCAAGGCCGCATTCTACGCCATCGACGAGGTCTTTGAAGAGCGTGGCAAGCGTGGCCTGCCTGCCGGAGGCAAGGTGCCGCTGATGTGCAGCGTCACCATCACTGATGCGAGCGGTCGCACATTGAGCGGACAAACCATCGAGGCCTTCCTGATCAGCATGCAGCATGTGCAGCTCTTCAGCATGGGCCTCAACTGCGCGCTGGGTGCGGCCCAGATGCGGCCCTACCTGGAGACGATCGCCGACCATGCGCCCTGCCGCGTAAGCATCTACCCCAACGCCGGCCTGCCCGACCAAATGGGCGAGTACCGCGAAACACCCGATGTCACTGCCCGCCTCGTGGGCGAGTTCATGGCGAATGGTTGGGTGAATGTGGTGGGGGGATGTTGCGGAACGACGCCGGAGCATATTGCGGCCTTAGCAGCAGAAGCCAAGCGGCACGCACCACGCCCGATCGTTGCACCTGTAGCGTCGACCCATGGGGTCGACCGATGAACGATTGGTAGTACGAGGGCCGCATGAACACCAAGAAGAAGCTCCAGGCATTCTTTGATCAGAAGCACGACAAGGCGCAGTACATCCAAGCCTATGAAGAGAACAAGGCATTCTTCGACGAGCTTCTTCGCACGGGGCGATGGGAAGAGATCGACTTCGTGGTGCCCATCAAGTTGTGGAAGTATGCGGACTCGTTGGGGCAAATTGGTCAGTACTCGAAAGCATTGAAAGTGCTCAATGAGGTGGAAGCGGAACTGCCTAAGCTGAAAGGTCGGTCCAAGTGGTTCGGCAAGTATCAAGAGAGTTTCACGTTCCTAAAGGCGATCAATCTTGCACGACTGAAGCAGTACAAGAAATCGAACGAACTGTTTCACAAGTTGCTTGCTGGCAAACAAGTGAACGAGAACTACGTGAATTGGTACCGCTCGAACAAGAAGGCAATGGTAAGCCGCTACTTGCAACCGATCATGGTCATTTCCATGCTGTGCTATCTGATCCTCCTTGGATTGGAATGGTCGGATGTTGTTGCGGTCAGTGCTTGGATGCGGTCTGTTGTGCTGACAGTATCGCTATCGGCTTTCATTGGCACATGGATCTACGGTCAATGGATCGACCGGACCGTTCCTCAGAGACAGGTAGACATTGACCAATGACAAACAGCGCAATTATCCGATCGTCTGATTTTCTGATCATCTGATCCGCATGTCCATCCCCACCTACTCCGGCCTCGAGCCGCTCCGCATTTTCAAAGGCGCCAACTTCATCAATGTCGGTGAGCGCACCAACGTCACGGGCAGTGCCGCCTTCCGCAAGCTGATCAAGAACGGCAACTACGACGAGGCCGTGAACGTGGCCCGCCAGCAGGTGGAGAACGGCGCGCAGATCATCGATGTGAACCTGGACGAGGGCCTCATCGACGGCGTGGAGGCCATGACGAAGTTCCTCAACCTCATCGCCGCCGAGCCCGACATCGCACGCGTGCCGGTGATGGTGGACAGCAGCAAGTTCGCCGTGATCGAAGCGGGCCTGAAGTGCCTGCAAGGCAAGGGCATCGCCAACAGCATCAGCCTGAAGGAAGGGGAGGAGGAGTTCCTGCGCCAGGCCAAGATCGTCCGCCGGCTGGGTGCCGCCGTGGTGGTGATGTGTTTCGATGAGGACGGCCAGGCCGACAACTTCGAGCGCCGCATCGCGATCGCGGAACGGGCCTACCGCCTGCTTACCGAAAAGGCTGGCTTCCCGCCGCACGACATCATCATCGACCCGAACATCCTAACGGTGGCTACGGGCATGAGCGAGCACGACCACTACGCGGTGGACTACATCCGCGCGGTAGCGTGGATCAAGCACAACCTGCCTGGTGCGCTGGTGAGTGGTGGCGTCAGCAACGTCAGTTTCAGTTTCCGCGGCAATGAACCCGTGCGCGAGGCCATCCACACTGCCTTCCTCTACCATGCGATCAAGGCGGGCATGGACATGGGCATCGTCAACGCCGGGCAGATCGGTGTGTACGACGACATCGAGAAGGAACTGTTGGAACATGTGGAGGATGTGCTGCTCGCCCGTCGACCCGATGCCACCGAGCGCATGGTCGTCTTCGCCGAACAGTTCAAGGGAGCCCCGAGTGCCGAAGTCGTGGCGCAACAGGCCGCATGGCGCGAAGGCAGCGTGGAAGAACGCTTGAAGCATGCGCTGGTCCATGGCATCACGGAGTTCATCGAGACCGATACCGAGGAAGCACGCGAGAAGCTGGGCGACCCCGTGCACGTGATCGAAGGCCCGCTGATGGCCGGCATGAACGTGGTGGGCGACCTCTTCGGGGCGGGCAAGATGTTCCTGCCCCAAGTGGTGAAGAGCGCCCGGGTGATGAAACGGGCGGTGGCTTATTTGGAGCCCTATCTGTTGGAACGTAAGAACGCACTGCCCCTCGCACAGCAGAGTTCCGGCGCTAAGAAAGTGCTAATGGCCACAGTGAAAGGTGACGTACACGACATCGGCAAGAACATCGTGGGTGTGATCCTGGCCTGCAACGGCTGGGAAGTGATCGACCTGGGCGTGATGGTGCCGAGCGAGAAGATCCTCGCCGCAGCCAAAGAGCACAAGGTGGATGTGATCGGCCTTAGCGGCTTGATCACGCCTTCGCTGGACGAGATGGTCCACGTGGCGAAGGAGATGCAGCGCGAAGGTTTCGATACGCCCCTGCTGATCGGAGGTGCCACCACCAGCCGCGTGCATACCGCTGTGCGCATCGACCCGCACTATGATAGGCCCGTGGTACACGTGATCGACGCCAGTCGCTGTGTGCCCGTGGTGAGCGAATTGCTAAGTGAAGAACGTCGTGATGATGCGGCCATTCGCTTTAAGGCCGAGTACACCAAGGTGCGAGAGCAATACGCCGGTCACGAACGCAGCAAGGAATACCTACCGATCGAAGAAGCTCGGTCACGCGCCATGGCGATCGACTGGAAGGCCGAACCGCCTGTGCCACCGCGTTCCACCGGGGTGTTCACCTACCTGAACTACCCGCTCGCCGACCTGGTGCCCTACATCGACTGGACGCCATTCTTCCAGACCTGGGAACTGCACGGTCGTTACCCGGCCATCCTCACCGATGCGGTCGTGGGTAAGGAAGCCTCTTCGCTCTTCGCCGACGCGCAACGCATGCTGGACCGCGTGGTCAAGGAACAGTGGTTGCAGGCGAACGGTGTGGCAGCGATCTGGCCAGCGAATGCCGTGGGCGATGATGTGGAGGTCTATCGCGACACTGAGCGTTCTCAGAAGATCGGCCACTTCCACACCCTGCGTC